>JBKQMS010000021.1:0-5359 GCA_052326485.1 Thermoplasmata archaeon | reverse complement strand
TTCGAGATCTGGTGATGCGTTTGCATCGCGGGAGTTCAAAGGACGCCCGGGGAACCACCCCGGCGACGGAGAGTCTCCCCCTCAGCGCCTCCCCCGCTACGCTCCTCGTCGAGGTCGAGGTCGTCCGCGGTAGCCGCACCCGAACCGCCCGGTTCGACGTCGCCTCGGGGACGCTCGTGCGGGCGGTCGTCCGCTCGGCCGGCGAGGCGCCGGAAGGGTGCGCGGTCCTCGCCGGAGAGACGCCCGTTCCCCTCGACACCCCGATCGAACGGCCCCTCCACCTTACGGTCGTCCCCACCTTTTCGGGAGGGTAGGCTCGCCGGCTTCCCTTCGGCCATCGACGGTGGACGCCTGACGAAAGGGATTAAGGGCCGGCGAACCGTCTCTGGGAGAGAATAGGAACGTACCGTGCCGTCGAGTTGTCCGATCTGCGAGCAACCTATCCCCTCGACCGCGGTCCACTGCTCGGTCTGCGGCTTTCCCACGGGACTCGCGATCGAAGGGCTGCGCTCGAACGACGGAGGGGAAACGAATTCGCCCTCTTCCGAACCTCCCGCCCTATCCTCTCCCGAACCCGAGCGGCCCCATGCGAGCGCTCCCTCTCCAGAGGAGGAACTGAACGCCCTGATCAGTCGGGACCTTCGGACCAAGATGGACCTCGTCCAGGAACTCGGACGAGGAGCCCCCGACCTCACGAACGAGCTCTGCCAGGCCGCGCTCAGCGAGGCGGACGGCCGGAGCTCCGAAGCGCTAGCGATCCTCCGCTCGGCCCAGACCCGCCTCGAGACCGAGAGCGACGAGCTCGTCCATCGACGGCTCACGGAGCTCGGGGAACGGCGGGAATCCCTCGAGCGGACCGGCGCTCGGATAGCGATCGGGGACGACCTACGCCAGGCGCAGGCGGCACTCGCCGACGGGGAGCGCGGGGACGCGATCCGCCATCTGGTGGAGACCGAACGTCGGATGACCCAGTTCGAGTCGGATTGGAGAGGCCTCCAGGGACTCTTGGCCCAGGTCGAAGGGTTGCGGAGCGAGGCCGCCGAACTCGCCATCCCCCTCGGAGAGATCTCGAGCGAGGTGGAGGCGCTCCGAGAGAAGCTGCGCGAGCCGAACCTCACGGAGGAGGTTCTCGACAGCGTCGCACAGGAGGCGGCGCGGGCCCTGATGCTGCTCCACGAGGCGATCCCGAGCGCGCTCACCGAGGAGCTGGAGCGCGCGGAGAAGACCCTTGACCGCTACCCCGAGGACCACGCGCCGAGCGCGGTCGCGAAGCGGCTGCACCTCGAGGCGACGCGCCACCTCAAGAAGGGACGGTTCACCGAGGCGGTGCGCAGCGTTCAGGACCTTCGACGGGAGCTCTCCGAGCTCGAGGTCGCCGCGGCCGCATCCCCCGCGGTAGCGGCGGGCCCACCGGCGACGCCGGAAGAGACCGAGGACGAGATGCTCGACCGCCTCCTCAAGAAGGCACGCTTGCTCGCGTCCCGCATCCGGACCCTGCCGGTCGACAGCGACGTCGCGCACGATGCGGCGGTGCAGATCCGCGAGGCCACCGAGTTCCTGCGGGCCCGCAAGCTCAAGGACGCCGACCTCACCCTCTCGAGGCTCATGCGGATGCTCTCGGCCGACATCTCGGGGGCGGACCGATGAACCCGGAACCCCGCGGCATCGCGGCGCTGCGTCCTCGCCTGGACGCTCTTATCGAGCGCGGCCGCGCGCTCGAGGCCGAGGGGCTCCCGTTCCCGACCGACGCGGTCCGCGACGCCTTCCAGCGAGCGGCGAAGGACGGCGAGGTCGATACGGCAACGGGCATCCTCAAGCGGGCGGAGGCCCTCATCACCCGCGCCGGCGCTGACTGGACATGGGTCCGGGAGCTCCTCCGCCGCGCCGACGAGCTGAGGGCGATCGCCGGCACTATCGGCGTCGACCTCGCGATCCTCGACAGCCGCGTGGGGAACCCGCGGATGCACCTGATGTCCGAACCGCTCAGCTCCGGCTCGCTCGAGAAGGCCGCGGCGAGCGCCTCCCTCGCCCTCGCGGTCCTGAACGACGCCGTTCCGAAGTTCTGCGTCCAGGAGGCGCAGGCGCTGGGGGTCTCCATCCGTCGGGCACGGGACCGGGGCGAGGACGTCGGGGATTCGACCCGCTCGTTCGCGCGGCTCCTGCAAGCGCTCCAGGACCAGAACCTCGCCACCGCCGCGCAGCGGTTGGTCGAGACCCGCCGGACCGTGGCGCGCATCCCGCGGGCGCCGGCGCTTCCGCCGCTCTCGGCCCGGGAGGAGGAGGAGATCCTGCTCGAGGCACGGAACCTCGCCCGCCGGCTCCAGCGGATCAAGGGAAAGGCCCGCGACGCGTCGAGCGCCGCCCGCCTCATGGCCCAGGTTCGCGCCGCGATCAGCGAGGACCGTCGGTACGGGACCCCGGAGGAGGAGATCGAGCAGCTCTGGGCGGAGGTCGACCGCCTCACCCAGGAAAAGAAGCGGGACTCCGTCTCCCCGCCGCCGCCCCGGGCCGCCCCGCCCCGCCGGAAGGAGAGCGAGCCTGCGAAGCCGGAGCCCGAGGAGGAGGGGGCCGAGCCGCACGCGCGGACGGTCCGCCCATCGTTCTACTCGCCCTACGTCCCACCCGAGGAACGGACCGAAGCCGAAGAGGGAGAAGGACAGGGTATCGAACCGGCGACCGGCCGAGGGCGAATCCGACCTCGACCCCGGGCGTAATCCTCATATACATATCGCAAGTGGTTTATACCACTTGTCGCGAGCGGACAGTCGGCCCAGAAATCGCGACGTCGGGACGGTGTTGGCGATAACGCCCGCGGGCCATCTCACGGTCCGCGCCGCGGGTCCCGAGGTAGTTCCCGAGGGGACGCTGGTCGGCGACCCGGGCGGGGTCGTCCGCGGACAGGTCGTGCGAGTCTTTGGTCCCGTGGCCCGGCCGTACCTGAGCGTTCGGCCGCGCCGGACCCCGAGCGCATCGGAGGGCGCCGCCCTCCTGGGTCGGACGCTGGTCCGAGAGTAGGAGCAATCACCCTATGGTGGCGGAAGAAGCGACCCCGAACGCGGAGAAACCCGCCGACCGACCGGAAGACATCGTCGTCCCGACGCGATGCACGAGTTGCGGGTCCACCCACCTTACCCGGGACTACGAGCGCGGGGAGCTCGTCTGCGACGAATGCGGCCTCGTCCTCGAGGAGTCGATGATCGACCAGGGACCCGACTGGCGCGCGTTCGACGCCGAGCAGGGCGAGAAGCGGGCCCGAACGGGAGCCCCGACGACCCTCACGATCCACGACAAGGGGCTCTCCACTGAGATCGGCTGGAAGAACCGCGACCCGTACGGCAAATCGATCCCGACCCGCAACCGCGCGCAGCTGTACCGCCTCCGCAAGTGGCAGCGACGGATCCGCGTGTCGAACGCGACCGAGCGCAACCTGGCCTTCGCGCTCGCCGAGCTCGACCGCATCGCCTCGGGGATGGCGCTCCCGCGGAACGTTCGGGAGACCGCCGCGATGATCTACCGCAAGGCTGTCAACCGCAACCTCATCCGGGGCCGCTCGATCGAGGGGGTCGTGGCCGCCTCCCTCTACGGGAGCTGCCGGCAGTGCAACGTACCGCGGACGCTGGACGAGATCGCCTCCAAGTCCCGGATCGGGAGGAAGGAGATCGGCCGGACGTACCGCTTCATGACCCGCGAGCTGCACCTCAAGCTGATGCCCACGAAGCCGCAGGACTACATCCAGCGGTTCTGCTCCGAGCTCAAGCTGAAGGGCGAGATCCAGACGCGGGCCAACGAGATCCTGAAGGAAGCGACCGAGCGCGAGCTCACGAGCGGTCGCGGCCCGACGGGCGTGGCCGCCGCGGCGATCTATATTGCGAGCGTCCAGTGCGGCGAGCGGCGCACCCAACGAGAGGTCGCCGAGGTCGCCGGCGTGACCGAGGTCACGATCCGGAACCGGTACAAAGAGCTCACCGAGAAGCTCAACCTGCGCGTGATGTTGTAACGCTTGGGCGCCGCGCGCCCGTCAGTCGCTGCCCCCCGCAGGCGTAAATCCTCCGCTCCGCTGCCGCCGCCGCATCGAGGGGTGTCGTGGAGGAGCTGATCCGGGCCGCGCTCACGGTCGCCGACCAGCCCGGGGGCGTCCACGCCGACGTCCGCGTGGTGGCGCCCTCCCGGTTCGTCCAGCTCGCCGTGCGAAACGGGGCCGCGAGCGCGCTCACGGACGCCCGGACGGAGACGCTCGGGGTGCGGGTGCGGACCGAACGCGCGTGGGGGTTCGCGACGACCTGCGACCTACGTCCGGGGCCGGTGCGCGAGGTCGCCCGTCTCGCCGTGCGCCTAGCGCGGGCCGCGGGACGGCACGCTCGGGAGCGAGTGCGCGTCACGGAAGACCCCGGCCCTGTCGGCGGGCGTTACGAGACCCGGCTACGCCGTGACCCGTTCGCGATCCCGTTCGAGCCGGTCCTCGAGCTGCTCACCGCGGCCGAGAAGGGGCTGCACACGGCACCGGCCGTCAAGAGCGGCCTCGCGACGTTCCAAGCGTGGGAAGAGGACAAATGGTACGGCTCCTCCGATGGGGCGTCGTACACCTCGAGGATCGTGCATGTCGGGGCCGGGGTCACCGCCACGGCGGTGCGGGGCTCGAACGTCCAGACCCGCAGCGCCCCGTCCTCGTTCGGAGGGGACTTCTCTCAGGCGGGTTTCGAGTTCGTCGAAGGCCTCGACCTCGCGGGATGCGCTCCCGAGGTCGGTCGGGAGGCGGCGGCGCTGCTCGACGCCCCCGTCTGTCCCACGGGGGCGACGACGCTCGTCCTCGGGTCCGCCCAGCTCGCCCTGCAGGTCCACGAGAGCGTAGGACACGCGGTCGAACTCGACCGCATCTTCGGCTCCGAGGCCGGCTTCGCCGGCACGAGCTGGGTCGCTCCCGAGAAGATCGGGGTCCTGCGCTACGGCAGTGACCTCATGAACGTCGTCGCCGACGCGACCGAGCCCGGAGGGCTCGGCACGTTCGGGTGGGACGACGAGGGGGTCACTGCCCAGCGGACGCCCATCGTGCGCCGGGGGACCCTTGTCGGAACGCTCTCCTCGAGGGAGTCGGCCGCCGAGCTCGGGCTCCGGCGCTCGGGCGGCACGGCGCGGGCCTCGGGGGGCGACCGCGCCCCGCTCGTCCGAATGACGAACGTGAACCTTGAGCCCGGGGAGCTCGGCTTAGACGAGCTGCTCGAAGGGGTGAACGACGGGGTCTACCTCGAGACGAACCGCTCCTGGTCGATCGACGATCGACGCCTCAACTTCCAGTTCGGTACCGAGGTTGGCCGTCGGATCGTCCGCGGAGAGCTCGGAGGCCTGGTCCGCAACCCGATCT
>JBKQMS010000020.1:0-36359 GCA_052326485.1 Thermoplasmata archaeon | reverse complement strand
ATCGGGATATTCAATCAAGGGACGTATTCGAACACGACCTCGCTCGCGCTTGACCTAGATGCCGCAGTTGGCGATGGTTACGGGATCAGTACGCCTTTGTTCCACATGGGGTGGACTAACACGGTGTCCACTAGCTTAACCAACACGGCATACTGCAATGTCTACGCACCTAACACGGATCCAAACGGTGGGTACGGTTACTTCTACTTCTTCAATCAGGCCAACGGAGTGACAGCCCCCGTGTCCCATATCTGGTTCGAAGGCTACTGCGGTGGTCCCTCAGAGCAGACTTGCCCAGGAAGCCGCTCTTAGACCGTCAACGAGATGTGAACCAAGAACCATCAGGTTTTGAAACCGGAATATGCCGTGGAGCAGGCGTCGTCGTAGGGCTCTTCTCTCCACCGCGGCGGTAGCGATTGTCGTAGCTCTGTTCCTGCCGACTTCATTCGCCGGCTGGGCCCCAGTGCTTCATTGGGAATGCGTGTCCAGCACCCGCATGTGGACGGGAGTTTCGTACGTCCCCATCGTTCTCGCGAATTCCCCCTTCGGCGGGAACGTGTCGGCGGAAGGAGTCATTCCGGCTTCGTTTCCCGGGGGCTTCGGTTATCCCAACGACTCCTCGTGGGAGACTGATTCTTCCTCGAACGGGTCTGCGTCGGGAACTTTCAACGCCGTCGTACTCACCGTGTTCCAACAGGCCAGTCAGCTGGCGTGGGGACCCGGGGCGAACTCGCCCTGCTCCGATTCGTTCACTGTGGTTCCATCCCAACCCGCGAACCCGGAGACTATCGGCGGCTGGACAGTGGGCGTCCCCAGCAATCTCTCGGATTCAGGCGAAGCGACGTCCGTGGTTTTCCAAGGATTCTCCGGAGCCCCGAGTTCCGTGCTCTTCGAAAATGGATACACGGCCGCAAACGAGGCCGCAGTTTCGACCTGCAATAGCCAGGCCAAGACAGTGCCGCTTCCGTCTAACTCACATTCGCTCGCAGTAACCGTGCCGTTTGTATCGGAGGGGAAGAACTACACCCTTCCCTGGAATCTTCCCTTTACCGAGAGCTATGTCTACTGGTTTCCTGGCCATTTCGGCATCTGGCAGGTGGATAACCTCTCGGCTCCGGGAGGACCCGGAGGCGGCTGGGCGTTCTCCTACTCACCGTGCCCCTAACGAAGCCATGTGAAGGCGGCGCGGGCGGAGGTCGTAGCCCCCCCGGTCCGTGCCGAGACGCTCGCGCGCGACGGGCGTGACGTGAGGCGACCCAGACGCGGACGCGGTTCGAGTCGCGGGTCGCGTTCGGCGGCCCGGACGAAGGCGAAGGCGAGGACGCGGAGGAGCAGTCAACAATCGCGACCCCAGCGCGGCGGTTCAGCCTCCTCGAGATCACGAGCGGCCTTCCCGACGACTCGCGGGAGGCGGACGAGCGGGCTGCGGAGCGGAGGCTGCGCGAGCTGCGGGGGCGAGTGAAGCGCGCCCGCGCGATGGTCGTGACCACGCCGGGACTCGCGGAGACGCTCCAGCGCGACTGGCAAAAGGCCGTGCGGTTCTTCGCGCGGTTCGGGATCACGGAGATCCAGTTCCTGCATGGGGTACCGTCGCCGGCAGGTTCCTTGGCGGATGATCCAATCTGGGTGGCCCCCGGGGGCCCGGTGGCCTCGCTGGCCGAGACGCGGGCGCGAGCGAAAACGGTCTTCTCTCCTTAACCAGCGCGCGGAGCACGTAACTCGGGACTCGCCTGATCGTCTGGCAGTCTTCCTGACGAGACCGCAAGCCGGCGCGTGGGCCGTGCTAGGGTCTGTCATTATACAGGTCTGATTGCGTGTGGGTTCAACCCAAGGTCGAAGAACATGACTGCGCGCGCTAAGCGCGTGGTCTGGACCGTGCCGGGTGCGGCCTCAGACCGCCACGGCAATGCGGTGACGAGAGTGCAACTGCCTCTCATCCCGAGCCTCTCCTCTGTCGATTCTGGGCGTCGGGAGGGGGAAGAATGACCGTTGGAGGGAGAATGCGAACAAACGTAGGCGCAAGTGGTCGAAAACACGTCGAGATTCGCCGCAGCCGAGTTCCCGCTGGATTGAAATCGGTAGGTGCAATGCTGGTCGTTAGTATCTGGGTAGCGAGCGCGGTGCTCATCGTCGCGATGGCGGGGACATCCGCGGGCATGCAGCCCGCTGTCACGACCGGTGATTACATCTACTATCACTGCACCAACTCGGTGATCACTGCAGGGGGCGTGACCGTCTGCAATAACCAGGCCAGTGCTGTTGTCGACAGTTGCGGCTCGGGGTATTGTGGGATCAGTGTTTCGGATAGCCCACTATCTGGCCACGGTTTCCAATACTGGCTCTCGAGTGGTGACGCGTTCTACGGCTGCGCTTCAGGTGGTTGTGTTAATGGCTGTTCGACTCAACAGTCCTCGCTCTTGAACCCCGACACCCTCTGCATGTCTGTACCAAATCCTGGGGTCAAGTACGCTGGCGACGTCACGGCCCACGTGAGTTGATCAGAGCCTCTCGTCCAAGATTGGTCCTTCTAGGAACAGAGGTCAGCTCAAGTCCAACCCTTTCAATCCTCTTACGACTCCTTGCGAGAGGTCACGCCACATGTTTCTTAGCGTTCCAGCAAGCCGGTCAGTCATGTCTCGCGCGTTCCTGCGGTCTGGTTGTCGAACTCGCACCGGTGTTTCGTCGGTAGATGTTGGGTTCAATCGACGCCGCGTGCTACGCGGCTTACACGTGGTGCTTCCATGCCGATTCCTTATGTTCTCGCTAGCGCTTTCTTCTCACGCGCCCGATTCCATCAATTGAAAAGTGGCAACAGAATAATGAATCCTGGGGGCAGGGTGCGCAAGCCGAATCGTCGGTTGACCTTGGAGGAGGTCGAGGCGTCTAGGAGGGGTCGGTCGATCGCGAGAACCCGATTTCGGCGTCGGGTCGTGATCGTGGTTTCAATCGCGGTGGTCGCGATTTTATTGGTTGCTTTCTTTCCATATCTTCCCGTGTCCATATCGGGCCAAGTCTGGACCTGGGACCATTACTGTTCGTCGGGCGTTTACTGTCCCGCGGTTCCGAACGTAACGAAGTCCCTCCCCACAGGGCCGAACGTTGCCCTCCGCTGGGTCGACAGTAGTGGCGGCATCGTGACGTTCAATCTCTTTGGACCAGGGTGGCCGTTACGGGGTTGGGTCTCTCAATGTACCAGCACGGGTTCCAGCGGCGGGTGTTCGTTCAGTTCGGTGGGCGGCGACTACCTGTTTAGTACGGAAAACAATGGGACCCAAAGCCCCCAACTCGTGAATTTCACCCTGAAGTACTTCGTATCGCTTCTCTGAGACCGGCACGTTCATCGTATCGTCGTCGCTCCCGAGTTATCCCGCCTGGGAGTTTGTGCCTGGGGTCTCGGAACGACCCGGGCTGACGAGACCAGTTTCGCCCGCGCAGGATCCCCCTGCCGAGACGCTCGCGCGCGACGGGCGCACGACGACGTGCGATGGCGTTTAGCGACGTTCAAGTACGCGAATTGCTATCACCCAGCAACCCAGGGACCTGAGACATGACTGCGCGCGCGAAGCGCGTGGTCTGGACCGTGCCGGGTGCGGCCTCAGACCCACTCGGCAATGCGGAGGGACGATTGTTCCCGCCGGTTCTCCAGAGCCTTTCCTTTGTCGTTTGCAGAAGTTGGGAGGGGGAAGAATGACCGCTGGCAAGAGCGTGAGTGGGAAAGTGGGGGGAAGGTTAGGGGGTCGAAAACATGTCCAGACTCGTCGTCGCACTCGTAGGCTTGCGCCGGGAGTTCTCGGACTGTGTCTCGTCATGATTCTCGCCCCGCTGACCTTGGTCGCCTCCCCCGTCAAGGCAAGCGGTGTCGGGCCTGCATCAGCGAGTTCGATTCCAAGCGGCTCCGGGGCTCTCTCCGCGGCATCGAGCAACGCAGGCGACCCGCTGCTCATCTCCCCCGGCACATGGGTCACCCTCACTTGCACCCACGGGACGATCTCATTGGATGGAACTCAGTACTGCAGTCACACCACGACCGCGCCGGTCTTTCTGTGCGACTCAACTTCCTGCCCCTTCACCATGGTGGGAACGGTTGATTCGGGCTCTACGTTCTACGGGTGGAACTTGAGCGGTCAGGCCGCTGTCTCTTGCGAGTTCTATTGCCTGACCACAACCCTAACGCTCTACGCTCCTAACCCGAGCAACCACTACACCGCGTCGGTCCAGCTTGACACCACCTCAAAACCGCCGGTTCCCCCCACTTGCGGCGGGCCGCCTACGATGAGTACCCCTACAGCCCAAATCCAGTCCGGGTATCGTCAAGCGTGGGTTAACTGGACTTACACGATTCCTACTGCATCAATTGGCTGGTGGGCTGGGTTCAGCTGGTATCAAGGGAGCACACGACTTTCAATCCCGCTGTACAACTCGTCAACTACATCGGCCAGCATCAACCTTAACGACCTGACAGCAGGAACGACCTACAGCTACACCGCCGCTATCAGCAACTGTTGTGGGTCGGCCACCAAGAGCGGGACTTTCACGACCGCCAACGCACCCACCAACGAATTCGTTGGATGGGTCTACCAAGTCCCGAGTGCTCCCAACCCTTATGAAATCCTTCAGGAGGGGGCCCCGGCTTCGGGAGCGACGATCAACATCGTAGCGACATGCCAGGATTGGACCTATGTTGCGAATCTCGGCTGGGCTGACGCTTCGACCACCCCAGTGACGTTTACGGTCACCGCAAATAGTGCAGGAGCCTATACGGTCTCATTCCCTCTCTACAGTAGCGGTTCCGCGGGTAACGGACAAACGCAGTACTGGACTCTGCCAAGTAGTGGAGTCTGCGCCACGACTTTTGGCCAACACGGTACTCCGAACTATTACACAAATCAGAACTATAACATGACTGCCGGTGGGTTCACGGCAGATTGGGCGGCCATGGTGTACATCCCTGTTACCTTCAGCTCGCAAAGCGACTATCGCTCTCTTGTTCTTTTCCCGAACCCCGAGGGTTTTGCCGCCGCTGCTCTCGCGCTCATTCACACGCCAGACGCTCAATGCGCGACGTCGTTTACGACCTCGTCGACGCAGACAGTGAACGCTTACGTGGGAGGCAATGGCAACTCACAGACGACCACCGCCACGTTGACTTACGGTGGGGCCCTCCCGGGTTGGGGGATTGACTCCGGAGTCACCCTCGGCTGGCAGGTTGGAGGAGTGATGAATGACTCCGGCCTCACGCCTTCGTCTGGTTGGCCACAGGCCTTCGAGGGAGCAGCTGCAACGCCGTACACGACGACTGACTGGATTGGTGACACGACCTTCAACTATGGCAACCCCGCATCACCGTACCAGTTCTATGAGGTTCCGACAACCTACCAAAAGTCAAATCCTTCCCCCCTGACCGTTTCTCAGACCGTCACTTTCTCTTCAACGAGCGGGACCGATCTGAACGTGGACGTAGGAGTCAATTACGGTGTGTTGAGCGTAGACGTTGGGGTCCAACTCACTTACACAACCACCGTGGTATACACGACCCAGCCCGGACTCAGCTGCGAGTTCTACGATCCATCAACGACTCAGACGGCGGTCTTCTACTACACGTTTGACGGGGGGTCGTTGTCTCAAGCTGATGTCATCCACATTTGGCTGGCTGGCTACTGCCCGGTAGGGGAGCAAACCTGTTAACTGCTGACCAACGTCGGACTGCGTGACCGTGAAGCGTCGCTGCTTAGCGTCGGTAGCAGCGCTGGTCACCGGACTTCTCATCGCCGCCGGCGTGACTACCTTGACGCTCTCGCAGCCGGCGAACGGGTGTGCTCCCGGGAAGGTAGTCGCCTTCCACAACGATAGCCTCACCCCGCAGCTCTTGTTGAACAGTCCGTACGATGGCTCAGCCTACGGTACCCTGCCCGTGGACAACGGGTCCCGCAACCTGACGATGTATGCAAACAACAGCGGCGGGTTATGGGGGTATTTCGAGCGGATTGATTGGACGGTGAGGGTTGGGCAATCAAGTGGTGGCACGAATCCTGCGTGCGACCAGGTTTTCTATCTCAGCGAAAAGGATGATTGGACGTCCGCTGGTCTCCCATTGTTTAACTCGAGCACCCCCTACTACCTGAACGACTCGCGAGAGCCCACCTCCGTGCAGATCAGCAGCTCGGGCGGTCCAACGTATTTCTACAATCAGTTCTACTCAGTGACGAGCGAGCTGTCCACTTGCGGAACCAACTCATCTGTCCAGACCGTGAAGTCGAATCACATCCAGGTCGGGATTGAGTTCCAGTATTTCGGCTCCTCACACATTGTGAACGTCACGCTGAAGGAGCCGACGTCGTACCGGTACGTCTTCCCGGCCAACACCGGGATCTGGGCAATTGACAATCTCTCGGCCCCCGGAGGTCCGGGGGGCGGGTGGGCGTTCTCCTACTCACCGTGCCCCTGACCGCGCCCGCGACAAGGCTGCGCGTGCGGCGGTCGCGACTATCCCCCCGAACCGGGCCGAGACGCTCCCGCGCGACGGGCGCACGGCGGCGCGGTTCTACGCGCGGGTCGGGATCACGGAGGCGCAGCTCCGACACGGAGTCCAGTCGTGGGAAAGCCCATCGGAGGGTGACCCGCTTGGCAATCGTACGGCGGCCGGCCTGCCCGGCGCGTAAGCCGTGCTAGAGTTTGTCATTATACGGGTGCACGGGCATGCAGGTTCAACCCTAGGTCGAAGAACATGACTGCGCGCGCGAAGCGCGTGGTCTGGACCGTGCCGGGTGCGGCCTCAGACCCACCTGATAGTGCCGTGAACCGTTTTGGTTCGTCGTTCCTCCCGAGCCTCTCCTCCGTCGTTCTCGGACTTCGGGAGGGGAAAACATGGCCGCTGGCAATAGCATGGATGGGAGAGCCGTCGGGAGGCCACGAGGTCGAAAGCACGTTGAGGTTCGCCGTCGCACGCACCGGCTCGCGCCGGGCGTGATCGGACTCTGTCTCATCATAATCCTCGCTTCGATGACTCTGGTCGCCTCTCCTGCTAAGGCGAGCGGTGTCGGGCCGGCATCAGCGAGTTCGATTCCAAGCGACCCCGGTGCTCTCTCAGCGGCATCGAGCAACGGAGGCGACCCGCTGCTCATCTCCCCTGGCACCTGGGTCACCTTCCAGTGCGCGCATGGGACGATCTCATTGGGTGGGACGCAGTATTGCAGTCACACCACGACCGCGCCGGTCTTCCTCTGCGACTCAACCTCGTGTCCCTTCACCATGGTAGGCACTGTTGATTCAGGCTCTACGTTCTACGGGTGGAACTTGAGCGGGCAAGCCACTGTCTCCTGCGAGTTCTACTGCCTGACCACAGCTCTGACGCTCTACGCTCCTAACCCGAGTAACCACTACACGGCTTCGGTCCAGCTCGACACGACCTCGAAACCGCCGGCGCCTCCTACATGTGGGGGAGCGCCGACGATGGGCACCCCAACATTCCAGATCCAGTCCGGGTATCGTCAGGCATGGGTCAACTGGACCTACACGATTCCATCTCCAGGATTCGGTTGGACACCAGGTTTCAGCTGGTCTTTGGGAAGCGCCTCGCTCTCCATTCCCTCAATCACCGCCTCGACCACTTTGGCGAGCATCAACCTCAACGATTTGACGGCAGGAACGACGTACAGCTATACTGCTGCCATCAGCAGCTGTGGTGGATCAGCCACCAAGAGCGGGCCATTCACAACCAGTAATGCGCCGAATAGTGAGTTCGTGGGATGGGTTTCTCAGATGGTCCCAAATTCGAGTAAGCTGGATCAAGTCGGGAGTCCCATATCGGGAGCGACGTTTGGTCCCGTCTGGGCGACCTGCATCAATCCAGGCAGTTACATGGTGAGGGTTCCGTTCCCGGCGGCAACAACCACGAGCAGCGCCGGTTACTACGCGCTTACCTTCCCCCTGAAGGATACTGAGTTGGGTTACACATACTATGATTTGTGGCCAAACGGATGGTGCAAGGATAACACCTGGCCAGGCTCTGCAGGTAATGTTTCGAACTCGATGTTGACGCTCAATGTGAGCGCCCCGGGGTACTGGAGTGCCACCGAGTTCGTGAGCTTCGTGAATTCTGCCACGAACGACTATCAACAGTTTGGGTTGCCCAGCAACGGGGTAAGTGTGTCGCCCTTGTCGGTCGCCTTTGTGCACACATCTTTGTTGTCGTGCGGTGTGAATATCACAAATGGGGTTTCCCAAGGGGTGGAGAGCTCTCTTGGGGGAAGCGGGTACACGGCTACCTACACCAATTCGACCCTTTGGAGGGCGCCTCCCGTATCCAACGGCGAATCAACGGTCACAACGCACTATGATACAACCGGAATTGTGAACGAGACTACAACCCCCTGGAAGATTGTTAGCTCTCAGGCGTACGGCAACGCCTTCGATACAGGTGCGGATGCATACGAATCATTCGTCGATCCGAACGGCTCTCCGCCCGCCAATGCTGTCCTCTTGACGCTCGGAGCCGCGGGAGCTGGTCCGACCTTCTTCACCGGGGGAACGTACACTTCATCGGCTGGTCTCGACCTGTCGGTCGGATTATCCTTGAGTTGGGGCGGTGTTGGCATGGATCTTTCTACACGACTCGTAGATGTGACCACCGCAGGCGTCAGTTCGCAGCGTCAGATCAGTTGCGCTCTCCTAAGCAACCCTCCCAAAGGAGATGACTACCAATTCGACTACCTTCTAGACGGTAGCGGCGCAGGAAGTAGTCAGGCGGTGAATGTACACCTCTGGTACGTCGGTGAGTGCGTGATCAATCCCCAGGGCACTTGCTCCTGATTCGTAGACTGATGAAGTGTGTGGTTGGAGCGGTGGCGGCAGGACGACCTGGTCGATGACTCTGTTGTTGTCCGGTCAATGCGAACATGCGGATGCCGATCCGAGCATGGGCAGGATGTCCCGAAAAGGTGGTAAGGAAAGGCCAGATCAACGGCTGCCGGATACCTATAAACGAGCTACCCGAAATCCACCATCGAGTGAGGCAACGGATTGATGGCGCGCAGGCTTGGCAAGCGGTGGGCCATCGCATCCATCTTGGCGATCTCAGCGCTCGGAATCGGTTTGGTTCTGCCGACGCTGATCGGGGGTTGGGCTCCAGCGTTGCATTGGGCCTGCCAGCCGGCCGGTCAAGTGACAAACCAGACTGCACAGATTCCGGCCCAATTACTTAACGCCCCCTATGGCGGGCGTGTGTGGGCGAATGTGACCACGCCCCCGGGGCTCATCTTGCGCGGTTCGAATACCGGAATAATCCTACGTGCCCAAGACTCGGATGGTGGGGTCAGTTGGAATGGTTTTCAGGCGAATGTCACCGTTTTCGCGGATGAGAACGAGACTATGTGGGGTCCCGGTTCGAACGTCCGATGTACGTTGCCTTTCGAAGTCGTTTTGAATCCGACCGGGGAGTTTTCGGCTGGGATCGCTCTTCTCGGGCAGGGCAATCTTTCCGACCGACAGGAACCGAATGTCTTGTATCCGGGATACGCGAACATCGTCTACTTCTCGAATGGATTCCAGGCTGCTAACTCCCAGAATATCTCTACCTGCGGAGGATCCTCTCAGTCGATCCCGGTCAGCTCGACGTATCTCACCCTTTGGGCTCACTTCACGTCAGGTGGAGCGAACCATACAGCTCCATTCAACGTCCCGATTGTAGTGAGTGCGTTCCATTACTGGTTCCCCGCGAACTTTGGGACGTGGCAAGTAGACAACCTCTCGGCTCCTGGCGGACCCGGGGGCGGCTGGGCATTCTCCTACTCTCCCTGCCCGTGACGTTCGGCCGAACCTGACCTCGTGTCGGCTCGCGGGTCGCGTTCGGCGGCCCGGACGAGGTCGAAGGCGAGGACGCGGACTCAGAGGGATTCATCGCGACCCCGACGCGCCAGTTCAGCATCCTGGAGATCACGAGCGGGCTGCCCGACGACTCGCGGGCGGTGGAGCCGAAGCGCGGTACGAGGACGGCTTGACGCGGTTCCCCTCCAGCGAACTCGTCCCACCCCGGAGCGGGCCCTCCAACGGAGCTCAGTCGACATTACGGGGGCCTACGCGGTCCCCGGGGACCACGGAGATGACCGAGAGGCACGATGCGACAGCTAACGAAGCTCTATCTGATAGTGATCGCGTTTGGCCAACCGATGCGGCCCCATCTCCCCCGGGTCGGTAGGGAGGCGAAGCCCTAAATGCGCCAAAACCGGGGCCGGTCTCTGACGTATGCCGCCATAGCTCAGTCGGTAGAGCGGCTGATTTGTAATCAGCAGGTCGGGAGTTCGATCCTCTCTGGCGGCTTGCGGGTACCCCGGTCTTGCCTCCGGTCGCGGCGAAAGGATTGGCCTACGGCAGGGAGAGAGGCGCCGTGGTGCCCGAGAATGACCCCGTGCCCAGCACGGTGAAGGTAAGTCCCATCCCCGCTGTGTTGACGGTGCCCATGTCGATGAGGATGGTGTCCACGCTCGTGAGCGGGGTCGACGGCGACACACCGCTACCGAAATACGTGAATCCGGTCGTCATGACCAGCAGGCTGGAGGCACCCACCGCGTACGAAGCCTCCACCGTTCCGGTGATGCCCTCGACCGAGAACCCCCCGGGGCCGGCCAGGGTGTAGATGGTGCCGACGGCCGTACTTACTTCGAAGAGCACGTCCCCGAACGTGACCGCGGATGCTTCGATGGTCAGCGCGTAGGTGAAGTCACCCGCCAAACAGCCGTTGGCCGCGAACGTGGCGCCCGCGGCGCAGGTCGAGAATATGGGGTTGCCGACAGCGAACGCCGATCCGATCGGCGTGGAGCCGTGACCGGTGCCGATCGATAGCGGAAGCGTGCAGTTCTGGGCGGCTTCGTAGGCGCTGGCCATCAGCGCCCCCGTCGTCGCGTTGACCACACCGTACGCGAGGCTCCCTTGCGTCGGGCCGCCCGAAGGGTTCTCGATGTCACACGTGCTGTAACCGATGATCCACGCGAAGAATAATCCCGAACCCAGCTCTCCCGGCGAGAAGAGCACGAACTCGGCACTCGCCGAGGTGTGGCTCCGAACGAAGGCCGAGACGTTCGAGCTGGTCAGGGCCGCGGCGGCCGCGTCCGTGCTGCTGATGAAGGCGTTGGGCAGCTTCGCTGTACCGAGGGAACACGTGGCCCCGCCGATGAGCTCCACTTCCTTCGCCTGGCCGTTCTGCACAAGGAGGTAGAGCTCCGCGGTCGCTCGCGCGTTCGTGTAGACGACCGCCCAGGTCCCGAGCTTCCCGTTCGAGTAGTTTCCGTCGTACGCGGGCACCGAGATTCCGGAGAAGTTCTGGACGGTACACCCGGCGGGCGGGGTGGGGGTGGTATGGTTGGAGTACGAGGTCGTTAGGTCGATGCCCGCGATCTGGCTGGGGTACCACGGCCCGCCGCTAATGCCGTTCGCGAAGGCGTTGGCGGCCGTGAGCGCGTCGGAGGAGGATTGGGCGACGACCGTGGTCCCATTCCCGTTTGTGCCGAGAGGGATAATCCCAGCCAAGACCAGGGCCAGGAGGACGATGGCCACGACCACCACGGCGACAACGACTTGGATCATGCGTTTCGTGGTCCGCTTCGGGGGTGGGGGCGGCGGGATCGGGGCTCCCACACCCATCGGGTACGTGGCGGGCGGGGGTGGCGGTGGAACGGCCGTTGGGGGTGCGCTCATAGAAGACAATCGTCCGAATAGACGGGCTCGTATTTCAAGCGATTCGGGTGCGGGATAGGGCTGGAGGTGGCGCGTCGGGGTACGTGACCCAGCCGACCGTCGCTTCTAGGGAGGGGAGCCGCAAGGGAAACGCCTCCCCGCTACGGATAGCTTGATAATCCCCGATACGCATAGATACGCCGATGACCCTGCACCGGCGCTGGCGTCGAGCTCCGCGGCGCGGTGTGAGCGAGATCATCGGCGCCATCCTGCTCGTCGCGCTCACGCTGGTCGCCGGGGTCATCCTGTGGACGTTCCGGATCAGCACGCCCCCCGCCCCCCCTACGGTCACCTTTGTCATCCACTCCGGCGGAAGCAACCCCGTGTGGGGCGACCCGACGGACTGCCAGCCTTGGGGATACGCCCTCGGCGTGTACCCGTTGTCGGGCTCTGCGCTGAGCACCTGGTCGAACCGTTGGAATGCCGCGTGCGAGAACACGGTCTCGGGAAACTTCTCCGAGTTGAACTCGAGCGAGTTCATCATCACCGCGCATTCCCCGAATACCATCCAGTTGAGCCAGATCGACTTCACTTTCGTCTGCAACAACGCGACCAGCGCGGGCGGAACGACGATCCTCGTCAACGGGTCCTTGGCCTCTATGACCTGGTTCCCCGGCGTGTCGTCCCAACCCGCCGCCAATGCCCCCTATCTTGGGTACTGCGGGACGTTCGATGCCGGCAGCACCACCTCGGCCAACGGGATCTACTACAATCGGCTCGGCCTGTTCGTCCCGCTCAACCAGGGCGTGAACGCCCTCGAGAACGGCGACACGTTCATCCTGTACATCCACAACGGCGGCTATCCCCTGGATTTCGAGTGCGTGGCGAACTCGGCCGGGGTCATCTTCGATGGGCAGAACCCGCCCGCCAACTGGAACGGCTGCGTGACAGCCATCCAAGGCAACGGACGCCCGTTGGGGGTTCCGACGCTGGATTACGACGACTACCACGGGGCCCCTCCCTGGTGCTTCACGAGCGTGAACGCGTGCACCATCTACCTGACGTACACCGGCGACCCGGCCACGGTCCTCGCGAAGATCCCTGTCTTTTCGCTCGCGCCTCCGACCTCGTGAGGGAAGGGCCCTAACGGAGCGTATCGTCGCGGGTTCGGGTCTAGGAGTAAGCGAACGATGTCTCCCCGTGGCCGACGGACCCTCCGCCGGGTGATCTTCCTCGCGATCGTCGTGGTCGCCGTCGTCGTGGTCGTTCTGGTGGCCCTGGTCGCCGAGGGCTTCCTGGTCCTGCCCTCGAACAGCCCCACGCCGGTGACGATCTCTTATGTCCACCTCGAGATCCTGGAGGGCAACGGCTCGAACCAGCTCCCGTGGTTCGGGCCGAGCTTCATCAACTACTCGACGGCCGAAGGGTATCCGATCCAGGTGGCCTCCGGGGGAACGTGGTCCGTCGTCTGGAACTTCATCAACTTCGACAACGTCGCCCACACGGTCTCCAAGGTGGCGACCCCGACCCCCTTGTTCACGATCGGGGTCATCCAGCCAGCGCTGCCCTACACCCTGCCCGCGGGCAACGACCACGGTGCCTTGGCGATCGACGTCTCCGCTCCCTCCACGCCCGGCGCAACGTACGCGGTCACCGTGGTAGTCGATGCCGGCGCGATAAGCTGAGCCGGCCGCGCCCGTCGTCCACGCATGCGCCCGAACCGTCAGGTACCGCCTGTCTCCCGCGGGGTCTCTGCAGGACTACGGTGGCCGGACTCGGGTGGCGGCCCATCTTTCGGCGGCTCGCAGGTGAGGGGCCGGGCCCATGCCCTCTACGACCTCCTCGACTCGACCTTCTGCGTTCACCAGGAAGGTGACCCTCTTCGCCCACCCCAGGAACCCGAGGACATCGTATTTCCGGGCGATTTCTTTGGACCGGTCTCCGACCATCGGAAACCGAGAGCCGCACTTCTCCGCGAACGCGGTCTGCGTCTCCACCGAGTCGACGCTCACGCCGATGACCTCGACCCCGGCGTGCTCGAACTCCCCGTACCGTTGGGCAAAACCCTTCGTCTCAACCGTGCAGCCGGTCGTGTTCGCCTTGGGGAAGAAATAGAGGACGACGGGTCGGCCTCGGTACGAGGCCAGCGTGCGCGTCGTCCCGTCCGGGAGCGGGATGGCAAAGTCCGGAGCTACGGCTCCGACCGCAAGCATGCCACCCCGAACACAGGGGCTTATTTCACGAGGTCGAGCTGGGCTCGCTCGTCGTCGCTGAAGGGGGGGCTGGATTCGAAACCGAGGATCTCCTCGAACCGTTCGGGGGTCGGGAGCGGGATCACCGACGTGACGACCCAGGGCCAACCTAGCACGAAGCGAAGTGCGGCTTGGGCCAGCGTGCGACGGCGGGTCTTCGTCAGGAATCCCAGGGCCAGGACCGGCTCGAAATCGGCCCGCAGGCGCCTCAGGTCGATGGGCCCCGCACCGGGGCCGGCAAGCATCGCCGCGGCCGCGAAACGGCTGCCGTCGAGCCGACCGTTCGAGAACGGGTTGCGGGCGATGACGCTCGCCTCGAGCTTCTTGTTCGCCGGATCAAACCCGGAGACGAGCTCTCGGTCGAGCAGCGAGAGCTCCCCCGCGAACAGGGCGGGCGAGCGGCCGGTGTTCGGAGGGGCGGTGGGTGGGGAGAGAAGGCGGACGGCCCACAGGAGGTCCGCCCGACCCGAGGGTATCGGGGGGAGCGGAGTCGGTTCGTGGGCATCTGCCGGACTCCCCCCGGTCTCCGGGGTCCACTCCACAACCGAGACGGGGGCGGGGGCAAGGCGACGCCCGCTCTGCTCGAGGGACTCTTCGAGGGCGGCCTCGAGGTCTTCGATCGGCCTCGAAGGACCTCGGGCGGAGCGCTCGCGCGCAAGAGAATCGCCCGACCGCCCGACGATCACCTCGAGGTCGGGGTCCGACGCGGGAAACGCCGCAGCGATCAGCCGCTCCGCCCGCTCCGGGAACCGGGCGGTCGCGACGTCGAACGTCGTGACCCCGCGCTCCCTGGCCCGACGCAGCAACGTGACCGTTCGCGCGTCCGCGGAGGGTGGGGCCACGGCCGGTGGGTCCACCGAGACCGCGACGGCGGAGAAGAACCGCTCCGTGCCGGGGACCGGACGACGACTGATGGTCGGCCCGGGAACGCTCGGCATGTTGGCTCCGCCCGTACCCAGCGAACAGGCCTACTCAACCGTTCCGAGGTCACTTCCCACGGCATTCCTTATCTCCGGCAGGGGGTACCCGCCCGATGACTCCACGGGCCAGTTCCCGGCTACCGCTCGCGGAGCGGCTTCGGCCGTCGCGTCTCGACGACATCGTGGGGAACCCGCGGGCTCGCTACGAGCTCCGCGCGTGGGCGACCCAGTGGCAGGAGGGCCGGACGCCGGGGAGGCGCGCCGCGGTGCTCTCCGGTCCGCCCGGCGTGGGCAAGACGACGGCCGCCCTCGCGCTCGCCGCCGAGCTCGGGTGGACCTTGGTGGAGATGAACGCCTCGGATGCCCGCAACGAGGTGGCTATCGAACAGGTCGCCGGCCGAGCTTCGGTGAGCCACACGCTCGACGAGACGCTCACGGGAAAGAGAGCCCGTCACGCCCTCATCCTGCTGGACGAGGCGGATTGCCTCACGGGGCGCCTCACGGAGACCGCTCGTGCTCGGCCGTCGCCTCCGGCCCTCGCCGAGTTCCTTCGGTCCCGCTACGGGACGATCGGCGCGCTCAACTCGGCCTGGGGGCTCCTGCCCAAAGGCAAGCCCCGCGCGTTCGAGGAGTGGACCGCGGTCCCCCGCTCCCCTGGGAATGCGGGGTGGGCGCGCCTTCCCACCGCGCGCCAGGACATCGCGGAGTGGAGGTCCGTCGGTCGGTCGAGGGACCTCTCCGACCACGGGGGTCTCGGCGCGATCACGCGTCTCGTGCGGGCGACGCGTCAACCGATCGTGCTCACCGTGAACGACGACCGGACGTTGACCCGGTACTCTCCTGTGTTCCGAACGGGGGTCGTGAGGGTCCGTTTCTACCCGGTGCGCGACCCCGAGCTGGCGACGTTCGTCCAACGGGTCGCTCGGACCGAGCGGATCCAGCTCCACCCCGGAGCCCTCGAATCGATCGTGAAGCGGGCCCATGGGGATGTACGCGCGGCGCTCAACGACCTCGACGCGATCGCCCCCCTGGCCCCCGGGCCGTGGCAGCTCTCCGTCCTCGGCTTCCGTGACCTCGCCGCGGACTTCGTCGCGCTCACCGAAGAGGCGTTGACGAGCCCGCGATACTACCGGTCGGTGGAGGTCCAGGACCGGCTCGACGCCCCTCCCGACGACCTCCTGCCGTGGATCGAAGAGAACCTCCCCCGGTTCGCGCCTGACGCCGCGCACCGGGATGCGGCGTTTCGGGTCCTCGCCGTGGCCGACCAGTTCCTCTCCCGGGCCCGGCGAGCCCGGGTCTACGGGCTATGGAGCTATGCCTCGGAGCTCATGACCGGCGGGGTCTCCCTCAACTTGCACGATGGGCCGGGCGGGGGACCTGGTGCGGGGGTCTCGTTCCCGCAATTTTTGGGGGAGATGGGGCGCTCCCGCGGCCTGCGCGCCACTCGGGAGTCGCTAGCGAAGAAGGCGGGGCATCGTTTCCACCTGTCGACGGCGAAGAGCCGGGAGGTCGTTCTCCCGTTCCTCGAACGGATCTTCGCCGCGACCTCGGGACGAGGCGGGCGCGGGGAACTCAAGCGAAGGGCGGCCGATATCTCCCGCGAGCTCGAGCTCACTCCGGAGGAGGTGGCCTTCCTCTTGGGGACGGAACCCGACTCCCGGGCAGTCGCCGACCTCGTCGGCGGCGCAACCGGCGGGACGCCCGTAGCCGGGCCGGACGATGAGGAGCCCCGAGCCGAACCGGACGCGCCCGGCGCGGGGTCTCGCAGCGAGTCGACGAAGCCGGTCCAACGGCAGCTTTCGGATTTCGGGACCGGTTGACGGTCCTGCGCCCCCGTGACCCTCGCTAGGCGAGCTTGGCGTGGACCGAGATCGCGACGTTCCCCTTGAGGGCGTTCGACATCGGGCATCCCTGGCCGGCCGCCTGAGCCGCTTGCTGGAACTCGGCCGCGCTGATCCCGGGGACCTTTCCCGTCACGTCGAGCTCCATCGTGGTCACCTTCCAGGTGTCGCCGACCTTGTCGAACGTCGCGGTCGCGGAGACACTGAGGCGCTCGGGGGGTTTCTCGATCCGGCCGAGGCCGCCGGAGAGCGCCATCGAGAAGCAGGCGGCATGCGCGGCCGCGAGCAGCTCCTCCGGGCTTGTCTTCCCCCCGGGGGTCTCGGTTCGAGCCGCCCAGGAGACGGCCATCTCGCCGAACGCGCCGCTCGTGCCCTTGACGGTTCCGTGACCGTGAACCAGGTCGTTCTCCCAGACCGCATGCGCCGTCCGCTTCGCTGCCATCGGTCGACGGAATTTTCCGGTCGATTTAACCTCGCGCTTGGCCGTTCCCCGGGTTCGGGCAACGCTTTCCGTGGGAGCGTCCTCGGGACGGCGTGGCCGTCGCTCTCGCCGACCTTCCGCGATTCCTCGTCCTCGACCCGCTATCGACCGTACGGGTCGAGATGCGTCTCGTCGCGCCCGCCTGCGAGATCGATGTCGAGCTCGACAACCCAAAGCCGGGGCGTTCGTTCGTCCTGTTGATCGGTCACAAGTCCGGGCCGTACGTTCAGCGCGTCCGCCTCGCCGGGAAGGCTCGGATATACTTCGACCCACAAGCGCCCGGGGAGTACGTCATGCTCGTCGCGAACCCCCAGAACGACCCGATCGTACTTCGACTGAAGGCCCGCGATGTAGGTCCCGTGGCGACAGTCGGCCGGCCCGCGCGGGGCCGAGGCCCTTCGAAGCCCAAGGCCGCCCGCCGTCATCGTTCTTCTCGGCGTTCTCCCTCGAGACCCCCTGCTCCTCGCTCGCGCGTCCCTCGGCGGCGGTGAGGCCGAGGTACCCCACTCCCGCGCGCCCGGCAAAGGATTGAAGGTCCCCGGCGCTTCCCGCCGGCGAGGTCGGGAAGAGTGGCGGAGCTCCTGGTCTACGTCGCGGTCTTCGTGACCGTCTTCGCCCTCGTCGACCCGATCGGCGCGGTCCCGTTCTTCGTCTCGCTGACGGACGGGTTCAGCGAGGCGGACCGGCGGATCGTCCGGCGACGGGCGGTCGTCGTTCTTGGTTCGGTCCTCGGGGTGTTCGCCCTCGTGGGCCGGTTCCTCTTTGCCGCGTTCGGGCTCACCCTGGCCGCGTTCGAGATCGCCGGGGGGATCCTGCTGTTCATCGTCGCCTACGACATGTTGCACGGTGAGGTCACTCGGACGAAGCTCACGAACGAGGACCGGGAGGAGGCGATCGCCCGACGGGACGAGATCGCGGTGGTCCCGCTCGGGATACCGCTCCTGGCAGGCCCCGGGGCGATCTCAACGGTGATGATCTACGAGGGAAGCGCCGGCGGCGACCCCGCGATGGTGGTCGTGGTGTTCCTCGCGATCGCAGTCACCACGGCTCTGACGTTCTTCATCCTGAAGTACGGCCAGAAGATCTTCCGCTACTTCGGGAAGACCGGGATCATGGCGATGACCCGGGTGCTGGGGCTCCTGCTCGCTGCCGTCGGGGTCCAGTTCGTCCTCAACGGTGTCTTCGGGGCGTTCGGCCACCCGTAGCCGGCCGCGAAGTGCCGGCGGCGCTCGCACGCGATGACTTTGTCGGTCGCGCGGTCCTTCCTCGAGCGCGTCCAAGGACCGCTCCCGACGGGCTCTTCGGGTTCCGTTCGGCGGCCCAGACCTTCTCGCCCGCCCGCACGGCGACGGGAAGGTCGTTCTCTGAAGGAGGGAAGGCACACTCGAAGTCGTCCGTATAGGCGCAATAGGGGTTGAACGCCCGGTTGAAATCGACCTCGTACTCGTCGGCCTCGTTGAGCTCCAGGGTGAGGTAGCGGCCGGGGCCGTAGCTCTCCCGCCCGCTCGTGAGGTCACGGAACGGGACGAACACGGACGTCCCCACGCCCTCACCCGCGTGAAAGAGACGGAGGTGTAGGGCCTCGCCGCCGAGCGAAAAGGTGAGGTCCCCGATCAACCGCATCACCTCCTGGTTGTCCCGATTGGTCCGAAGGTACGCCTCCTCGGGGGTCGGACGCCGCTTCAGCGTCGCCCGGAGCCGGTACTTCGGGTCCGGGGGGAAGTACTGGAGATCATGGAACGGTACCCGACCGACCACGAACGGCGACTCGGCGTCCCGGGCCATGAACCCATCCTTCATCATGCGCTCGGTCTCGAGCTCGCGTCGCCATTCTCGTGTCCCGGGCATTGCCGCCGCCGAAAGGTCCGTGGGTTTAACGGTTCGCCCCGGCGGTTCCGGGGGAGCTTGAGAGGTCGAGCACCATTCGCTCCTCGTCGAAGTACCGGTCCCCCCGCTTCACATGGCGAGGGAGATGGCCGCACACGGAGAACCCGAACCGACGATAGAGCCGTTGGGCCCCTTCGTTGATCGAGAACACGCTGAGGAAGAGGACCTCGTACTTCGACCGAGCCTGGTAGAGCGACCGTTCGAGGAGCGCCGTCCCGACCCCCTTTCCCCGGTGGTCATGATGGACGAGGATCCCGAGCTCCCCTACGTGGGATACTTCGGACCCCGGACCGGGACCGAGACCACCGATCGTGCAGCTACCGACCGCGTGGCCGTCGAGCTCGGCGACGAGGAAGAACTCGTCCCCGGCGAGCGATCGCCGGAAGTGGCCCTCGAACCACGCCACCTCGTCCGCGAGGCTCGGGCGTTCGGCGAACAGCGTGATCCCGATCGGCTCGCCGGCGGCGCGCTCGTCGTAGAGGTGGAAGTAGCTCTCGCGCAGGTCGTCGAAGTCGCCCCAACGGGCGGGCCGAACCACGAGGCCGGGAGGAGAGGGCATGATTCGCCGAAGGCAGCGGGAGGGCCCTTAGACGTAGCCGAACTGGCGCTTCGCGAACTCGCTCATCCGGTCCGGGGTCCACGGCGGGTCCCAGATCAGCTCGACCGTAGCGGACTTGACGTTCGGGACCTTCTCGATGGCCATCTTGACCTCTTCGGCAAGGATGCCCGCCACGGGGCAGCCAACCGCGGTCAGGGTCATCTTGAGCTTCACCGCGTCGTCGGTCCACTCGAACCCGTAGATGAGACCCAGGTCGACGATGTTCATCGGGATCTCGGGGTCGTAGATCTGCTTCAGGTTCTCCGTGATCAATTGCTCCCGCTGCGAGTACGGTCCGGCGGCGGCCGGAGCGAACGGGGGCACCGGTCCGGGCAAGGGAGTGGGGGCGGAGTCGCTCATCGCCCCTTCCACGGGCCGGGGGCCTATAAGGGTGTGCGACGCCCGAGTAACCCTAAGGTGAGTCCCCGGCAAGTCGTTTAAGCGCACCCCCGGTGGGTCGCCGATGCGCGACATCCACGCGATGTCTCCGGCCCAGGGTCGCCTGCGGCTCCGCTCGGTGGGGATCTCGGGGATTCGGAAGCCGCTGACGGTGGAGCGTCGAGAGGGTACGCACACCCTCGCCGTCGAATTCCACGTGGCGGTCGACCTCCCTTCGGAGCGGAAGGGCTCCGACCTCTCTCGGAACGCCGAGATCCTCGCGGAGGTCGTGGACGAGACCGTTACCCGTCCGGCCGAGAGCTTGGAGTCGGCCTGCTCCGCCATCGCCCGGGAGCTTCTCGTCCGCCACCCGTACGCGACCGAGGCCTCGGTCGAGGCGTCCGCCGAGTACTTCCTGCGCAAGGGGATCTCGGAGGAAAAGCGGAGCTTTGAGGACTACACGCTGATCGCGGACGCGCGGGCGACCCGCGGGTCGGACGGCTCGGTACGGTTGGCTCGGGCCGTCGGCGCGGAAGCGGTCGGCATGACCGCGTGTCCTTGTGCGATGGAAACCTGTCGCGGCCGGCTCACGGAGGAGTTCCCCCTCCTCGCTCGCCCGGAGCTCAAGGACCTCCCGATGATCACGCACAACCAGCGGAACCGCACCCGCCTCGTCTTCGAGCCTCCGGACGCGACCGAGGTCGAGGCGGACGACCTCGTCGCGGCGATCGAGGCCGCGCAGTCCAGCCCGACGTACGCGATCTTGAAGCGCGGGGACGAGGCGCAGGTCGTCCTCAACGCTCACCGCCACCCGAAGTTCGTGGAGGACGTCCTCCGCGACCTGCTCGCGAGCCTGCCGAGCCGCTTCCCCACCGTGCCGGACGCTACGCTGGTCCACGCGAGCACCGTGAGCGAGGAGTCGATCCACAAGTACAACGTGGAGGCCTCGCACCAGGTCACTTTCGGCGAGCTCCGTCGTTCGGGCGCGCCGTAGGGGGCCGGGGGCGACCGTGCGCTACGCGCTCGACGCCCTGCGGCGGCGTCCGGGCCGCTCCGCGATGACGTCGCTCGGCATCGGGCTCGCCGTCGGGCTGGTCGTCCTGTTGCTGGCCCTCTCCGCCGGGGTCGAGACGAGCGCGACCACCCTCGCGAGCGAAAGCGGGGTCGACCTGATCGCCGCGAGCGCCAACACGACGATCCTCTCCGGGCAGTTCCCTCCTATCCAGGACGCGCATTCGCTCGCGGCCCAGATGCCGGCGGTGGACCCGAACATCGCCACCGCGAGCCCCTGGCTCGTCAGCGACCTTGTGTTCGGGAACGCGTCCCTGTGGACCGCGGCGAACACGAGCTCCGTCCCGGGCGATTGGGCGCCTACCGACTCCGGCACGATCGGTTGGATTCCGTCCGACAACTCCGGCATCCAGACCCCCGACCTCTACAACGGGACGGGCTTCACGGCCTCCGGTGACCCGCA
Organism: Thermoplasmata archaeon; assembly: GCA_052326485.1. Lineage (GTDB taxonomy): Archaea > Thermoplasmatota > Thermoplasmata > Lutacidiplasmatales > UBA184 > Lutacidiplasma. The sequence goes on along the minus strand of JBKQMS010000020.1, from coordinate 14,861 downwards.
TTACGCGGGAGGCGCCTACAACGGGACCGCGACCCACGAGATCGTCCTCGACCAGGCGCTCGCGGGGGTGCTCCACGTCCGGGTCGGGGACCTCGTGTGGCTCGGGGCGGCCCAGCCCCCCTCGGCGTCGGCGCTCGAGGGATGGTACGCGAACGCGACCGCGTTCCGGGTCGTCGGGATCTCGGGTCCCTTCTGGCTCGTGCCCGCTGCGCTGCTCGCCTTCGTCTACCTCTCCGAGCTCCAATCCGTGCTCGGGAGCGCCACGCCGGCGACCGACTATGCGTCGCTGGTTCTCGTCCATCTCACCGACCCCACCATCGCGAGCACGGACCAGAGCCGTCTCCAGGCGGCCTTCCCCCAGCTTACGGTGTTCACCCTATCGAGCATCCTCGGGGCGATCCAGCACGTCGTGAACCTCTACCGGACGTTCGGGGACCTCATCGGGGTCATCGGGATCGTCGTGGCCGCCCTCTTCACCACGACCGTCCTCCAGATGTCGGTCGACGACCGGTCGCGCGAGCTCGCGCTCTTGAGGGCCATCGGGCACTCGCGACCGTCGGTCGGGTCGATGGTCGTGGAGGAGGCCCTCCTCCTCTCCTTGTTCGGGCTCGCCGTCGGGCTCCCGCTCGCGTACCTGACCGCCTACGGTCTCAACCTGTACCTCCGGAACCTGCTCGCGGGGCTGCCCTCCTCGTTCTCGTTCGTCTCGTTCAACGCGGGCGTTCTGCTGGACGGTCTTCTCTTGGTCCTCGCGGTCGGCCTCGTCGCCGCGGTCGCGCCCGCCGCGCGGGCGATGCAGCTGCCCGTCGCGGAGGAGCTCCGAGCCCCGTGATGCGCTGGGGACGAGGGGGGACCTTGCGGCATTCCCGGCTTCAGCTCGTGCTCGCGGTCGCGGCGATGGCGACCGCGGTGGCGCTACCGGTGGTCCTCATCAGCGTGGGCGGGGGGGTCTCCGCGCACGAGCTCGCGGACCTTCAGAACGCGGGCTACCAGATCGTTGTCAGCGCGGCCGGGCTCCACGGGATCACGCACGCGCACAACTACACCGGAAAGATCCTTGCGATCTCCGGCGTGACGGCCGCGTCGCCCGTGCTCAGCGTCACGATCGATGCGTTCAGCTCGACCGGGTCGGTCTCCCCGGTCCTCGCCGAAGGCGTGATCCCGGACCAGTTCACTCCGACGCTCGGGCCGACCGAGGCCGGCCTCTTCCCCTCCTCGCTGCCCCTCGGCGACCCGACGGACCAGGTGCACTACGCGCACGGAACGTACTCCGGCCCGGCGACCTACGACGTGATCGTGTCGACCCCGTACGCGGCGGCGCATTCGGTTTCGGTGGGCCAGCAGCTCGTGCTGAGCCCGGTCGCCAACCTCACTCTCGGCACGGCCTACAACGTCACGGGGACGTTCGGGGTCCCGCCCACCGTCCTCGGACCGACCGGAGCGTTCGCGGTCTTGCTCCCCCTGTCGGACCTGCAGACGATGACGGGGTACGCGAGCGGGTCGGCCGCCGCCCCCGACGCGGCCGACACGATCCAGGTGGCGGTGACGGGCTCCATCGCCACCGACCCATCGGCGCTCGACCATCTTCGCGACCAGGTGCAGGCGCTCTTCCCCTACTATGGGGTCAGCTCCCTGACGCAAGAGGCAGCGCAGCTCCAATCCGCGAGCGGGGTGCTCACCGGCTTCTACCTGGCCCTCTCCTCGGTAGGCCTCTCGGTCGGCCTCCTTTTCCTCGCGCTCGTCCTGCTGCGGCGCGTGGAAGCGAACCATCGCTCCATCGGAGTGCGCCGCGCGCTCGGCATCCCCGGCCGGTCGATCGCGGCCGAGATCGTGTGGAGCGGCGCGGTCCTCGCCCTCCTAGGGGCGGCCGCCGGCCTCCTCGCAGGGTTCCTGATCGTCGAGGCCCTGGCCGCCTGGGCCACTTCGGCCGTCCAGGAAGCCGCGAGCCTCGCCGTGTTCGACCCGGTACTTCTCGCGGAACTCGTCGCGGGGGTCGTGGGACTCTCGTTGCTCGCTGGCGCCCTCGCGACCCGGAACGCGCTCCGGATGCCGATTTCGGAGGCGCTCCGGTGAACGAGCGGGCCGCGGCCCCGGCGATCGATCTCTCCCAAGTGGTCCGCACCTACGGAGCGGACACCCCGGAGGAGGTCCGGGCCTTGCGGGGGGTGGACCTCACGATCCCTCCGGGACAGTTCGTCTCGGTCGCCGGGCCGAGCGGCTGCGGGAAGACGACCCTGCTCAACCTGCTCGGGCTCCTCGACAGCCCGACGTCGGGCGAGGTTCGCTGGGACGGCGAATCGGTCGGCAAGAGGACCGACCGTGCCCGGGCCCGCCTCCGCCTCGAGGGGGTTGGGTTCATCTTTCAGCGGTTCTACCTCCTGCCGACCTTGACCGCACGAGAGAACGTCGAGCTCCCCATGCGGGCGCTGCACGTGCCCCGCGGCGAGCGGACACGCCGCTCGGCCGAGCTTCTCGACGAGGTCGGGCTCCGGGGGCGGGAGAGGGCGTTCCCCCACCAGCTGTCGGGCGGAGAGGAGCAGCGGGTCGCGGTCGCGCGGGCGCTGGCCAATCACCCGGGCCTCCTGCTCGCAGACGAGCCAACGGGCGAGCTGGACTCGGGGAACACGCAGGCGATCCTCTCGCTGCTCGAGCGGGTCCGCCGGGACCGGGGCGCCTCCCTCGTGGTCGTGACCCACAATCCCGACGTCGCCCGCCGTGCCGAACGTCATATCACGATGCGGGACGGCTCGGTCGTCGAGGACGTCCGGGAGGCCTAGGGGGTCGACCGTGGCGCGGATCGCGATCCTCCTGACGGACCGGTGTCACCCGAAGGAATGCCAGTGGGAGTGCCAGGCGTACTGCCCGCCGGTACGGATGGGCCAGGAGTGCATCATCGAAGGGCCCGACGCCCGGCCGATCATCTCTGAGAGCCTCTGCATCGGATGCGGCATCTGCGTCCACAAGTGCCCGTTCGATGCGATCAAGATCCTCAACACCCCGCAAGCGAACGAGTCCGAGATCGTTCACCGCTACGGGTACAACGGCTTCCGCCTCTACCGCCTCCCGCTGCCCCCGGTCCGGGGGATCACCGGCCTCCTCGGACCGAACGGGACGGGGAAGTCGACGGCGCTCCGCCTGCTCGCCGGCACCGAGGTGCCGAACCTGGGCGACTACGAGCACTCGGGGGACTGGTCGAAGGTCCTCACCCATTACCGGGGGACCGCGCTGCACGCCCACTTCGAGCGCGTGGCGAAGGGCGAGCTCCGCAGCGTCGTCAAGCCCCAATACGTGGACCGCCTCGCGGACGAGTCCGTGACCGCCCTCGAGCTCGTGAGCCAGGCCGGCGGCCGAGCCGCCGGGATCCTCGAGGAGGTCGGCCTCGGGGGACGCGGGGACCGGCGTCTCGGAGAGCTCTCGGGCGGGGAGCTCCAGCTCGCCGCGATCGCGCGGACGATCGCAACGGACGCCGACCTGTACCTGATCGACGAGCCGTCGAGCTACCTCGACATCATCCACCGCCTCGAGGTCGCCCGCCTCCTTCGCCGACTGGGGGAGACGAAGAGCGTCCTCGTGGTCGAGCACGACCTGGGTCTGCTCGACTACCTCGCCGACCAGGCGCACCTCCTCTACGGAGAGTCCGCAGCGTTCGGAGTGATCAGCCACCCGATCCCGATGCGGTCGGCGATCAACACCTACCTCACGGGATACCTCAAGGACGAGAACGTGCGCTTCCGCACCGAGCCGGTCCGGTTCGTGGCCCACCCGCCGAAGCCGGCCGTGCGCCAGAACGTTCTCGTCGAGTTCCCCGCGCTCGAGAAGGAGTTCCCCAGGTTCCACCTCTCGGTCGGCGCAGGGACGCTGGCGAAAGGCGAGACCGTCGGGGTCGTCGGACCCAACGCGACCGGCAAGACGACGTTCGTGCGGATGCTCGCGGGCGTGGAGACCCCTACCGTCGGGACGCCTCCCGCGGGGGTCACCGTCAGCTACAAGCCCCAGTACCTCAAGGCCTCGCAGCCGGCGAGCCTTCGCGAGCGCTCGACCGCGCTCGCGGGGGACCCCACGTTCGACGACAAGCTGTTCGAACGCGAGCTAGTTCCCGGGCTCCATTTGGACGAAGTACTGGACGTCGCGCTCACTGACCTTTCCGGCGGGGAGCTCCAGCGCGCCGCGGTCGCGCTGGCGCTGGCCCGACCCGCGACGTTGTACCTCCTGGACGAGCCGTCGGCGTACCTCGACGCCGACGAGCGGATGTCGATGGCCCGCCTCCTGCGCCGGCAGGTCGAGCGGCAGGCCGTGAGCGCGCTGGTCGTCGACCACGACGTCTATTTCCTCGACCTCGCTTGCGATGCGCTGATGGCGTTCCAGTTCGACGCGTCGGACGGGTCGAAGGGGCGCGGCGACGGCCCGTTCCCGATGCGCGAGGGGATGAACCGGCTGCTCCGGACGGTCGACATCACGTTCCGCCGCGACGCGGAGACCCTGAGACCGCGGATCAACCGCGAAGGTTCGGTGCTGGACCGCGAACAACGGGCGAAGGGGGAGTACTACTACGAAGCCGCCGCGTGACGTGGAAAGTGCCGTTCAGAGCGGCATACGTCCGCCCCGCCTACTCCGAGGCCGAGATCGCCAACTCCTTGCGCGAGACCTGCCGACGTACGCTCCTCCTTCGGTCCTCCACCGATAGGAGCTAACCCTTTCCGCCCCGGGGCAACCCGGGGCGCCTCTCGCTTTCGCCCGGCGTGACCACTCGAAACGACGCGTGAGAGCCTCCAGCGATGAGATAACCGATTTCGGCGCGCCCGTGCTGGGATCCCCTCGGCCAGGTCTAGCGAATAGTGAGCGGAGGGGCAAGCGGTCCCTTCCCCACTGGTCCGAAGCCATGCAGTCAGTTGAAGCGTCTGTTGCGTTGCTCAGAGGCGGCGTTTCGACCTCTTGCCGGAATTTGCATGCAGCGAACCGGTAAGGATGCTCCCGACTACTCTCGTGAGTTCAAGCTCGAAGGCACGATCCACGTCGGGCGCCCCGCTCCGTGCGTGAGCCGCTTCGTGGACGAGGGTCCCGCCAAACTCGGCGAGGCTACGGAGTTGGGACCGCTTTACGATTATCCGGCCGGAGTCGGCCTCCCAAACGCCGTCAACGTCTTGGAAGGGAGACAAACTCGGACGCATCGTCTCTGAGATCAGAATCGACTTGACGCGAGCCGGCTTCCCGCCAGCGAGCGAAAGAATCTCCTTCGTCAGGTCGAAGACTTCCCGTTCTCTACGGGTGAGGTCTCGTGGCTTGACGATCTGGTACTGAAAGCTCGCCGCAATCTCAGAATAAAAGACTTCGAGCCCGCGGACAGGAGCCCCGGAGGGATCCACCAATCCCGGAATCCTATCGGCCAAGCTGGCGGGGATAGGAATGATTTCAATTCCGGCTCGGCGGGCCTCGTCTATTGTGGCGGACTCAAGTCCCAACTGCTCAGGCGTCAGGAAAAGTGCCCTGCCGCTGAGGTTCAGAATCTTGATTGCATGGGTCTGGACGTCTATCCAACTGAGTTCGTCATGGGAGGTCCCCTCCGAGTACCCCCGGAGGTCCTGCGCGATTTGGCGGGCCACCTCCGGGGTTTTGGATTCGAGCAAAATTGTCTTCACTCGGTCTTGGTAGGCGGCTCGCCCGACGTTGGACCTCTCTCGATTCAAAGCACGTCTAAGAACCTTGGTCAGCGACCGGACGTCGTAACTGAACAGGAACCGATCTTCCTGGGCCACCATGACGCCGTTCACATAGATGCGAGCTGCCCGAACGCCCCGTGCAAGGATTGCCCCGGTCTTGGTCTCCTCCAAGAGCGGATCGCCGGCGAATTGGAGGAAGAAATCCTTGGAGGACGCCATTTCTTCGTCTCCGAGCCCTTGGATCACGAACCGAGTACCTGTGAAGCTTGGATCAGTTGGCGGGTCGATGAAGACGTGCAGCGTCCGAATGTCCTCGAAGCCATGCTTCGGCGCGAGCTCGGTGTGCATTAAGCCGTGCCGCGATTCGATGGTTACCTTGAGGTTCCGCCGACTGAGGGTGGCGAGTGCGTCCTTGAGCCCAATTCCGAATTTCCCAATCGATGCCGGATTCGCAAGCTTCTCTGGGTTCTCTGCCTGGGTCAAGTGCTCCTTCGAGAGCCCCCTGCCGTAGTCGCGGACTTGCCAAGACCCGTCGTTTCCCTTCGAGATTTCTATGGGACGGGTCTTGGTAATCCTCTGCTCGTCTATGGCGTTGGCGATAATCTCTCGGACGGCGTGGCGGGGTTCCCAGTTTTCGAGGATTTGTTCGATGTTCAGGTCGAAGCCCGCACTCATGGATCTCTCTGCCGAACGATGCCCCCAGGTCCGTGACGCATATGGGGTGGCGGGATGTCCAGTCGCCGTCGCGAGATTGGGCTCGTTAAGAGGGTTCTAGTCAGTGGCCCTGGGTCCATCGCCCGTCCCTGCCTTCGCGAGGGACGTGCGATTCGTCGTCGTTTCGGAACTCTTTTGGTCTGGATCGCCTTCCGGACAGGTAAGGAGATGACTTCTCCTCGCACCCTGCGAGTTGCTGCCCTCGTCGCTCTCGCTGTGACGTCGGTCTTCTGGTTCTGGGTCTCGGCGGGCTTGATTGCCGTCCACTGGCCCAACAACGGCAACGGAGTTCTCGCGGTCGCGTTGATCGCGGCGGGGATCGTCATCCTCGGGTACGCCCTCCTCTCAACCACCCTTTCGCTCGCCGCCCGGTCCGACCGGGCGCTTGCACTTCCAGTGTTGGAGGGAGTGTCGGTCGCCTCCTTGCTAGTGATCGCCTCAGTTGGCGCCCTTCTCGTCTCGAGTTCTCCTCTCTCGGACATCGCCTCGCTTCCAATCGGCGCCTTTGTGCTTCCACCGCTAGGCCTGGGGGGGTCTGCCGCGTCCGCAATCCTCTACGATTTGGCGAGGCGACGAGACCGCGCGATGCGTGGTCGCTCGCGACCTTCCGTGCCAGAAGGCGCTGGCAGCCCAGTGTAATCTCACCGCCAATTCCAAGGGGCCAGCCGACCTTTCGACCGGTGATCACGTCGCATCGCCCGTTCCTTCGCTCGCGAGGAACGAGCGATACCGACGACCGTCAGGCTCCCGCTAGGAGCCGACGCTCACCGCGAACGAAGTGGTATTCGTCCATGTTACGACCGAATCACCTTCGTACTCGGAGAGGGACGAATCTCTGTAATCAGCGAATCCACTCCCGAGGGGTTGAAGCTGAGTCGTGCCAACTGGGTACTTGCAGTCGGAGAAATTCCACTCATCGATAGAAGTCTCCTGGGTGGAAACGGGCGAACGGAGATCGGTGTAGGTATGATTCGTGAGTTGCACGTTTCCCGGGCTGTCACGATAGCATTCGGTCATCAGACCCGTGAAGAAGACGTCCGACGCGGTCGAATTCACGCCGCCTACGAAGGCCTCGCTGCCAGAGCTTGGAAATGTAGTTTGGCTACTCGCGCCGGTGGCTAGGTCATGAGCCAAAAAATTCACACTGTCGTTGACGATTCGAAGGCTCAGCGTGACCAAATCTCCAGCGTCAACAGGTCCGTCGAAACTCGCCAACCCGCTCCCTCCGTTGGCCGGATAGATCGAATGAAATGGTCGGTCAAACACTTCATAATTCATTTCGAACCCTTTCTGAGATTGGTAACTGCTCCAGTCCCATGATAGACCGACTTGATACCAGCGACCCTGTGCGGTTATTCCATTCACTAAGTAGGCCACTCCGTACTGACAATCCGATGCCTGAGGAAGTGCGTGTACGGTGTATTCGAGATCGGTCGACCCGTTTGCAAATTTGTCAGCGACCTGAAAGTCGTAGAATGCGAGCGGGGTAAGGGAGCCTGAAACGAGGCAGGGGAAGAACGGTGAGAGAACAAGCGAGGAGCCGGTCGCAACCCCGATGATCAACGGGATGGGAAATCCGAGCATTCTCTTGACCCGGGAGACTCCGTCACGCGGTCGCCTCTTCGCGCGTTCCACTTGTCCCCCCCATCCACTTCCTTTGCAGGTTGCATCAACATAGAAGATACACCGACTTCACTCTGCCGCAGTCTCCCCGCGCATCGCCCGTCCCTGCCTTCGCGAGGGACGTGCGATGGTGCGCCGCCGAAGACAACCGACCAGTAGGTGAAAGACCAACGGTGGAAGAAACCGAGAGCCGCGTAGCGAGGACCAAGGTCGGAGTGGTAACGCTCCGGCTGAAGCAGGTCGAAGAAAGGGGAGACCGGACCCACGTATTTTGGTCCGGGGTCCCTGACGCGAATCCGCAGGCCCAAACGAAAGTGAACCCCGGCGGCAGGAGCCGCAAGAGTGTCGTTAAACCAACTCGCCGCGAGGCGAGTATCGGGTGTGCCGAGCCCGTCATCGCATGGCGAAGGCAGTACCTTGGGTCGGAACTCGGGCATGAGACCCAGGGACACCCCGGCGCGGTGGGGTGGGCATGTGGAGAAGGTCGGTTGGGAGAAGGCGGGAGATCCCACGAGGTTCTGGGGAGGGAGGCATCGTCCACAGGTCCCGAACCCCGGAGCAGGGTCGCGATAAGGGCGCACCCCGAAACGCGACCCGGCGCCTTGTGGGAAGTCGGAGAGGCCCGTAGTAGCGGTGAAGCCGCTGTAATGGCGGGGGATGCGAAGGGGCCTCACTTCGGTGCCGCGCCGGGAGGAGAACGGGACCGCCCAAGTCCCCGAGAGGGGTAGCACATGGGCCGTGACATGGTCGGCGAACTCCAAGAGGCGCTTTACCGAGCGGCGAAGGCGAACGCGAGACGAAGATTCCACGCCCTGTATGACAAGCTCTGGCGACCGGACGTACTGGCAGAGGCCTGGGCTAGAACTCGGGCCAACGGTGGTGCGCCCGGCGTCGACGGGAAGACCATCAAGGAAGTCGAAGACGAAGGTGTAGCTCAGTTTCTGGAAGAGCTGGCGCGCGACCTACGAGAGAATACCTACCGCCCGAGTCCACTGCGCCGGGTGTGGATTCCCAAGCCCAACGGCAAGAGACGTGGCTTGGGAATCCCCACGGTCCGAGACCGAGTAGCCCAGACGGCGGCGAAGCTCCTGTTGGAACCCATCTTCGAGGCGGATTTCGAGCCGTGCTCGTTCGGGTTCCGACCGGGGAGGTCCGCTCACCACGCGGTCGCTGAGGTCGTGAAGTACCTCAACTTTGGCTGCGAGAGCGTGGTGGATGCGGACATCTCGGGATGCTTCGACAACATCCCGAAGGACCGTCTGATGAAGGCCGTGGCGAGAAGGGTCTCGGACGGAGCCATGCTGAAGTTGATTCGGCAGTGGCTGGACTGTGGTTTGGTCGATGGCGAACGCCAAGAGAACCCGGACCGGGGGACTCCGCAAGGCTCTCCTCTGTCACCTCTTCTCGCCAATATCTACCTCGACAAGCTCGACAAGGCGTGGTGGATGAGCGGGCTCTGGCACCCTTCGCGCGAGAATGCTCAACTGGTGAGGTACGCGGACGACTTCGTCATCCTGGCGAAGCGCAACGTGCATGGTGTGAAGGTGACCCTGGACTCGATCATGCGAGACCTGGGACTGACCCTGAACCCGGAGAAGACGCGGGTCGTGGACGCCGAGGAGGGGTTCGACTTCCTCGGGTTCCACTTCCTCCGCCGATTCAACGCGAGGCGCGGCAAGAGGATGACCCTGTGGTTTCCCTCGGCGAAGTCCCAGCGGAAGGTCAGGGACCGAATCCATGAACTGACCGACCGGCGAACCCTGGCGCACGGGACTGTGAGCTCGGCCGCCGAAGAGGTGGCCGAGACCCTGCGCGGCTGGGGAGGATACTTCCGACACAGTCTGGCCCATGAGGCGTTCGGCGAGGTCTGGCACTATGCCTTTGAACGCCTCTGCCAACTGTATTGGAGGAGCCCGAGAAGGGGTCGAACCCGGCAGAGCCGGGAAGTGACCTGGGCGCGGAGACTCCTCACCGAGGTCATGCCCAGAATCGACCCGGATGGGGCGCGGAGGCTCGCGTGAGCGCCGATAGCCGCGCGGTGAACACCGTCGGTGAGCCGGATGCGGGAAAGCCGCCTGTCCGGTTCGATGGGGGAGCGGTGGAGACGCGTGCATGGGAGTCCCTCGGTTTCCGAGGACTCCCATGCAGCAAGCGTCCACCACCGCCCTACCCGACCAGCAGAGCATCTCGTATCCGAACGAAGAACGCCACACGCCGACCGAACCCACCACGACCGTTTCGCGCTTCCGCGTCTTGACGGACGCCGATTCAGAAAACGCCGGCGGGTCTTGCGCCGACTCAATCGCTTCTTTCGATCAGTGCCACATTCGCGTCGGCGAATTCCCGGATGATTGATAGCAGCGGAGCGAACTCTTTCGAGTCGTACCACGACCGGAAGGCTGCCGCATTGTGGAATTCGAAGATTTCCAGGGTGCGAGGTTTCCATTGCCCCATGATTACCTCGGGATTGCTGCTCGCGGATAATATCCGACCGCCAAATTGCCCAAGAACAGCCATGAAGGGCTCGACCAGCTTCGAGTGTTGAGCTTCGTCACGCCACCGTATGTCGACGACAAGGTAGGCGGACACAGCTAGTCAGGTTCGAAACGGGCGCTTTGTATCTAAACCCTCGTAAGGGTCTCGTCGCTTGCGCGCCCCGCTCGTTCCTCCCTTCGCGAGGAACGAGCGATGGCGCAATCCATCACCCACCCGGAACCCCTTCAGACGCCGAACGAACCGGTCGCGGTTTCGCGACTCCGCACGGTAACGGGAAACAGATTCCCGAGGAAGTGCGCGTGTGGTTGCGGTTTCCAGATCCCGCGCGACCCCGAGGTCCGCTACGTCGTGGATTTCGGCGGCCCACGCCCGTACCCCGCCTACCTCCGCGAGCACTCGCCCGACTACGGCACGTACCGCGGCAAGCCCCGCGCTCGCGAGGACGCGCGGTCGCTCCCCGGATTCACACCGGCGAGCGAACTCCCGCGCCCGCCATCGCCGACCAAGCCGCCCGCGGCTCCGCGGCCCGTTACCTTGATCGAGGTCGCCCACGAGGACGCGGAGACGACCGCGAGCCCCGAGGCCGGCCGTCCCTGGGCCTCCGGGCAGCTCGTCTTCAACGCGGGTCAGTTCGAGTCCGCGCGCAGCGGTTTCGCGGACTATACGCGGGATGGCGAGACGGGTGAGCAGCTCCGGACCCGCGTGAACCGGATCATCCTCGAGGACCTCGAGCAGAAGGTGCTCGCGCTCCGGGCGCTCCACGCGAAGTTCCGGGACATGGACGCGGGCCCTTCATTCGGAGCGGTCGTAGCGCGGTCGAAGCCTGTCTGACGCGGCCCCGGGCACGCATGTTCGAGTTCCGCCTGAGAATCCTGGACGTGGGGGAGGGCTCCCTCCTGGGGATCGTGGAGGGGTTCCCCGAAGTCCTCGTGCATGCAACCTCTCTCGGGCAGGCCGAAGCGGATTTGACGGGAGCTCTGGCAGACCACCTCAAGCGCCTTCAGGACTTGGAGGCGACGCGGATCGACGGGGACGACTTCCCGACCGTGCGTGTGGCCCGAATCCGCCTCGTGTTGAGTGGCGCGCAGGTTCGCTAGCCGAACATCCGACCGGGACCGGTGTCTGTGTCTGTCGGGGAGGCAGTCGAGGTTGTGGAAGTGCCAGAGCCACCCGTCGCAATGGGCGATAGCACCGCGCCGGCGCGCAGCATCGCAGTAGCCACTTCAATCAGTCCATCGAGTAGGCGCGTGACCTCCGCGCCCCTTCCACCCTTAACGCAAATCTGTTGGTTGACGGAGATTACTTCGACCTGCTCCATCGACGTGGCGGTGGCGGGAAGGATGCCAAACCCAGTCCTCGTGGAAGAGAGGAGTTCGTGACGCACGGCGAGGAGGACCTTCACCCTCAGTTCGGGAGGAGCTTTCGCGAGCCGGTCTCGAATCTCCTTTGGAATCGGTGCTGCGACAAAAATCTCGAGAATTTCCTCGGGTTCGTCAACGACACGCACCATCACGGGCACAGCGCCCTGTTCAACGGCCAGGACAGCGAACTCCTTGCCTGACGGGGCGGGTCCCTTTGCTGCAGCCGGGTCGACCCCGACTGCGACCGCTCGATGGACGGTCCGACCAGCGAGCTTGATCCAGCGTTCGCACTTCTGCAAAAGCGGCGGAAGCGGCGGCGTCCGGGCTGGTGCTGCTGCGGATGGAAGGCCGGCCGGCATCGTTCTACTTCGAGGAAAGGGCCGCCAGCTCGTCGAACAAACCCATCGGCCCGCGTTCCAAGATGTCGAGATACACCGAGATGTTCGCTACGGTGTCCGGAACGATGTTCGGGTGAGGGAGGGGAGTCATAGGCGTCATTCCACCTAGTTCAATCTCGAGTGTTATTAATGCCTATCTCAGCCGCACGAGCCGCTACCTTGGGCCGACGACCCACAGAATCGCGGAAAGGGCGAACATCATCGCGAGCGCGAGCAGCGCGGCGAGCAGTCGTTGATCCAGCGTCATGGTTTTCGCGAGGTCAGTTGTCAAACACGGCAATTAAGGGGCCGGCGCGGCGAGGGTCACTTTCCACACGGTGAGCAATCCGGCGACGAGAATAAGTGACAGTGGGTTCTGAGCAACCTCAGAGCGCGACCAGCTCCGCGTTCGCGAGGGGATTCGTGCAAGCCCCAACCACCGCTCGCCGTCGGAGGGCGTTCTGGGTCTACATCGGCGTCGGAGTCGCGGTCGCCGCCGTGGTTGTTCTCGGCATCGGGCCACCGGGCATTCTCCTCCCGCGTTCGACTGTATGTCAGCTGGGATCCCTCGTCGGGAGCTATGTGATTTGGACACCGAACGAACCGGTGAATAAGCCCGAGGGCGCCAACGTCTCGGCTTTCGTCATTGCCGCCGGGTGGAACTACACATTCACCTCGGGATCATTGACCGTCGGGGGGATTCACCCAAACCCGGAATCCGGAAATGGTTGGGGCGATGACAGTCCGGACGCAGGGATCGCACTGCAGGGAACTCTCAACAACTGGACATTCTACCGGGTCACGAATGCATCAGTGACCGGCGGCGGCTCCAACCCATGCACTCAGCCATACGTCGCGGAACTCGGTCTCCCCCCGTACCCGTCTTGCGGCGGCCCCGTCACCATACCTCTTGAGGACAATTCCAGCGATGTCCTCGAACCACACGTCTGGAATGGTTTGTGGGGACCGAACGACTCGTTCTCCGAGCCTCCCTCCTGTCCTGGAGCCACTCCCGGAACCCAGGTCTGGTTCGACACATCGTTTCATTCGGGCGGGACCGGGAACTCGGCTCCAGCCATGTTGAGTCTCTGCGGCATGGTCGGAACCTTCCCGGTGGAGCTCGACGGAATCGCCCAGGTACCGGTTGTCGTCACGGTACCTTACGCGGGTCATGAGATTTCCGCAGCGGGGTACGAGACTTGGCAGGGTCAGCCGAATCCCGGTCAACCGTTTCCCGGGATGGATTCATTCGCCACCGCTTACTACCAGCTACCCGACGGATGGAATTGGACTCTCGCACCTGTCGGCCCGGCGGATTTTCCCATCGATACAAGCGTTCCCTTGCCGGCCCTAGTCGCGTTCGTTAGGTCGAACTGCTAGACGGGTTCCTCACCTTGGCGGTCCCCGCGCTACTTGCGTTCCCGTCTCTGGACGAACCCCGCGAATGAATTCGTCCGCTCGCGGAGGCTGGCAAGCCTCCCCGACTCGGTCGCGTGCGCCATTCATGAAGCCGCCGCGACCTTGCGTAAGCCAACTCTGATATCGCCGCAGAGACATACCCGGGCATGGCGGCTTACCCACCGCCGCCCCCGCCTAAGTATCGTCACCGAACTCGCAACCTGGTTATTGTTGTGGTGGTCGCAGTTGTTGTGGCGTTGGCCTGTCTGTTCACGATCCCGGTCCCGCATCCATTCGCTACCCAGGTCACCACCTTCGAGGCGGGCGCGGGCGGGTACTATTGTTGCAATGCCTACATCAACCCGCCTCACGGGAGTTCCGTTTCGGGGACTTGGTCGACCACCAGCGGAGGGGTTGTCGAACTCTACATCCACGATTCGATTGGCCAAATGATCTACACCGGGGGCGGCAGTAGCGGTTTGTTCAGTTTCACGGCCAGCAACCCTCCGTACCAACTGGCGGCGGTCGAACCCGTTCAGGTGTCCGGGACGATTACGTACCCAATTCTCTGAAGACGTTGGCTAAAGCGGCCCCGCGCATTCCTCGCGGTACTCCTCGTCCCGCGCGCTGATTGCGGTCACTGTCATCGGCCGCGCGCGTCACACTCCAAACCCGCGGTGGCGGTTCGACTCGTGATTCGTGTTTGGAGGGTTCACCCAATGTATTACCTGTTCGGCGGGTTGTCCAGGCTGACCGCGTGGGTCACGAGATGAACCCTGCCCGTTTGACGCTCGATCTGAGACCAGCTCGGTGGTTGGGTCTCTGTATCATGATCGTCGGATTGCTCATTGCGGTGTACGGAACGATAACAATCCTACATGCCATCTCGCAGCCCGCCTCGCCTGGGGTGGCCGCCGCGCCCTTGCCGGTTGGGCCCTTGGTCCTCGGGCTCATCATCTTCGTCATCGGGCTCGCCACCGCCGTGATTGCGGTGCGGGCTAAGGATGTCTGGCCGCCGTAGGTCACTGTCGGTTTGACCGCGTCGACCTCGCATCGCCCCGCGCGCCGATTGCGGTCGTCCATCGGCCGCGCGCGCCCCACATCAAGGCGGCGGGGGCTCGCGTTCTTCGCGTTTGCGGTCGGCGATCATGTAGTAGTGGGAATCCGGAGTCTCTTGCAAGGCAAGCTGCTCGAACCGTTCTCCGCGAAACCGGGAAACGTCCTCGACCGAGAAG
>JBKQMS010000019.1:0-70802 GCA_052326485.1 Thermoplasmata archaeon | reverse complement strand
GCCGGTCGGACGCTCCAGATCGGCAGCGTCCACCACTACCGGGAGAACTTCTCGGGGCCGTACGGGATCCGGTACGAGGGTCCGGACGGGGCCCAGCGGCTCGTCCACCAGACGACGTTCGGGCTCTCGGAACGCCTGCTCGGGGCGATCGTGGCGGTCCACGGTGACCAGAAGGGAGCGGTACTCCCGAGCTCGGTCGCGCCGTACGAGGTCGTCATCGTGCCGATCCCCAGCACCGGGGCCGGGCCTGGCCCCGAGTCGACCGCGTCCGAGATCGTCGAGCGACTGCGCGGACACGGCCGTCGGGTCCACCTCGACTCGGGCGACGAACGGCCCGGTGCGAAGTACTACCGTTGGGAGCTCCAGGGCGTGCCCGTTCGGCTCGAGGTCGGCCGGCGGGAGGCCGCGTCCCGGACGGCGACCGCCGTCGACCGGCTCGGGCGAAAGCAGCCGGTCTCGCTCGGTACCCTCGAACGGGACGTCGATGCGTTCCTCGAGGAGTTCGACCAGGCCCTCTATGCCCGGGCCCTATCGAGCTTCCGGGACGAGTTCCAGGTCGTCCGCTCCCTGGACGGACTGAAGGAGTTCTCGCACGTGGGGATCGTTGGCTGGTGCGGCTCCGAGGAGTGTGGCCACGCGGTCGAGACGGCCCTGGACGGCGGTCTTCTCGGGACCCCGGAAAGCGAGCTTCCCCTCGAACTGGACGCTCCGGGCCCCTGTATCTCCTGCGGCTCGAGCACCGGGGTCCGCTGGGCGCTCGTCGGGCGTTCGCTGTAACGTCGGCCGTCCGCCTAGGAGGGCGGCGCGGGAGGGAGGGTCGGGGGGTTCGGCGATACGAGCCACATCCCGGCGAGGCCGAAGAGCAGCAGCGTGATTGTCACGGCGTAGACGCCGTTGTCGATCCAGACCCCAAAGGCGACCCCCCACCAGACGTAGAACGCCACGGCCAGGACCACCAGCGTGGCGAACCCCCAGAAGGAGACCTTTCGGTTGATCGACATCCCCCGAAAGCGGGTGGGAGGGGCAGGAGGAGCCGTCGGCTCGGCCGTCGCCATCGTGCGCCGCCGACCTGGGGAGCGTTAGATAACCCTTGCGGGACGGGCGGCGCCAGCAGCAGGTTGGGAACGGTCCGTAGGCAGGGGTTTAACTCCGACCGGCGGATAGGATTCGTGCGATGGCGGACCGAGTGACCGAGGGCGGCGGTCCCAGCCCTTCGCTCGAATCACTTTCCCCCGAGCAGCACCGGATCCTCGCCTACGCGAGCGCCATCGGTTCGGATTTCGATTTCGCGCTCCTCCTCGGGGCCATGGGGATCGAGGAGGAGGTGCTCGCGGAGGAGGTCGAGCGGCTCGTCCACCGGGGCGTGCTCGTCGAACGAACGGGAGGAGAGCGGTTCGGATTCGCGGAGGGAGAGTTCCGCGCACGCATCTATCGGTCGCTCACCGAGAGCCGGCTTCGGGTGCTCCACCGGAAGATCGCCGAGGTGATGGAACGGATGTACCCCAACCCGACCCTCCCGGTCCTCACGGAGCTCGGGCGGCACTACTTCCTCGGCAAGGTCCCCGCCAAATCGTACGACTACAATCGCCGCGCCGCCGAGGCGGCGCGCGCGGCCGGCGAACCGCAGCTCGCCGCCCACCACCTCGAACGGGTCCTCCTGGACCTGGCCTCGGTTCCCGGGACCCGGCGGAACGAGCAGGCCGAGGTCGCCGAAGCGCTGGGGGACCTCGACCTCTCCCTCGGCAACTACCACAGTGCGGACCTGCGTTTCACGGAGGCGCTCGAGCGCCTCGGCGAGGGATCGCCACAACTCCGCGCCCGTCTCCTCCTCTCCCGCGCCGAGGTCGCCCGGGAGAGTCTCGACCAGGACACGGCCGTCGCGCGCAGCTCGGAGGCGCTGGCGCTGTTCGAGGAGGCCGGCGACCGGCTCGGGCAGGCGCAGGCGCACCGGCTGCTCGCGCGCGTGGCGTTCCGCCGTGGGGCCTACCGGGAATCTCTCGAAGAGTGCGTGCACGCGGTCGACCTTCTGGGATCGGCCGGCGACCCCGTGCCCTGGGGCCACCTCTCCGTCGACCTCGGGAATGTGTTCGCCTCGCTCGGACCGGACGTGCGGGACGTCGCGATCGCCTGGTACGAACGGGCGATCGAGCGACTCCTTCGCGCGGGCGATTTCGGTGAGCTCTCACGGGCGTACCTAAACCTAGGAGTGACCCTCGGTGAAACTCGGCCCCAGGAAGGGATCGAGTACCTCGAGAAGGCCCGCGAGATGGCCGAGCGGGCGCACGACAGCCGGGGCGCGGAACGCGCGCTCGTGGCCGGTGCCGAGATGCTCCTCGAGCTCGGTCAGATCGAGGATGCCGAGCGGGACAACGAGCAGGTCAGCCGCCTGCTCGAACACATCCCAGACGAGCTCGGCCGCGGATGGGTGGAGCTCAACCGGGGCCTGATTGCCGAGCGCCGCGGCCTGTGGGAGGAGGCGGAACGGACGTACGAACAAACGGTCGAGATGTACCGACGCTTTCAGCTCCCCGCCGACGAGGCGGAGGCGGCGTTCTACCTCGCGCGTCTGCGGTACAAGACCCGGGACGTGGAAGGGGCCCGCCGCGCGTTCGCGATCGCCTCGGACCTCGGTCTCGCGGAGCTGAGACCGCACCTCGCGACCCAGTTCTGGGAATTGGCCCAGCAGATGGGCCTCGCATCTCGAGCCTCCTCCTCGGAAACCGGTCCCGCCCGCGCCGGGGCGGCCAAGCCGCCCGACGAACGAGGATTATAAGGTCCGAGCGGCGTGGATTCTTCGATGATGCCAACGCGAGGGTCTCGGGGAACAACGCCGCCCCCGCTCTTCGGGCGCGAGGAGATCCTCGAGGAAGCGGGTCGCCTCCTCGACCGGACTCGCGGCGGCGCGGGCACCGGTCTCCTCCTCAGCGGACCGGGCGGGGTCGGCAAGACCCAGCTGTTGAACGCCATCATCGAGGGCGCCGGTAAACGCGACTTCACGTTGCTGACGGGGCGTGCGCTTCCCGAGGAGCTCCCGCCCGCCTTCTCGCTGCTCCGCGAACTCCTCGCGTCCGAAAGGACCCGCGGGGCCGTCGCGCCGCCCCCCCTGTGGACGGTGGCCCGGGCCTCGCCCGTCGCAATTCCGTCCGTGGGCGAGGGGAAGGTGTCCCCCGCGGGCGCCACCCGGACCGCGACGGGCACTTCGTCCGACGCCCTTGACTCACCCTTGGCTCCGGCCGGCCTGACGGCGGCCGAAGGGCTCGGGGCACGACGCGAGGAGCTGTTCGCCCGCCTGGGAGAGCAGCTCCTCGAACGCGCCCACGAGCACCCGCTCCTGATCGCAGTGGACGACCTCCACTTCTCGGACAGCTCGACGCTCGACTTCTTCCTGAAGTTCGTGAGCGGACTTCCCACGACGCGCATCGCATTCGCCGCCACCCTCACCGAGTCTACCGACCTTCCCGAGCGAACCCGGGAGGCGATCGAGAAGCTCTCGGGGGTCCCCGGCGTCCTCACGATACCCATTCGGCCGCTGAACGTCGTGGAGACGGAGGACTTCATTCGGTGGATCCTCGGGGGTCGTGCTCCGGACCGCAACGATGTCCGTCGGTGGCACGCCCAGACTGACGGGAACCCACTCTTCGTCGAGCAGCTCGTACGGATGGCTACCGGCTATGCGGCTCCCGCGAACCCCTCCGAAGGCACCGCCCAAGGAGTCACCGAGATGCTCCTCGCCCGGGTCAAGACCCTGGGAGACCGCGAGCGTCGGGTGCTCACCTACGCCGCGGTATTGGGCAAGGAGTTCCACTTCGCCAACCTCTCGATGGTCGCAGGAAGCGGGGAGGAAAGGGTCACCGAGAGCCTCGACCGCCTTGTCCACGACGGGCTCGTCCGGGAGAAGGGTGGAGAGGTCTACGAGTTCGTGAGCGAGGAGGTCCGTCGGGACCTCTACGCTGGCCTCACGGAAACGCGGCGACGGATCTTGCACGCGCGGGCGGGCCGTGCCCTCGAGGGGAAGGCTGGCTCGAGCGATTCCGAGCTCGCCCGGCACTTCTACCTGGGGCGGGACGACCCGAAAGCGGTCGAGTACAACCTGAAGGCCGCCCGCGCGGCGACCCGCGATTTTGCCTTCCCGACGGCGGCCGCCCACGTCGCCCGGGCGCTCGAGGCGGAACGGCGCCGACCCGACCGCGACCCGCGAATGGAGATCCGCCTCCTGACCGAGCAGGGTCGGCTCCTCGAGGAGATCGGACTGCTCCCCCGGTCGGAGGAGCTCCTGAAGGAAGCGGTCGCCCTCGGCCGACGCGAGACCGGCGCCGACCTCGAGCTCGGGCGGGCGCTGCTCGGCCTCGCTCAGACCCTGACCAGCCGGAACGAGTAC
Source organism: Thermoplasmata archaeon (assembly GCA_052326485.1). Lineage (GTDB taxonomy): Archaea > Thermoplasmatota > Thermoplasmata > Lutacidiplasmatales > UBA184 > Lutacidiplasma. Next base: position 66,424 of record JBKQMS010000019.1, on the reverse strand, counting down.
GAGTCGGCCGAGCCCCTGGCGGCCGAGTCGCTCGAGCAGCTGCAGAAGGTCGGGACGCCGCGGGACCTCATGGCCGGGCACCGGGTCATCGGGACCATCGCCTGGCGCCGCGGCGAGTTCGACCGCGCCGAGAACCACCAACGGGCCGCGCTCGAGATCGCCGAGCGGGAGGGGACCCCCCTCGAGTTGGGACATGCGCTCGTGGATTTCGCGAACTCGCTCGTGCCGGTCGGCGCCCCCAAGATCGAGCCGGCGCTCGAGCTCTACAGCCGCGCCGCTGCGCTGTTCGAAACGGCGGGAGAGTTCGGAGCCCGCGCGCGGGTGCTCATGAACCAGTCGGTCATGGAGTACCACACCGACCGTCCCGAGGATGCCATCCGGGACCTGACGAAGGCGATCGACGCGGCCGACCGTTCCCGTTCCCCGATCTGGATCGGGTACTGCAACTTGAACATGGCCCAGTGGCAGGCGGAACGCCACCATCCCGAGCTCGCGCGGGGGCCCCTCGCTCGCGGCCGCCAAGCCCTCGAGCCGATCGGGGACCTGCTCGGCGACCAGCAGGTCGCGATGACCGAGGGGATGATCGCCGAGGCCGAACAGGATTACATGACCGCGGAGGCCCACTACCGGGTTGCCCTCACGAAGGCCCGGGAGCTCCAGATCCCGGCCGAGGTCTCGGAAATGCTCTTCCGGCTCGGGTACCTCGCGGCCCAGCGGGGCGAACGGTCCGAGGCCCGGCGCTGGCTCACCGAGGCTAGGGCATCCGGAGTCGCGAACTTCCGGCCGGATTTCGCCGCGCGCCTCGAGCAGCTCGAGAAATCGATTGGGGTCGACGCCTGACCCCCACCGTTATGGCGGTCGCTCGGGTGGCCGACCCGATGACCTCCCACGAGACGGGTGGCCCCCGCGCGGCGGACGGCTCCCCGCTCCCCGACCGGTCGCTCCCGAGCTTCGAGCGGGACGTGCGCCGGATGTTCACGCACATCGCTCAGGGGTACGAGTGGTTCGACCACGTCGCTTCCCTCGGCAACGACCTCCTGTGGCGGCCACGGGCCCTCTGGGACCTCGACCGGTTCCGTCGACTCGGCCCGCTCGACCGCATCTTGGACATCGGATGCGGGACGGGGGAGCTCGCTCGTCTCCTGGCCCGCCACTACGGAGCGACCCGGGTGGTCGGGGCCGACTTCACTCGGGCGATGCTCGAGAACGCCGTCGGCGCATCCGCCGGCCGGCCCGAGCGCGGGCGGCTCGATTTCGCCCGAGCGACGGCGCTCAAGTTGCCGTTCACGGACGGATCCTTCGACGTCGTGACGAACGCCTTCGTCGCCCGCAACCTCTCCGACCTCTCCGCCGCCTTTCGGGACGTACGTCGGGTCCTCCGACCGGGAGGGGTCTTCCTGACCCTCGAGATCACCGAGCCAACCTCCTTGATGGTCAACCGTCTCTTTCACGCGTACTTCGACCGCGTGGTCCCCTGGCTCGGAGGAGCGGTGGGCAGCGCGGGACCGTACCGCTACCTCCCGCAGTCGCTGCGCTCGCTGCCGGACCGAGCGACCCTGCTAAAGCTCCTCTCCCAGAGCGGGTTCCCCCGCATCACGACGCGTACGCAATCCGCTGGCATCGTCACGACGTTCCTCGCCGAGGCGGGAGGACCGTCGAACCTGTCAAACGAAAGCCGTTAAGCTCGGGGCCCCGGTGTTTGCCGCGTGTCGACCCCCGCTTCTGACGCGTTCCGATACGCGCACGCGCATCACGATGAGATCGCCTGGTTGAGCCAGAATACAAACCACCTCGTGCCTAAGGAGATCATCCGCTCCGCCCTCGAAAGCGCCGTCCGGGACCGGCGGTTCGAAGGCTACCCGCTCGCGACGGGCGACCCCGAGCTCTTGGAGGCGATCGCGAAGGACTTCGGTACGTCCGGGCTCAACCCGTTCCTCACGGGAGGCGGGACGGAAGCGCTCTACATGACCACCCGGGCCTTGCTCGCTCCCGGCGACGAGGTCATCGCCTCGGACCCGAGCTACCTCATCATCCACCGGTTCGTCGAGCTCTGTGGGGCCGTCCCCAAGAACCTCGACATCTACGCTCCCCCCTACCGTCTCTCCGCCGACCGGATCCAGGAGGCGGTCGGCCCCCGGACGCGCATGATCCTCCTCATTGACCCGTTGAACCCGCTCGGCTCGGGGTATCCGCGGGAGGAGGTCCGCGCGATCGCCGAGGTCGCCCGCGACCGCCACCTCATCCTGCTCAACGACGTGACGTACCGCGACTTCTCGGACGGCCATGCGCTCGCGGCGGAGTTCGCTCCCGAGGAGACCGTGACCGTCTGGTCGGTCTCCAAGAACTGCGGGCTCGCCGGCCTAAGGCTCGGAGGCCTCCTCGCGCGCCCCGAGCTCCTGAAGACGATCACCCGGTTCAACACGAACGACCTCGGGGTCAACGTCCTCTCCCAGGCGGCGGCGCTCGCCGCTCTCCGGACCAAGCCGCAGTGGATCGGCGCCGTCGTGCGCCAGACCCGGGCGAACGGGGCCCGCATCCGGGACGTGGTGGCCGGGGTCCCGGGAGCCACCCTGCCCGTCTACCCCTCGCGGGCGAACATGATGGTCATCGACATCGCGCCGACCGGGGTCAGTCCCGACGCCGTGCAGGACGAGATGCTCCGCCACCATGGCATGTTCGTTCGGGCCGGTAACTACCTTTCCCCGAAGCACGGGGGGCGGTTCGTACGCGTCTCGTTCTCGAACCCACCGACGGACATCGAACGGTTCGCCACGGCGTTCCCGGTCACCATGAAGGTGCTCGGGGCGCGTGCCCCGGCCGCTCGGACCGGCTAGCGCGGGACGAGCCGAACATCCACCACTAGGTGGTTACGGCCCGGGCCGTACGGCTTCACGACCCTCACCCGGCTCGGCTCGAGGGGACGGGCCCCGACCGATTCGGCCGAGCGCTCCACGGCGGCCACGGCGTCGGAAAGTGGGGCCCGGACGTCCGCCACCGTGTGGACATGGAGCCAGCCGCCGGTCGGTCGAAGGAGCGCGACCGCGTGAGGGACCCACGGGAGCGCGCTCGGCAGGTACCCGAGGAACGCGCGGTCGAACGAGCCCTGGGGGAGGGGGACGGTCCGGTTGTCGCCCGGAACGACGAGGAGGCGCTCCTCGACACCGTTGAGGAGCGCGTTTTCCCGCAGGTACCGGACCGAGACCGGGTTCTTCTCTACCGCCCAGACACACGCCGCCCGACCGAGGAGCGCCGCGGGGATGGCGAAGTAACCGATCCCGGCGAAGAGGTCGACGACGGTCTCCCCCGGCCGGACCAGACGACCGGCTCGGATCCGCTCGGTCCGGTTCCCGGCCGCGAACATGATGCGGGCCGCGTCGAACCGCCAACGCACCCCGTGCTCGACGACCTCGGTCTCGGTCCGTTCTCCGGCCACGCAGCGGACCCGGGGCGTCCGAAGCTCGCCTTCGACGGGACCGTACTTGACGAGGACCGTTTCGACCCCGAGCTCCTCACGCCAGGCGTTGCCGAGCAGAGAGTCGTATGGGGCGAGGCTCTCGGGTCGCTGGATGACGAGGACCCGACCGAGCCGGTAGTAGCCGCTCGGCATCGTTCGGGCCGCACGCTCCCCCGCGACCGCGGCAAGACGGTGGCGGACGCGCTCGGCGGGAGGAGGGGGGCGGACCCGACGCTCGGCGCGCGAGGGTCTCGTCACGGAGCCGGTTCGTCGGGCCCCTTCTCGAGGACCATCTCGAGGAACTGCTTCAGGTGGGCGATCAGGATCGGGTTGTCGGTGAAGCCGCATGCTTCCAGGCCGGGGGCCGCGAGCAGGGCGTGGGCCCCGTCCGAAAGCGCCTCCGTCGCGCGGAGGTTCTCTCGGGAGACGAACTCCACCCCTTCTGGGATGCGTTGCAACGGGGTCGTGATGAACGTCACGTGGACCCCCCGCTTCACCGCGTGCTGGATCTTCTTCCCGAGCTCATCCCTCAGGTCGGCCAGCTGAGGGGTCGTCAGGATGAACGCCCCGGTCGACTGGTCGAGGAGCTCCCCGATCTTCTGAAGGACCTTCTCCCGGCCCGAGAGCAGGTAGACGAGCTGTGGCTCTCCGTGCTCGGCGACGACGCGGTGGAGCGCCGCGAGCTTCTCGAACACCTCCTGGATCGCGCCCTTGAGGGTCTCGGCGACGTCCAGCGGGGGCGTGGGACGGAACAGGATCGGCTTGCCGCCGGTTGGCTTCGCGTACCCCTTCTGCGCGAGCGACTCCAGGACCTTGTAGGCGCTCGTGCGCGGGATACCGGCGGCGGTGGCCAAGGTGGCCGCGTCCCCGAGCCCCCGGGCGACCAGCGCGATGTAGGCCCGGGCCTCGTACTGGGTCAGGCCGACCTTCCCGAGGACTTCCACGGCCTTTCGGAACTCTTCCGAGTTCTGGTTGCCCAGGGAGACGGCCGTCTCCTCGATGGTCGCCATGGCGTGGGCTCGCAGACAGAGCGAAGGGACTTAACCCGGTGGGTCGCCCGGAAGGCCCTAGGGTACGGGTTGGGTGAGCTTGAGGAGCGCGGCGTCCCCGAGCATGGCCTCGACCTCGTCCTTTGTCATGAGCTTACGCTCGACCAAGATTTCCTTCACCGGTCGGCTCGTCCGCTCGGCTTCGTGGATCACCTCGGCGACCTTCATGTAGCCGAGCTTGGGCGTGAGAATGGTCGCGATCGCCGCGGACCGGACCATGTACTGCTCGAGGCGCGCCGGGTTTGCGGTGATGCCGTCCACGCACGTCCGGGCGAAGACGGGCAAGTAGTTCGTCAGGATCTCCGCCGAGAAGATCACCTCGAACGCGGCGAGCGGCATCATCACGTTGATCTCGAGTTGACCCCCCTGGACCGCGAGCATCGTGGCCGTGTCCGCCCCGACGACGTGGAAGGCGATCTGGTCGAGGGCCTCGGCCGCCGAGGGGTTGACCTTTCCCGGCATGATGGACGAGCCCGGCTGGATCTCGGGCAGACGGATCTCGTCGAACCCCGTCGCGGGCCCGCTGCAGAGCAGGCGGAGGTCGTTTGCGATGCGGATCAGCTCGAGCGCGAGCGTCCGGAGCCAGCCCGACGCGGCGCCGAGCGGGAACCGGCTCTGCATCGTCTCGAACGGGTCCCGGGCGACCCGGAGCGGGAGGCCGGTGAGCCGCGCGTACTCTTGGACGGAGCGGGCACGGAAGCCGACGACGGAGTTGAGGCCCGTACCGACCGCGCTTCCGCCCAGGGGAATCTCCCCGAGGGCGGTCTCGACGCTCGGGAGAAGCTCGAGGACCCGTTCGAGCACGGTCGCGTACGCGAGGAACTCCGACCCCAGCGAAATCGGAGGTGCGTCCTTGAGGTGGGTGCGTCCCGACTTCGGGAACCGGCCGAACTCCTGACCCTTGCGACGCAGGCTCTCGATGAGGGTCGTGACCGAGACCCTCAGGTCCTTGAGCGCGAGCATCACCGCGACCTGGGCCGCGGCCGGGTACGTGTCGTTCGTCGACTGGCCTCGGTTCACGTGGTCGTTCGGGCTCATGTACTCGTAATTGCCGCGGGGCTTTCCCGCGAGCTCGAGCGCACGGTTCGCCAGGACCTCGTTCACGTTCATGTTGGTCGAGGTCCCCGCCCCGGCCTGGAAGACGTCGACGATGAACTCGCCATCGAACTTGCCGGCGGCCATCTCCTCGGCCGCCTGCGCGATGAACTTCCCGCGCTCGGCGTCGAGGCCCCCCTTCTCCACGTTCGCGCGGCAGCACGCGAGCTTGAGCCAGGCGTACGACCGGATGAGGTGCTTTGAGGCGTGGAGACCGCTCACCGGGAAGTTCTCCTTGCCGCGGAGGCTCTGGATGCCCCAGTACGCCGATTCGGGAACGTCCCGCGGGCCCAGCGAGTCCTTCTCTTGACGGGATGGAGTCATGCGGTTCCGATGCCGGACACCCGACAAAACGTTTAGGCCCCCCGGGCCCCTCGGGGGACCCTCTGTTCCGGGAGAACGAGTGAGTTGTGGTTGACCTCTTCCAGCTTACGAACGACATCGTCGCAGACACCGTCTCCCTTGCCCTTCCCGCGCTCCTCTGGGTGGTCCTGTTCCTGGTCGCCTGGGAGCGCGAACCGTTCGCAGAGAGCATCGGGTTCGGCCGCAAGGCGTTCTGGCTGCTCCTGCCTGGGGCGTTCTTGGGGACGTTCGGGCTCCTTCCGATCGCTCCCGTGTCCACTGACTGGGTCACGGTGAGCTTCGCCGGCGCGCTCTTCCCCCTCCTCGTCGGGTTGCTCGCCTTCGGTCGCGTTGCGCCTCCCCGGTCCCGGTCGCTGACCTGGGTCCTCGCCCTGCTCGCGGTGGAGGGCGGGCTGCTCTTCCTGCTCGTCCTTCCCGTGACCGCGGGCCTTTCGAACGCCTTCGCCTCCGCGCTGGGCTTATCGGCCTATCTCGGGAACGACCTCGTGGTCCTGGTCGGGGCGGCGGCCTTCTCGGCCCTCGTCGGGGGATTCGCGCTCGCCTCCGACGACCGGCTCGGCCGACGGGTAGCGTTCCTCGTCTCGCTGACCTCCGCGGTCCTCGTGCTCACGTTCGTAGCGGCGAGCGCCATCCCCGGAGTCGGCATCACCGAGTCGTTCCCGTTCTTCCTGGTCCCGCCCGTAGCGGCGGGCCTCGTCGCGGCAGGGTTCGCCCATAGGGTCTTCCCGAACGAAGAGGGGTTCGCGATCCCTACCGCGTTCCTCGCGAGCACGTTCGGGGTGCTGCTCGGGGCGGACCTCCTTCGGCAGCCGCCGCTCTACGGGACCGGGCCGCCCGGCCTCTACACGATCGGAGGGGCGGGGATCCTCGACCTCGTGTACATCTCTGGGATCCTGGCCTTCGTCGCGGCGTACCTCGGGCACCGGGCCGCCGGCCGGAACTGGGCCCCCGTCGGGACACCTCTTCCGCCGACCCCCTTCTCGCCGAACACGCGGCTCGCACGAGGGTTCCGCGCCGGCCTTGACGGACGGCTCTCCGATTCGCTTCGCGACTCCGCGGCCGCGAGCTACGCCGCGGCGGAGCAGGCACGTCAGCTGCTCGGGCTGGGTCCGACCGTGGTGGACCGTCCCTGGCAGGACCTCCCGGTACCGGGCTGGATCGTCTCGGACCAGACGAACCTCGACGCCATCGCCCGGGCGGGGACCGCCGACGGTCGGGAAGGGTTCCGGTCGTGGCGGACCGCGCGTTGGCTCGTCGGGGTCGCGCGGGACATGGGTCTTCGTCGGTTCGCGACCGTGGGGGCCCGGGTCGCTGCGTTCCTCCTCGACCTGGCGCTCGTGACCGTACCGGCGGTCGCCCTCTGGACGGCGATGCTCCTTGCGATGTCCGGCGGGTTCTCGGACGCGCTCGCGAACGTGCCGTTCAATGCCGCCATCTTCGGGTTCATCGCCTGGGCGTTCCTCTACTTCGTCCTCGCCGAGACGTTCTGGGGCACGACCGTGGGAAAGCGCCTTCTCGGCCTCGAGGTCCGGGAGCGCTCGCTCGCGCCGCCGAGCGGACTCTCCTCACTGGTTCGCAACACGACCGTGCTCCCCCTCCTCACCGTGGTCGGCATCGGCGTCGCGATCGCCCTCACGTTCGGCCTCAAGGCCGGGACCTCGGCGACGATCACCCTGGGGGGGGTGGCGTTGCCGGTCGGGCTCCTCGCGCTGGTCGGGGTGCTGTCGTTCGTCCTCGGAGGCGTCGCCCTGCTCGGGGCGGGAGCCGTCGTGCTGATTGCCGCGACCTCCGAGCGCCAGCGGCTCGGGGACCTATGGGCCGATACCTGGGTGGTCCGACGGGGACCTTCAAGCCCTAGTGGTGGGACGGTTCCGATGGGGGCGGCGGGGACGGCGGCGCCGCCGGGCCCCCCGGGGCCGGGCCCGTCCGGCTGAGCGGGATTGCGATCGACGAGACGTTGGCGTCCCGTCCCTCGCGGTTCACGAGGCGCTCGGTGTCGATCACGATGGTTCCGAGGCTCACCTGACCCTCGAGGAAACGGCGGCGGACCACCTCGACCACGTCGACCGCCTTCCCGATCGCGTTCCCCCGGGCCTTCACGACGACCGGCCCAGCTCCCGAGTTGAGCTGGCTCACGACCTGGAAGACGTAGGTCATGGTCGGTTTCTGGCCGATAAACACGGTCGCGCCGGTCGTTCCGTGGTCGGTCATGGAACGGCTGCCACCCTCTCCCCGTACAAGGCGTTTTGCGGCCTCCGCCCGGCCGCCCCGCCGGGGTGGGTCGCGCTCGTAAAGGTTATCGCCAAAACCCACTACGCGCGGAAGGCCCGTGCAGGGGTGGCCCAGCTTGGTCAAAGGCGCTAGGTTGAGGTCCTAGTCTCGTAGGAGTCCGTGAGTTCAAATCTCACCCCCTGCACCTCTCCTATCGTTCGTTGCGGATTGCCCAACCCCTCCGCGAACCGTGTATTTGGAAAGGGGTGCCGTTTCGGACCCTGATGAGGGGCCGCCGAGAGAATCGGCTCAGCCTTGGTGGACTTCGTGTATCTCGTCAGCGACGAGACCATGAGCTTCCTTATGGACCCGAGCCGCGGCTTCCGGAGACGGCGCCTCAACTAGACAGAAGATCGTCTCGGTCTTTTCATCGACCCAGTAGCTCTTGTAGTTGACGCCGTGCTTGCCCTGCACCTTCAGATCCTTTGCGTGGGCTTCGGCTACGGCTGCCGCGGTAACGCCCTTCACCTTTCGGTGCGTGTCCATGTAGAGGGGCATGGCGTCCGCCATTGACGTTCAAGAGAAGAACCTTCCGACCTCGCAAAACCGGTGGGTTTCCGAACAAGACTCATCTCGGCTGCGCCCCTTGAGCCACCCGCGCGCTCCTCGCGATCGGGCCTCGTCTCACGCGCGGATTGCGGTTCCGTTATCGACCTCGGGCTGAGGACGCGTTCAGGGCTGCTGCGGCGCGGATAAGGGACTTGATGCCCTCGTCGTCGATTCCGTCTCCTTGATGGATGACGATCGCCCGCAGAGCATTGCCTTGAGGCCGGAGTTGAAGAGGCCTTTCGGGTCCTTCAGAGAGGCGCCCTTGAGGAAGGTCAGCCTCACGTGGTCCTTGAAGGCCTCCGTGTGGCAAATGATCCCGTCGTGGTACCACACCGGAACGCCGGCGGGCTTCGATGGTTTCCTCCATTTCCGCTCCTCGACCGCCTCGGGGTCGGCCTCCTCGATGAGCCGGCGGATTCGGGAGAGCATCTCCCGTCGCCAGTCGGGTGATCCCGCGATTCTCGCGTCGATCCCCGTAGAGGGGGACTCGGCGTTCCGCGAGGCGCCCTTCTTCATGCTCCCGCACCCAGATGATCCAGGGCCTATTTCGAATGGGGCACCCGGTCGAAGTCCGGGTCCTTCGCCCGGGTCACACGCCTTCGTCTTACGACGGGGTTGTGTAAGGGGGGCCCAACGGAACGTTACCGGAGCCCGTTATCGGATGTTCGCAAGTGGGATCACGGCGCAGGTCGGGGAAGGGGAACCGAACTCTTGGGGAACGGTTCCGCCGAGCGCGCGCGGGTCACGTGCTCGAACCCCTCCTCCACGGCCTTCACGTTCAGGGGGATGTACGCGGCCTTCCGTCCGGTCAAGAAGTGGCCGAAGACCTCCCGGATCCCCTCGATCTCGTTTCGGAGGTTCTCGCCGCTGACGGCGAGGCAGGCCCCGAACATCACGCTGTTCGCCGCTATCGCCGTGTCCTTGCCTTTCTCCGGGCTGTACTCGCGCAGCCCGCCGGCGATCTCGGTCGCGGGTACCTCCACGACCGTCACGTCGTCGCGTCGGGGGCCTTCCTTCACGAGCGAGCTGTTGACCAAGAGGGTTCCTCCCGCCTTGAGGAGGGGAAGAAAGTCCAGCGAGGGGCGGTTCATCACGACCAGGATATCGGGGTCCTCGACGATGGGGGAATCGATCCGCTCGTCGGAGCTGACGACATAGCACTTCACCTTCCCTCCGCGGGTCTCGGGACCGTAGGACGGAGTGTAGGCGACGTGCCGCCCCCGGACGAGGTTGAAGTAGGCGAGCCAGTTCGCGAGCTCCAGAACCCCTTGGCCTCCGTGGCCGGCGAGGATCGTCTCGATCTTCATCGCTTCTCCACCCCGAACTTGTCCCTGAAGAGCCCCGGAGGGAAGACTTTCGCCAACACGTCGGCCGCGTACTGCTTCGACTTCAGAATCGACATCTTCCAGTTGACGTTGCAGGTGCTGACGAACTCGACGAAGGAGAATCCGCCCATCTCCTGTACCCGGAACGCGTTCCGAACGCTTCGGGCGCCTTCGATCGATCCGCGAGCGTTGTAGAAGTCGGTCGCCGGGGTCGGAGTCACGGGCAGGAGCACCCGCTTCACGTACGCCGGCGCCTCGAACGTCGCAAGCAGCTTCGACGCGTCGATCGGTGCCCCGGTGGTAGCGATGTCCCTCCCGTGCGGCGAGGTCATGGTGACCATGCCCTCCGGCGTGGTGGGAGCCATTTGGCCGCCGGTCATGCCGTAGATCCCGTTGTTGACGAGGAAGACGGTGATCGGCTCGCCCCGGTTCGCCGCGTAGATGAGCTCGGATAGGCCGATCGAGACCGCGTCCCCGTCTCCCTGGACCGCGAAGACCAGGAGGTCGGGGCGCATCCGCTTGATGCCCGTCATCACGGCCGGCGCCCGTCCGTGGGGGGACTGGATGGCATCGACGTTCAGATACTCGTGAGCGAGAACGCTGCACCCGACCGAGTCGACGAGAACCGTTCGTTCCCGCGCATGCAATTCATGAAGGGCGGACGCGATGAGCCGCGTCAGGGTTCCGTGTTCGCACCCGGCGCAATAATGCGTGGGCTTGCCGGTCAGCGTGGGTAGCGGGCCGAGCTTAACCTCGTAGTGCCCTTCGATGTCGATCATCGGACCATCACCTCCACCTCGCGAACGATCTCTGAGGGCGAAGGAATCAGGCCTCCGACCCGTTGCAGCGACCCGATCCGGGCCCGGCCGCCGGTCGCGAGCTGCACGTCCTGCAGCATCTGGCCCGTGTTGAGCTCGACCACGAGGAACTTCTGGACCCCGCGCTCGACGAACGCCGCGAGCTCCCCCTTCGGGAAGGGGGAGAGGGTGATCGGTCGCAGGAGACCGGCTCGGATCCCCTTTGCGCGGAGCGCTCCGACCGCGCGCTGGCACAGGCGCGCGCAGATCCCGTAGGCGACTATGATGATGTCCGCGTCATCGGTCTCAAACTTCTCGGACCTCTGCTCCCGGCGGTCTACCTCCTCGAACTTGGACCGGAGATGCTCTGAATGGCGGCTCAACTCCGGGAGGTCAAGATGCATCGAGGAAATGACGTGCCGCTCGGGGCCTCGGGCGCCGGTGGTCGCCCACGAGGTGTCGAACACCGGGGCCGGGACCTCGGGAAACATGAGGTCCTCCTTGAGCTGGCCCAAGAACGCGTCGGTGAGGATAATCACCGGGGTTCGATACTGGAACGCGAGAGAGAACGCGAGCGCGGGGAAGGACGCCATCTCGGGCACCGAGCTCGGCGCGAGAACGATCGTGCGGTATCCCCCATGGCCCCCTCCCTTAGTGGCCTGGAAGTAGTCCGACTGCTCCGGCCCGAGGTTCCCAAGGCCCGGCCCGCCTCGGTTCACATCGACGATGAGCATCGGGAGCTCCATCCCCGAGGCGAAGGAGATCCCCTCCTGCTTCAGGCTGAACCCGGGACCGGAGGTGGCGGCCATCACCTTCGCCCCGGTCGCGGCCGCTCCGATGACCATGTTGATGGCCTCGATCTCGCTCGCCGCCTGCAGGAAGATCTTGAACGCGGGGTACTGCGGATTGCCGAACTCGACCGCGAGGGTCTCCGGAATCTCGCTCGAGGGTGTGATAGGATACCCGAAGAAGGCATTCAACCCTGTCCGGAGAGCCCCGTAGGCCAAAGCCTCGTTTCCCTTGAGGAAGTCGCGCGCCGTGGTCATGCTTTCCACCTCGACACCTCGATGATTGCGAAGTCCGGGCAGACCCAGTAGCAGATGCCGCACGCCGTGCACGCGCCCTTCTTCCCGTGATACTCGAACTCGGCCGGGTGGTAGCCACTCCGGTTCAGGGAGCCAGAGAGGTGCAGGTTCTGCTGCGGGCACGCCACGACGCAGAGGTCGCAGCCCTTGCACCGTTCCGCATCCACGACGACCCGGGACTTCGGAATCTCGTTGGTCAGCGTGCTCGCCATCGTCGCCGTACTCCGCATCGATGCTAGTTAAGCCACGGGTCACGTTCTCTTGACGCGAGACCCGGAACGATGCGCCCGTCGACACGCGTGGTGTGACGTCGCAGACCCCACACGATATCGGTGGGTGGCCGCCCCTTCTCGTCCGGAGGGGGGACCCTGGGTTTCCTTCGACCCATGATATCGCGGCCTCCGACTCGTCTCGCCGACCACTGTGGGTGGGGGGGAGTCTGTTCCACCCAGTGGTACCCCCGACTATACTTTCTACCATTGTTGACTGGCGCTACCGATGGTCCAGCGTGCCGGCCCTATTTCCCCGGCGGCGAGTGCCCTAGGGCTGCTGGCGACGCGGCTCGAGCGTCTGCGAGCGAGCCTGATCGAGCTCGAGCAGGCGGTCGACCTCACCCCGTATGGCTCGCAGAGGGACAGCGCGCGAAACCTGCTGCACTACCTCGCCTTCCGTCGGTTCGACCTGCGTCGCGACCAGACCCGTCTCTCACACTGGGGCCTGTCGTCGCTCGGCCGGTCGGAGAGCCACGTCCTGTACAACCTAGACGCGGTGCTCGGCGGGCTCGACCGGCTTCGCGGCCGGTCTCCCGCCGTTCGCCCCGCTCCACCGGTTCCGGACCCCGAACGGGGTCGACGGATCCTCGCGCGGAACGCTCGGCGGCTACTCGGCCCGACGCGGCCCGGGCGGGCCGTGCGGATCATGGTGACGATGCCCGCCGAGGCGGCCACCGATTACGGGCTCGTCCGGGACCTGGTCGAGGGAGGGATGGACTGCGCCCGGATCAACTGCGCCCATGAGAAGCCCGCCGAATGGGCCCGGATGATCGCGCATCTCCAGCGGGCCGAGCGCGCCGTCGGGCGTCACTGCCGGATCGAGATGGACCTCGCGGGACCGAAGATCCGTACGGGAACGATCCGGCCCGGGCCGGCGGTCATGAAATTGCGGCCCAAGCGCGATGCGGTCGGGCACGTGACGGTCCCCGCCTCCGTCTGGCTCGCTCCGTACTCGAGATTCCCACCAGAATCCTCCGGCCAAGAGACCGTGACGGTCTCGGGGGGTTGGCTTCGCCGGCGTCGCCTGCGAGAGCTGGTCGACTTCATCGACGCGCGCGGTGCCCGTCGCACGCTTCGGCTCGTCGAGCGCACGGGGTCTCGGTACCGGGCCGAGATGGGAAAGACGTGCTACCTCACGACAGGGACCCGGCTCGTCGCGACCCTAGTCAGCGGACAGGAGGACCTGGCCTCGGTCGGGCCTGTCACGCCCATGGAACAGCGCATACGCCTTCGGGTCGGCGACCGTATCACGGTCACCGCCCGTCCCGACCCGGGCGAGGAGGCCCGTCGGGACGCAGATGGTAACGTCCTCCGACCCGCCCACATCGCGTGCACGGCCCCGGAGGCGTTCGGGTTCGTGCGCCACGACCAATCGATCTGGTTCGACGACGGTCGGATCGGCGGCATCGTTCGGTCGGCCAACGCGGACCGACTCCAGGTCGAGGTCACGCACGCCCCTCCGTTGGGGGCGTGGCTCGGGGCCGACAAGGGGATCAACTTCCCGGATTCGGAGATCGAGATACCGGCGATCTCCGCGAAGGACCGGGACGACCTCCGGTTCATCGCCCGCCACGCCGACCTGGTCGGCTATTCGTTCGTTCAGACCGCGACCGACCTCGGCCGACTTCGGGAGGAGCTCACCCGCCTCGGCCGTCCGCGGATGGGCATCATCCTCAAGGTCGAGACACGGCGGGCGTTCGAGGAGCTTCCCGGGATCCTGCTCGCGGCCATCCGTCAGCCGCCGGTCGGCGTGATGATCGCGCGCGGCGACCTGGCGGTCGAGGTCGGCTACGAACGGCTCGCCGAAGTTCAGGAAGAGATCCTCTGGCTTTGCGAGGCCGCCCATCTCCCCTCCATCTGGGCCACGCAGGTCCTCGAGGGGCTCACAAGGACCGGGCTCCCGTCGCGCGCGGAGGTGACGGACGCCGCGATGGGGGTCCGGGCCGAGTGCGTCATGCTGAACAAGGGCCCCCACATCGGGGTGGCGGTCAGCGCTCTCGACAGCATCCTGCGACGGATGCAGTCGCACCAGGCGAAGAAGACGGCCATGCTGCGCCACCTCAACGTGGTGGAGCGGTTCTTCACGGAGCGGCGCGCGGGACGACACGGCGGAGTCTCGCGCCCGCCCCGATCCTCTCGCTAAGTCCGAGGACCGGCCCCGCGCCAACCGAGGGGGAAATCGGTGGCGGGGGCGAGGGAGAGGGGCCGGGGGCGGGGAGCCCCGGGGCAACTTGTGCTTTAAGGCCCTGCACGCCTGTATCTTCTCGATCGGATGGCCGAGGAAACCGCGGTCTGCCCGAAATGTGGGGCGACGGTCCCCGTGGAGGCCCTGGTTTGTCCCGAGTGCCACAGTCTCCTCGTCGAGACCACCTTCGCGGGGAGCGTGGTGCCCCCCGCACCGGTCGTGGCGCTCCCCGCCCCGATGACCGACGAACCCCCGCCCCGACGCGCCGCTCCCCCTCGCTCCGCGCGGGCCGGCACCGCGGAGGGACCGAACCCGTTCTCGGCCGAGCTCGGGCGTCGTCTCACACGGCTCAACCAGTGGGCGGAGGGGGTCCAGGCGCTCGGGGTGCAGCTCCCGAGGCTCCCGCCGTGGGCCGAGGAGTCTGCGCGGGCGGCCACCAACCCCGAGCCGTGGGCCGAGGTCGTCCGCGGGATCGAGCGGATCGCCCAGAAGCGGGTCGTCGGAGCGTTCGAGGAATGGGAGAAGCGGACGAAAGCCCGTCTCACCCGTCTGGAGGCCTACGCGGTGGACAGCCGACTCGAGCGGGACCAGATCGAGGACGCGCTGCACTCGGCCCGGAGTGGCGACGTCGCCCAGGCGCTCTCGTCATTCCAGCAGGTCGACCGGGTCGTGACGCTCAAGGAACGGCACCTCGACCAAGCTCGGGAGGAGCTCGAACGGGTCATCGCCCTCCTCCACGACATGCAGGCCCTCGGGATCGAGCCGCCGCAGGACTCGACCGAGGTCGCGGACGACCTCGAGAGCGAGCTTCGGGCCGGAAAGCTCGCCGCGCTGAAGCAGCAGATCCGCGCGATCCGTCTTCAGGCCGTCACCCGGCTCAAGGCGGGCCTTCCCCAGTACATCTCCGAGTACGGCGACTACCTGCTCAGCGAACGGGCGCACGGGGTCGCGACCGAGCTCGAGGCAATCGAGCTCGCGCGCGGCGCTCGGGAGTTCTTCCGCGGTCGTCCGGAGGACGGGGTCCGTCGGCTACGGGGGCTCCAGCAGCGGCACGGAATGCCGCCGAACCGGCCGGCCCCGCGCTCGGCCCTTTCCCCCTAAACGAGCCGTTCCCAGAAGTTGACGTCTTCGCCCCACTCGTGCTGGTGGAGCACGCCCACGAGGGTGAAGCCGAGGCGTCGGAAGAGCCCCGTCGCCGACTCGAGGCCGTGGAGCGAATCGACCCAGATCGATGCGACGTTCCCCTTCTTCGTCCATTCGACCGCGACCCCGACGAGCGCGGTCGCCACGCCCTGGCGCCGGAACTCCGGGTCGACCACGAGGTGCACCATCCGACAGCTCCCGTGGCGGAGCTCGCAACCGACCACGCCCACCAAGCGGCCGTCCTTCCGGGCCGCGAAGTACGTGACACCCCCCATCCAGCTCGTGAACTCGAGCGGGGTTGGCTGCCACGCCTTCACGAGTTCGGGGGGCACGCCGGAGGGGGCCGGGTCCCAGACCTTACGATAGAGGCCGCAGATCGCCGGGACGTCCTGGTGGGTGATCCGTTCGACTACGACGGCGCCCGACGGTTTCTCGGTCGGGGGTCCCGAGCGCTCGCCTCCCCGGACCGCTTCCTGCTCTGGTGCCACTCTAGGTTCTCCGTCGGGGGAGTGTACTTCCGTAAGCGCGCGACCGCTCTTGAACGTTGCCCACGCCCTCGCCTGGAAACGCTCGCGACGAGCGTCCGGTCACGGAGTATTGCGGGACGGAGTGCGGGGGAACGGCGTCGTGTCGCGAATGTGCTCGCGACGGAGCATCCAGCGCAGGACCCGCTCGACCCCGAGGCCGAAGCCGGCGTGGGGGACGTTGCCGTGTCGGCGAAGGTCGAGGTACCACTCGTACTCCTCGGTCTTCGCGCCGACCTGCGCGATCCGTTCCTTCAGACGGGCGATGTCGGTCTCACGGCACGAAGCGCCGACGATCTCGCCGTACCCTTCGGGGCCGAGGAGGTCCGTCGCTTCGACGGTGCGCGGGTCGTCGGACGAGCGGAGCATGTAGAACGCCTTCAGCTCGCGAGGGTAGTGCGTGACGAAGAGCGGCGACGCGCTCTCGAGCGTGAGCGCCCGCTCCTCGGCCGTGCCGAGGTCGCTCCCGAACTGGACCGGGAAGCCGAGCTTCACGAGCCGCTCGATCGCCTCCGCATAATGGATCCGTGGGAACGGGGCGCGGATCGCGAGGAGCTCTTCGGGAGGTCGACCGAGCGCCTTGAGCTCCTTCGGGCGGCGCTGCGCGACCGCGTGGATGGCCGAGACCATCATCCGCTCGATGAAGTCGAGGAGACCGTCAAGGTCGCACCAGGCGAGCTCGATCTCGAGGTTCAGGAACTCGGTGAGGTGCCGTGGGGTCCGGGACTTCTCGGCGCGGAACGAAGGGGTCAGCG
Source organism: Thermoplasmata archaeon (assembly GCA_052326485.1). Lineage (GTDB taxonomy): Archaea > Thermoplasmatota > Thermoplasmata > Lutacidiplasmatales > UBA184 > Lutacidiplasma. Next base: position 49,557 of record JBKQMS010000019.1, on the reverse strand, counting down.
CGTAGACCCGCTCGTGCGGGAACAGGAGCGCCTCGAGGTAGAGCTGGGCGGTCTGGGAGAGGTACCCCGGACGGCCGAAGTAGTCGAACTGGAACGCCTCGGAGCCTCCCTCCGCGGCGTTCCCCGTGAGGATCGGCGGGGTCATCTCGAGGACGTCCTCTCGCTCGAGGAACTCCCGGAACGCCCGCAGGAGCTCGGCCTTCACGCGGAAGATGGCGACGTTCTCCTGGGAGCGGATCGCGAGGTGGCGTTGGTCGAGCAGGAACTCCTCGGTCTGGTCGGAGAAGATGGGGAACGGCTCTCCCGAATCGATCACCCCGATCCGGGTCGCTCGGACCTCGCGTCCTTCCGGGGCCCTCCGGTCCTCGGCCACCGTCCCCTCGGCCAACACCGCGCCCTCGATCTGCACGTGCTCGGCGGCCGAGAACGCCTCGTCACCGAGCGCGTCCCGGCGGGCCGTCACCTGGACCACCCCGGTCCGGTCCCGCAGGACGAGGAAGAGGATCCCCCCGGAGGAGCGGGTCCGCAGGACCCAGCCCCGGAGGCGTACGGCCGTGCCGAGCGCGTCGGGAGCGAACACCCGGGCGACTCGGTCGATGGTCGGAGCGCTCACGAGTACTCCCGCCACTTGTGGCCGCACTTCGTGCATTCGAAGATCCGCGTCTCGGGCTCGTCAGACCCGCGCGTCTGCCGCAGCACCCAGTACGCCTCGCCGTTCGAACACTTCGGGCAGGTCTCCTCGGTCTTCGGCAGGGTAACGTGCTTCGTCTCGACGACCGCGACCTTGCCCCGCCCGCTCGCATCGGTCTGCCGGACCTCGACCCCGCGGCCGAGCGGGACCTTCTTCCCGCACGCCGAGCAGTTCCAGACCCCCGCGGCGCGGTCGGGGCGCATGAGTCGCTTGCAGGAAGGGCAGAACATGGTGAGGGGTCCGAGAAAGCGGGGGCGCGGTATTTGACGCTTCGCTGGTCGGTCCTCAGCCGATCACCTGGTCCGGGGCCCCCGCGCTCGAGGGAGGGGCCTCGGGGGACGCGACGGAGAGCGGGATCGGGGAAGGCTTCGCGTTCGGGGCCAGAAGCTTGCGCATGTGCTCCCAACGGCGGGTGAGGTCTTCCTTCGTCCCGATGTCGTGGCGGACGTAGTAGTCGCCCTTCACGTAGGCGAGGGCGGCCTCGACGCGGCTCCCGGCCTCGTGGATCGCGCTCGCCTCACCGACCAGCGCGAGGCCGCGGGAGGAGCTCAGGCGCACGATGCCCGGGCCGGCGGCGTCCACGCTGCCGTACACGAGATGGACCCCGGCGGCCTCGATGGCGCCCGCGTCGACCGTGACAAGACCTCCGGACTTCGGCCGATCCCCGTACCCGGGGGGCACGACGTACTTGACGACCGTCGCTCGGAGCTGGAACCGTACGAGGTTGGGGTCGACCTTGCCAGTGGCGACCCCGTAGAGGAGCGCGGCGAAGTCGCCCGGCTCGTAGAGCGCAAGAGCGTTGATCCCCTCGGGGTCGCCGAGCCGAGCGTTGAACTCGACGAGACGAGGGCCGTTCGCGGTCAGCATGAAGCCGCCATAGAGGATCCCGCGGTACGGGAGGCCCTCCGCGCGAAGCGTCGCGGCCGTCTTCTCGATGAGCCCGATCGCGAGGTCCCGGTCGGCCGCCGAGAGGAACGGCAGGAGGTGGTCCCGCTGGGAGTACGACCCCATGCCGCCCGTGTTCCGACCGTGGTCCCCCTCGAGCGCCCTCTTGAAGTCCTGGACCGCGGGCAACGGGTAGACGCCGGAGTCGGTCACGAACGCCATCTGGCTGAACTCCTCGCCTTCGAGCTTCTCCTCGAGGAGGACCCGCTGGCCCTGGGCGAGGATCGACTTCGCGTAGACCGCCCCTTCTTTCGCATCGAGGAAGTCGGACCCCTGGACCCAGACCCCCTTTCCTGCGGTGAGGCCGCTCGGCTTCACGACGAAGGGACCCGGGAACCCGGCCACGGCCCGGTCGACCTCGTCGGCGGTCGTCGGAGCGGCGAACTGCGGCTGTCCGGCGATCCCGTGTCGCTGGAGGAGCTCGCGGCAGAACAACTTCGAGGTTTCGATCTGGGCGGCGGCCCGGTCGGGGCCGACCGTAGGGATCCCCGCGGCGCGCAGCGCGTCCGCGACCCCGGCCGCAAGCGGGGCCTCCGGCCCGATCACCGCCGCTTCGGCCCGCGCCTCCTTCGCGAACGCGACGACCCGGGCAGCGTCCGTGGGGTCGACCCGGGCGGACCCTCGGGCGAGCTGCTCGAGACCGGGGTTCGCGTTCGAGCTCGCGACCAGGAGCTCGGAGCCCGCCCGGTGGAGCGCGAGGGCGATGGCATGTTCTCGGGCGCCGCCGCCGACCACGAGGAACCGCATGGTTGCGTTTCGGAGGAGTCGATGAACGTTATATTATGGGCGTCGGCGGGGGACGTCAGCGGCGGACGCTCCACGTTCGCTCCCGCCACGCTTAAGAAGCGCTCGCAAGTGGCCGGGCCTCCGGGGCCACCGATGGAGATTCGCGTCGTCGAAAAGGAGCACGACCTTCTCCGGGTCGAGTTCCCGAAGGGCGAGGAGACGCTTCTCATCCCGCTCGTCGAGGCGCTCCAGAAGGAGGAGAAGGTCCTCGAGGCCCGTTACTACCTCGGCCACCCCTACCTCGACCGCCCCACGCTCTACCTGAAGACGAAGGGAGAGAAGCCCCAGCAGGTCCTGAAGCGGGTGCTGAAGGACCTGACGGACCTCTACGGGGACCTCCTGACGGACTTCGAGAAGAAGGCGGACAAGGTCAAGACCTGACGAGAACCGAGTCGATGCTGAAGGAGTGCGCACAGCACGGGTACTTCCGGGCGGAGAGCTGCCCGGTCTGCGGCCAACCCGGACGGTTCCTGATGAACGACCGGGAGCTCGACCACCTCGGTCGGATCGTGACCGGTATCCTCCGGCACTTCCCGGACCGCTACCAACTCCCGATCGACCCCCAGGGTTGGGTCGCCCTCCCACAGATGGTCCGTGCGATTTCGCAGAAACACCCTGCGTACCACTGGCTGCGTCCCCAACATCTGGTCGCGATCGCCGAGACCGATGCGAAAGGCCGCTACGAGGTCCGGGACGACCGGATCCGGGCGACGTACGGGCACACGGTCGACCTGGACCTCGACCTGCCCACGGAGAACATCCCCGACTGCCTGTACTACCCGGTCACGGCCGAAGAGGCGCCGATCGTTCTCGAGGTAGGCCTCAAGCCCTCGGACCGGAAGAAGGTCCACCTTTCGAAGACCGCGGGAGACGCTCAAGCCGCCGGCCGGGTGCGCACCCCCGAACCGGTGATCCTCGAGGTGGACGCGAAGCGTGCCCGGGAGGGCGGCCTCGTCATCATGAAGGCCGGGAAGACCGTCTACCTCGTCGATCGGGTGCCTCCGGAGTACCTGAAGCGGTCCGAAGTGCCCCTCCCGGCAGACGCGCCCGCCGAGCCGGACGCCGACGCGTAGCCGCTGCGACCACTTCGTTCGGGACCACGATCCGGCGTATTCGCCGAGCGTTTTGGGGACCTATGGCCCCATCGGATAGGAGCGGCCTTTCCAAGCGACCGTTCTCCGTCGGAGCCCGCGGGCGAGCGAGGTCACGAGCAGCACCACGTAGTACCCCACCGCGACCGGATAGAGGAGCCCGTAGGCCGAGGGAGCTCCGAGGGCCCGGGCGAAGACGACGTGCTTGCCGAAGAGCGCGAAATAGAGGAAGCCGCCCAGCAGGGTCAGTCCGAACGCGCCTGTCAGGAGCCCGAACGGGAGGAGGGCGAGCGGGAGGAGGAAGAATCCGACCAGCCCCGCGATGGAGACGACGAGGCGGGCGGCGGAGAACTCGGTCCCGTGGACGTTCTTGAGGAGGCCCTCGAACATCTCCGGACGGTTCCGGTACATCCGGGTGTGGGCGAGCCGAGGAGCCCACGCGAACCTCAGCGCACGACCGGCCGTCCGATACCGCCGCGCGATCGCGACGTCCTCGAGGACGATCGACCGGACGGCCTCGTGGCCGCCGAGCCCGTAGTACACGGTCCGGGGAGTGAGCCAGAACTGCCCGTTCGCCATCGCGCTCTTCGAGCGCGTTCGGTTGACGTGCGGGGCACGGAAGTACGTGAGGACCACCTGGATGTAGAACGGAAGGACCACCCGCTCCCAGAAGCTCCGCATGTCGACGGCCGGCCCGATCGACGCGAGGTCGGCGTGCTCTCGCTGCGCCCACTCGAGGGAGGTTCGGACCGCCGCGGGGTGGGTGCGGACGTCGGCATCCTCGAAAAGGATCCATTCTCCCGTGGCCGCGCGGGCGCCGTTCCAGCACGCCCAGTTCTTCCCAACCCACCCGGCAGGCAGCGGCGGAGGGTTGAGGCGACGCACCCGAGGGGCCCGCGCGTCGATCACCTCTCCGGTCCGGTCGGTCGAGCTGTCCTCCACGACGAGGATCTCGAGGTCCGGGTAGTCCTGGGCCAGCAGGTCGTCCAGTGTGGCCGGCAGGTCGAGCTCCTCGTTGCGGGCGGCGATCACCACGCTGACCCGGGGGAGGGCCTCGGCCGAGAGCGCCGGCGGCGCGGGGTCCAAGCGCGGCATCTGGGCCGCGAGCAACAGCGCGAACCCCTGGTACAGCAGAACGGCGACCGAAGCGACGACGAGAAGGAGCTCGACCCAGAAGGGTACCATCGTCCGGCGTAGACCGCCCCTAATAAAGGGCTGGCCTGTGGGCGCTCGGAGCGCTCCGTCGATGGCCACCGTCGAGCACCCCCGGGTCCGGCCCGGCCTCCTCGAGGACCGGGTCTATCAGGAGCGCATCGCCGAGGTCGCGGTCGAGCGGAACACGCTCGTGGTCCTTCCTACGGGCCTCGGGAAGACCGCGATCGCCCTCCGGGTGATCGCCGAGTTCCTGCGCCGGGCCCCGACCGAGTCGGTGCTGCTCCTCGCGCCGACCCGACCGCTCGTCGTGCAGCATGCGGCGAGCGTCGCGCGAACCCTCCTCGCGCCCGAGCCCCTGACGCTCACCGGGGCGATCGCACCGGAGCGCCGGGCGACCCTCCTGCGACCCCCCCAGGTGGTGGCCGCCACTCCGCAAGTGATCGGGAACGACCTCGCCACGGGCGAGTTCCCGCTGAACACGTTCTCCCTCATCGTATTCGACGAGGCGCACCGAGCGGTCGGCGACTATCCGTACGTGACCATCGCGAAGGCGAACCGCGACGGACCCGGCGCGCGCGTGCTCGCGATGACCGCCTCTCCGGGCGGTAGCCGACGGCGGATCCGGGAGGTATGGGCGAACCTCGGTATCGAGCGTTTCGAGTATCGCACCGAACTGAGCCCCGACGTCGCGCCGTACATCCATGGGATCGGAGTGGAGACGGTGGAGGTGCCGGTGCCGCCCGAGGTCCAGTACCTCGCGATCCTCCTCCGCGCGGCGGTGCAGCGGCAAGTGGACATCCTCCGGAAGCTCGACCTGTTGCCGCCTGGAGAGGCGGGCCGACGGGTCCTCCTCGACCTCGGAAGCCGCCTGAACCGGCAGATCGGTGCGGAGGAGGCCCAATCGGGCTCGGCCTCGGGATTGCTCTGGAAGGCCCGGACGACCCAGGCGGCGGCCATGAAGGGGCTCCATGCGCTCGAGCTCATTGAGACCCAAGGGGTCGACTCCCTCCGGGAATTCCTTGCTCGCCAGCGCCCCAGCGAAGGACGGCGATGGACCGCGTCCCTCCGGGCGTTCCTGGGCGACCCCGATGTCGAGGAGGTCGCCCGGCGCCTCGAGTCCCTAACGGTGGAGCACCCGAAGCTCGCGAAGACCGTGGAGATCGTGCGCGACGAGCTCCACCGGAACCCGAACGCGCGCGTGATCGTCTTCGCCCAGTACCGCGGCACCGTCGACCACGTCGTCGAGGAGATCGAACGCCTCAGCGACCCCGGCGTACGGCCCGCCCGGTTCGTCGGCCAGGCGAGCCATGGGAAGGACGTGGGGCTCTCTCAGCGCGAGCAGGGCTCCGTCCTCGACCGGTTCCGGTCGGGCGAGCGGAACTGTCTCGTGGCGACGTCCGTGGCCGAGGAAGGCCTGGATATCCCCGCGACCGACCTCGTCGTCTTCTACGAACCGGTCCCGGACGTGATCCGCACGATCCAGCGACGGGGTCGCACCGGCCGGGTTCGGACGGGGCGCGCGATCGTCCTCGTGGCCGAGGGAACTCGAGACGTCGGGTTGCATCGCTCCGCGTTCGCGCGGGAGCGACGGATGCACGACATGCTGGTCGAGATCCAGGACGAGGTAGAGAAAGGTCACGCGCCGCCGCCGCCCGACCGGAAGCGGGTGCAGCGGCTCCTTTCCGAGTTCCGCTAGCGGCCGGTGCTGCCGAACCCCCCCGCGCGGGAGCGGACGGGGGCGACCTTGCCGTGCTGGAAGACGGCGGGCTCGTCGGAGACGAGGCGGACCTGGCCGATCCGGTCGCCGGCCTCGATGCGATACCTCCCTTCGAACAAGTACGTGAGGGGAACGCGGACCTCCCCGGAGTAATCCCGGTCGACCGTACCGGGGGCATTCACCATGAGGACCCCGCGGCTGCTGAGCCCGCTGCGAGGCCGCACCTCGAGGAACGTCCCGGGAGGGCAGCGCACCTTGAGCCCGGTCCGCACGAGCGTGACCCGACCGCGCTCGAGCTCGACGGCCTCGGCGCTCGCGAGGTCGAAGCACGCCGACCCACGGGTGGCTCGGACCGGGAGGGCGACCTCGGGCACTCCGTGAACCCGCTCGACCCGGACCGTTCGCGCTCGACGAGGCACGGTCGTCGCGAGCTCCCGTGTCTCTTTACGGTTCCCGCGCGGGGTTCCCCTCGGACGGTTCCCCTTCGGGCACCGTTCCTTCCGCGGCCAGCCAGCGGGCCACGATATGGCCCTCGGCCCGGCGGAGGACCTTGCCGAGCGCGGGAGCGCTTCGACCGGTCTGATGGGCGAGGCGGGTCAGCGTGATGCGGCGGGGCACCGCGTAGTAGCCCATGACCCACGCTCGGGCCAAGAGGCGCGACTGGAGGGGCGTGAGCGGGGCCGTCCCCTCGTCCGGGGCGTACGGGCGTCCCGACGCCCGCATCACGCGGTACGGGAACTCCTCGCGGTCGAGGCGCTTGAGCACGCGACGCAACGCTCGCTCCTGACCGTGGAACGTTGCGATGACCTTCTCGGCGTCGATCCGGAAGGGGGCGGTCGGCGAGATCTCTCCGCCGGCGAGCGAGAGGAGCCGGCGGAGGCGTTCGGGGTTGCGTTGGCGGACGAGCAGGATGTAGTCGTGGGTGCGGGGCCGTCGCTCGACGAGCTCGAAGCTCTCGAGGCCGTACAATGCTCGGATGCGTCGGGATTCGCGCTCGAGCTCGGACGCGGTCTTGAGGGGGCCCCGACGCCGGACCCGGAGCAGCTGGAGGCGCCAGCCTTGTTCGAGGCGAAGGGTCTCGAGGAGCTCGACCTCCTCGTACTTCGCGAACAACCCTTCGGGAATGAGCCCGAGGAGCGCGAGGTCCTCTGTACGGATTTCGAGCGTGACGGTCTGCATCCCCGGCCCGACCGGGGGTTCCGATATGAACCTTGACCCCGTCCCCCTCGTTTAATAACTCGGGAGATTCGCCGGCCCTCGTGGCGTTCCGTTCCCTGGGGGAGTTCCTGTCCGCGCTCGAGTCGCGCGGCGACCTGGTCCGCGTGACGCGACCGGTGTCGAGGGACCTCGAGATCACCGAGATCACCCAACGGGTCCTCCGGGCCGACGGCCCCGCCCTCCTGTTCGAGAACGTCCCGGGGGCGTCCATGCCGGTCGTCACGAACCTTCTTGGGTCGCCGCGACGGATCGCCACCGCGCTCGGGGCGAAATCCATCGAGGAAGTGGCCGAGCGGGTAGAACGGCTCGTCCACCTCCGACCACCCGCCGGCGTGCTCGGAGCCGTCCGGGACCTCTCGGGGACTATCGAGACCCTCTCGACCCTGCGCTCGCTTGCCCCCAAACGGGTCCGGTCCGCGCCCTGCCAGGAGGTCGAGGAGACGACCGTGGACCTCGACCGTCTCCCTATCCTGAAGTGCTGGCCGAACGACGGGGGGCGGACGATCACTTTCCCCGTCGTTCTCACGAAGGACCCGGAGACAGGCGAGCCGCACGCCGGAATCTACCGCCTGCAGCAGTACGGGCCGGACACCCTCGGAATGCATTTCCAGGTCCACCGGGTGGGGGCGAACAACTATCGCAAGTGGGCCGCCCGGGGGGAGAGAATGCCGGTCGCCGCCGTGATCGGCGCGGACCCGGCCACGGTCTTCTCGGGGCTCGCTCCGGTTCCCGAGGGTCTGTCGAACTTCGTCTTTGCCGGGTTCCTGCGGTCCGAGCCGGTCGAGCTCGTCCCGGCCCGCTCCGTCGACCTCGAGGTCCCCGCGAACGCCGAGGTCGTCCTCGAAGGATACGTGCACCCCACCGAGCGGGCCGTGGAGGGTCCCTTCGGGGACCACACGGGCTACTACTCGGCTCCCGAACCCTTCCCGGTCTTCCACGTCACTCGCGTGACCCACCGAAGCCGGCCCGTCTACCTCGCGACCGTCACCGGCAAGCCTCCGACCGAGGACGCTGTCCTCGGGAAGGCAGTCGAGCGGATCTTCCGGCCGGTGGTCCGGATGGTCCTCCCCGAGATCGTCGACATGAACCTCCCGATGGAGGGGCTGTTCATCAACGTCGGAATCGTCTCCATCCGCAAGGCGTATCCGGAGCACCCCCGCAAGGTGATGCACGCCCTCTGGGGCCTCGGCCAGATGATGTTCCTGCGCTACCTTGTCGTGGTCGACGAGGACGTGGACGTCCACGACCTCTCCGAGGTCCTCTACCGCGTCGGCCTCCAGGCCGACCCGGGACGCGACTTCGAGCTCTCGCACGGCCCGGTCGACCAGCTGTCGATCTCGAACCCCGTGCCGAACCTCGGCGCCAAGGTCGGCATCGACGCGACCCGTAAGCGGCCCGAGGACGGATTTCCGCGACCCTGGCCCGAGGAGATCCGGTCGGACCCGACGGCCGTCGCCGCCGCGGAACGGGCGATCCGGGAAGATCCGGTCCTCGCCGGGCTGTTCGGCCGACCGAAGCCGTGACGGCGAACGCCGCCCCGACCCCGGGTCCGGCCCGTACCCTCGGCCGGTTCCTCGAGATCCAGACCCTGGGTCTCAACCTCGCGTTCGCCCTCGCGTTCCTCCTCCTCGCCTCGAACGGGAGACCCAGCCTCTGGACCCTCCTCTGGATCGTGGTCGCCTTCGTTGCGGCGCGGAACGCCGGTCACTCGTTCAACCGCTGGACCGACCGACGGCTCGATGCGAGGAACCCGCGGACGCAGGACCGCGCGCTGGTGACCGGCCGCATCTCCGCAGCGTTCGCGCTCGGCTTCTGCGCGGCGAACGCCGCGGTCCTTGTCCTCGCGGCCTACCTTCTCAACCCCCTCGCGTTCGTGCTCGCGCCGGTCGCCCTCGTCCTAGTTCTCGGCTACAGCTACACGAAGAGGGTCACCTCATTCACCACGGCGTTCCTCGGCCTCGTCCAGGCGATCACGCCCGCCGCGGTCTACATCGCCGTCACGGGCACTCTGCCCGCGGTGGTCCTGCTCGCGGTCGGGGGTCTGCTCGCCTGGGGGACCGCCTTCGAGACGATCCACAGCCTGGGGGACGTGGAGAGCGACCGCGAGCTCGGGCTCTTTTCCGTACCGGTGCGATGGGGCGTCCCCGCGTCGGTGCGCCTCGTTCCGGTCCTCCACGCGAGTGCGCTCGTCCTCCTCGCCGTCTTCGGGCTCGCGCTTCATCTCACGACCGCCTACTTCGTGGCGCTCCTCATCATGGCGGCCCTTGTCGCGGTCACCGACCGGGACCTCGCGCGAAACCCCTCACAGGCGCGAGTACCGTTCGAACGACATTTTGCGTTGAGCGCGCTCTTCCTAGCCGGAGTGGCACTCGCCGTATTCCTTACGCTCGGTCCGGCGTGGGTTCTATAGGCAAAACCGTAGGTTAGGCCGTAGGAACTAGCTCAATACCTCCTCCGGAGTCCTCTACCTTCGATTGATATGCCCCAGGTCATGATCGGCCTCTCGGCCCGCGACTATCGGACGACCAATGAGGTGTGGCGCCTCGCGAAGCGCCACCTGAACCCCGCCGTGCGCCGTCGGATTGGCTGGCGGGGGCGTTCGTCGTTCCTGCGACAGCTGATCCTGTACGGGTTCGAGAAGGCCAGTGCGGACCCCGCGGAGTTCCTTCGGGACGTCCGGGACACCCACGACCCCCTCTTCGGTCGGCGGGGAAGGTCGGAAGCAGGAGCGGGTCGCCGCGAGGCGATGGTCGCTCAATGGCAGGGGTTCTTCCCGAGCCCGACCCCCTCCTCGCGCGGCCGTCGGAAGGGTTCGAAGTCCGAGGGATAGGCCGGTCCGGTCGCGATCAACGTCAGCGGGAAGCAGTCCGATGCCCCGAACGGTGGAACGTCTCGAGGGGCTCTCCCTGATCGGAGGGGCGACTCTAGGTCCCCTCTCGGTCGTGACCCCGGCCCTCCTCGAGAGCAGGGTCGATGGGGAGGGGGGTCCTGGTCTCTCGCTCCGCACCGTGCCGGCACCGGCCGGAAAGCGCGGTTTCGAGCTCTCTGACTCGGTCGCGCGGTACGCCCTCGAGACCCCTATCCCCGCGCCGGAGGTCAGCGGCGAGGGACCGGGCGTCTACCCGATCGCACCCGGGGCGTTCCTGGTCCACCCGCCTCTCGCACCGGACGCTGCCGTGGCCCCCGCGCGCTCGGAGCGGCCGGAGCTGATCGTCCTCGGCAACGCCCGGGCCCTCTGGGCCGAGGGCTTGCCGTTCGTGCGAGCGATTCGAGACATTCGGTCCCGATTCGGGGCGTCTCCACTGATCTGGACCCCGCGGCTCGCACTCCCGCACCGGATCCCTCTCCTAGCCTACCTCGGAATCGACCTCGTCGACACCACCGAAGCCCACCTCGTGGCCGCAGAGGGCGTGTTCCTCGACCCTGGGCTCGGCCCTCGCGTGCCGGCTCCCCCTCCCTTCGAGCGGGCGTGTGATTGCACGGCCTGCTCGTCGGACCCAGCGGGTCCCCTTTCGGCACATGCCGTCTTCGCCTGCCGTCGGGCGATGGCCGAGACCGTCGCGGCCGCCCGGGGAGGGCGCCTCCGAGAGCTGGTCGAGTCCCGGCTCGTGGCCGAGCCGGCGCTCGCCGAGATGCTCCGGTACGCCGACCGGGAGCTCGGGGGACTTCTCGACGAACGGACACCGGTCGCGTTCTCCGGGTCTCGTGACTACGTCCTCCTCGAATCCCACCGACGGCCCGAAATGGTGCGGTTCCGCACTCGACTGCTGGAGCGGTACCGTCCGCCGCCGTCGAAGACGGTCCTCCTCTTGGTCCCGTGCTCGAAGACGAAGCCGTACCGTCGCTCCCGGAGCCACCGTCGCTTCTGGGGGGCCCTCGAAGGACTTTCCCCGCTCGAACGGGTCCACATCGTCTCCGTCAGCTCGCCGATCGGTCTCGTTCCGCGCGAGCTCGAGGACCTCCCTCCTGCTCGTCACTATGACATACCGGTCACCGGGGACTGGGAGGAGAGCGAGCGAGAGTTCGTCCGGGCCGCGCTCGCCCATCTGCGCACGAGCGGAAAGTATCGGTCGGTGGTCGTGCACCTCGACCCTCAGGAGTACTCGTTCCTCTCCTCGGACCTCCCGCCGTCCGACACCGTTCGATGGACCCTCGCCGACGATCGGACCACCACGAACGAGGCGGTCGCCGCGCTGCGGTCCGCGGTCGGGCATGCGCTCGCGGGCGAGAGCACGGTGCCGGGAGGTCCCCTATCGGTCGTGCGTGAGGAACTCGAGGCGCTCGCGGGCGTTCAATTCGGGCCCGAGGCCGCGCGTCGGCTGTTCGTTCCCCCGGTGCGACTCAGCGGTCGGCCGTGGTTCCAGCGCGTGACCGACGGGCGCGCGGACCTCGCCACCTGGCGGGAGGAACGCGGATTGTTCCACCTCACCGTAGCCGGCGCGCGACGACTTTGGCCCAACCCTCCGCTCGCCGTCGAGGTAGACCCGGGCGTCCCTCTCGAAGGGGATCTGTTCGTCCCGGGGGTCCGTCACGCGGACGAACGCATCCGAACCGGCGATGCCGTGATCCTCGTACGGGACGGTCAGCTAGCCGCGGTGGGCGAAGCGTCCCTCCCCGGTCGGCTGATGACCGAACTCGCCCGAGGTCTGGCGGTCCGTGTTCGCCACCGTGAACACGCTCCGACCGACAGCCCCATGACCGAGGAACGGTCTCCTCCGGATGCGGGGCCGGTAGTCTAGCGGTGATGACGTCGCGCTTACAACGCGGAGATCGACGGTTCGAATCCGTCCCGGCCCACGGTTCGAATCCCAGACGCCCACATTCAACTCCCGACATCTCCCCTACCTTATCGGCTGAGACACCAGAGGGAAGAAACCGCGCAGAACGCGGGAGTTACCTACGGATCAGCCTCGCGTCGCCCTTCGGTTCAGAACAACCAATTTGAGGATCGCGCGCGAGCGTCTCGGCCGGACCCGGGGGGGTTGCGACCACCGCTTCCGCCGCCTTCAAGCGGACTCGTCTCGATGTCGCGGCCGATGAGTCGAGCCGCGAATGTGGTAATCCATCAGCCACATGCTGGGTGGCATTAGCAGTACGCGGTCCCGGCCGCTTCGCGCTACCAAGCCGTGTTGTCGGGCTCGGGAAAGGATGTCGAAGAAGGCAGCTCTCGTTAGAGGGGTGTCACCACTTCCTACATTTAGACGAAAGAGCAACCCGCCCTTAGTTACCTCAGCGGGGAGAACGCTGCCGTCCTCCAAGATGAACGACAAATGCGGGTCGGCCCAGCGAAGATGCTTCACCCGTCGCCTTCTGTAATGAAGCTTGACGCCCTCATCATCAACCTCCACCAACACGGCGCCGACTCTTCCCCTCCGAAATGACCACCAGGAAATTCCAAGCACAAAGAGACCGAATCCGGTTCCTGTCACTGATACAGCGACGGTCCCCATGCGCAAGAATCGAGTCAGCTCCAGGGCACCGACTGCAAGAGCGATAGCGCCTATGCCGAACCCAACCCATGACGAAATTCGACCGACCCGCCCAAGATTCGCCAGCTTGTCACTCAGCTCTCGTACGTCGTAAACTGTCGCTACGTGCCCGGGCTCCATCCCCGACTCACCCACCGGCCAACACAAAATCTGCGCAAGCAGCACCAAACCCAACGATACCTAGAATTCGTGAGAGACTTGCGAAGGTTGCCAATTCCGGGAACGCACTGTACTTAGGGTACTCAACAGCGGCAAGACCGCCCGCGAATCCAGCGAGAATGAGTGCGGTGATGACCATCGCGGAGACGTGGATGAACCAAGTGGCGACATTGAACAGGACGACAATCACATCCACGATTGTAGTTGTAAAGAACGATAGGGCGACCGCCTCAGGGAAATTGTTCTCAGAGGCCTTGATCAACGAGAATAGAAAATCTCCGCTCGGAGCCGCAATCCCGACCAATTCGGCCACTGCAGTCCAAGCGGTGGCACTGAGCGGGGTCCCGAGCGAACTCTCGAGCGCGGTTACCGCTGACTGAGTGAGAGTGGCCATGCCAAAAGGGAAGCCGGAAATCAGCTGACTCGCGACGGTCGGAAGCAAGCCGACAATCAATCCCAACAGGAAATTGGCACCCAGCTCGAACGGAGCGGTGAGAGTGATCACAATTGCGATGACTGAGCCGAGGACGCTTCCTATGAGAGCTATCTCATCGAAAGAGTGTGCCCATGCCATCGCATGAGCAATCGTGACGCTCCCACCTCCAGCCACATCCGCGACGCTAGCATTAGTTGCCGCGCCCAGCGCGCTATCGAAGCTTTCTGCAGCATTCACGATGGGATTGATAACCGCCGCCAGCGCCGCCTTCACGAGCGAGATGATGTAGTTGAGGAGCGCGTTCAGGGCGCCCACGATCACGCTCCCAACTCTCTCTATGGTGCTGATTGTGGGCTGAATGACGTACTCGTAATAGAGGCTCGCGGCCGCGACGACCAAGTTCGCCCAGAAGACAACAGAGACGATCGTCGCACTCCACAAGAACGCTGCGACAACAGCGAATCCAGAAACGACGTCTCCAGCCAGCGAGTTCCAAGTCTGAGCCGCGCAGCCCAACCAGCCAGAACAGGAGTCTTGGTGCTGGGCGCCAAGATTCGCCTTGGGCGGTCCGAAGATTGGTGTGTTCTGGGCGGAAACGTTGGCCATGGCGTCGAGAACAACGGAGGGAAGGCCGAGAGTGGCGATCTGGTACGGCTGGAGGGCCTCGAAGGTTCCATTGACTCCTCCCGAAGAGTTGTCGAGGATTCCCGCGAGGAGGGCGTAGACCATCGACGTGTTGGTGACGTTCAAGGCGACCAACACTCCGAGCGCGGGGAGGGCGTTGGCCCCGCTCTCGACCGATGGATTGTTGGGCACCGTTCCGCAATTGATGATGCAACTGCTCGGCGTGGCGTTGAGCAGCATCATACGTAGCCCCGACCCGACCGACGAACCCTTGTCCGCCGAATGATGAGCGGAACACAGGGGAGTAACCGACGAGCTCGAGCTCACCGCCCGATTCTGCCAGTAGCACGCGAGGTCGGAGAGGGAAGCAGTGCCGGAACCGTCGATCAGGCCCCCGGCTTGTGCCGTTTGCAACATCGGAGGCACGGCTTGGCTCGAGTCCGCGGCCACCTTGTTCAGAAACAGAGCGTCGCCCAGGGGGGAGTTGCTGAGGGCAACCATCGGGATCAGGATGTTGTTCAGTCCGGATGAAAGCGTGACCGAGTAAGTGCTACCCCAGGGGGTCGGAATGTTGTACACCTGTTGAGTTGCAGACGCATTGACTAGCAACAACGCAAAGTTCTGTGCCCCGGTGTATCGTTGAAGGCCCGCAGGGAGGGAACTGACCGTCGCGTTTCCCGGTGGAAGCCAGAGATAAGTAGGGGTCTTCGCGCCAGCCGGAACGGCGGTGATGCCGAACTCGAGGTCGGAGTACGTCCCGTAGGTCGAGCTCGACCCGAAGTATTCGAACCAAGGACTGCAACCGGCACGCGTGCAGGCCGTCAGAGGAGGCGGGTTGAGCATGTCTATCGGGATAACGACTGACGTGGACGAGCCGTTGACCGGCACCAACCCGGGGGTCGATGTGTTGAGCACAATCTGGATGGTGACCCTCTGGAACTGCACCTGGTTGTCAACAGGGAATGTCCAGACGACTGGGTTCCCGCTATAGATGGCGCCGCAGGATCCCCCGCTGACGCCCACCTCCTGCGAGTAAGCACCGGCCAACTCGGTCACGGGACTCGCCGCGGATCCGTTTACCCACATCCTGAGTGCGTAGGCAGAGCCCGAAGGCACCCCGCTGCAGCTGCCCGAACTCAGCTCTGCCCCCCCCTCGCCGAAACTGATCTCCAAGTCCTGCGCGAGGAGCGGGTTCACTCGGGCCCCGTCTGGAACCCCATTGCCAAGAGCGGCATTCACGAGCGGGTTTGCCCCCCAGGAAAGCTTCCCCCAGAGTGTCAGTGTGCGATTCGTGCCGGCGGTAGAAATCACACCCCGGAGCCAACTTCCGGTCACCGAGTTGATGACCCCCGGCATGTTGAGAAAAGTGGTCAGAGCCTGGCTGGACCAGAGAACCTCGGAAGAGTAGGGTGAGTTTCCGGGGCAGTTTGTGGCCGTGCATGAGATGTTGCTGATGTCCTTGGCCAACGCCTTTCCGCCCCAGCTCGGGTCGTTGGGGTATGGCGCGAAATTGAATGGATAGAAGGTGGTGTTGTTCTCCCACCAGAGGTGGAAAGCACTGGAGTCGGGAATCGACACAGGGGCTGATGAACTGCCCAAGTCAAACGTCAAATTCCACATGTCGAGCATGTGGCTGCCAGCAGTGTCGACGACCAGCGGATTGAGACCGTAGGCCTTTTCGTAGTAGTCGCTGACCAGCCCGTTCGTGGAGTATAGGGATGGAGAGGCGTACACGGGGTAGCTCACGGTCCCCCAGGTACCCGTGGAGGTGATCTCCCATCCGTTCTCTTTCTCGAGATCCGTAAGACCGTCCCCGCTCGAATCCTTCTGATAGGTGAAGGCGTAGTTCTGGCTGTAGGCGGAGAATGCAGGAGAACCGGTGTAGTTCAGCTGGAGAGCAGCGCCGTACGTGTTGTTCAAAGCTGCCAGGGAAACATTCAGCGTGTTGAACCACGCGCTAGTGGGATTCGTGTTGATTTCGGACGGGGAAACCGGGATCACTAGCGTCTGAGTGGCATTCCAGATCGTCAGAGTCCCGCCCGACACTTTCGCCGCGGGATTCGATTCGGCCACGGCAGGCGGCAGGCTCCAGTGGAACTCCGCCCCTCCCCCGGTGTTGGTTATGGAATCGTAGAGGTTGTCGGACTCCCAGAGGACCAGCGCGGCCGCCGTCTGGAACGGACTGAAGGCTTGGCTTACGGAATAGGTGTACGTCTTTGTGGAGGCGACGACTCCGTAGGTGCCCTGGTAGAACGCCCACGGCTCGAGCCCGTGCAACTCTACCGTGAACCTCCATGCGGTCCCATTGGAGAGTACGGTTCCTGACATTCCCGAGATTGTGAGGTTGCTTCCGCCTCCTTCCGTGGAATACGTCACAAATCCGGCCGCCTTGAAGTTGGCAAGCCATGTCAGCTGGGCGGTCGTGGCGGTTATGTTGCTCACCTGCCAACCCCAGACCGTGATGGATGGACGCGTTAGCGTGAACGAGAAGGACCATGAGACCGTCTGAGCGGGGGCTTTGACTGGAGGTGAATACGAGAACGAGGGAACCTGAGCCGAGGTCCAGCCTCCAGGGCGACTGGTCGACCAAACGGTGGCCTGGTAGGTATGTCCAACGACACCCGTGAAGCCCACGCCTCCCTGGGTTGCAGGCAGATACCACCCGGGAGGCCAGCTCGTCCACCTGGCGACGGTCACGCCGCCGTTCGAGTTGTCGGTGATCGTTACATTGCCGACCACACCCATGTTCGCACCCGAGGCGAAGGACAAAGAAACCGGAGCGCTGTTCGACTTCGTTGTATACGTCGTGTGCCACGAGTAAGAAGTAAAGCCGAATGCGAGAGTGGTCTTGACCACCCCAGAAAAGGTCGTTTTGGACACGGTGAAGGGGGCCGAAGGCTGCGAGCCGGCCCCGCACCAAGTCCCGCTAATTTGGAGCTGATAGAGCGGAGAGAGGGTGACGCTCCAGTAGAACGAGCTGCTCGGCGTGAGATTGGAGACGTAGGGAGAGGGATAGAACCCCGTCCCGGTGAACGAATGGACGGTCCCATTGTTGATCGAAACGTTGGTCCAGGTCTTGACGACTGCATAGTTGGCCGTATAGGTGAATTCACCGCCGTTTATCGGGGGACTGACCTTTCCGCAGGTCTTCCATTGCGTCGAGTAACTGGATGAAGGAAACCCAGCGGTCACGGCAAGGTTGAAAGCGGTCGGGCTATAGACAAACGGTAGGACTGCCACGTTCTCCTGGGTACCACACTGGGACCATCCTCCCAATCCTGGGAGACAACCCGGGTTACCCGTGAAATTGGTGATCTTTGACAGAGGCAAAGGCGTAGGCGCAGGCGTAGCCGAAGGACCCCACGGATTGGTTGCGTTCAATAGCGGCGAAACGCCGAGGGGAACGCCGAGCGACTCCAGCAACCAATCGGAGTACACGGCGAGGTAGGTGTTCGGCGCGTTGACGCCCACCGTGTTGGCGATGGGCGACGTGAGGTTGTTAGGTGTCAGCTTCGAGGAGCAAACGGTCCCCGACCCGGGAAGGATGGATAGAGGGAGATGGGTCACGTTCTGGTAGAGTGACAGGGCGGTCGCGTTCTGCGCGTTGCAGAGTTTGTTGGTGGAAAGACCGGCGGAGACCAGGGACACAGCGTTCGCGACGCTCGCGTTGAACGCCGCCTGTTGCGAAGACCCGCCCCCTGAAGGGAAGTCGCCCCCTACCAAGGGGTCGTTAACCATCTGATCGACCTGCGCCAGGGATTGATTGGCGGTGAGGAAGTCGCCCGTGAACGCGATCCCCCGTGCCATCCCGTTGGAAACAGGCCACGCGATCAACGGTCGTTGGAACGAGTCGATGGCGAGGGATGGGGCCCCCGTAAGTCCCGGGCCTGCTCCTCCGGCTCCTGGGATTGGGCTTGGGGACAGCAACGGGGACCCGTCGGCGAAGAATATCGCTTCCTCCACACCACCCGTTCCCCAACCCGGATTCGCCCAAGTAGCGTATGCGAGACCCGCAACTGAGGCTGTGACGCTGAGATTGTGAATGCCTCCGGAAACCGGGCCGGATTCGAATGGACCCTGCCATGTTTGCCCCCCGTTCCCCGAGCTCTCGGTGAGAAGGTCGAGCTGACCCGCAGTCAGCGAGGGATACGCCAGGAAGAGCCCGGACCCGAAGGAAACCAACCCGAGCTGTCCCGCGATCCACCCGGGAGAGGCAAGCTGGCTGTCACCGAGCGAGGAGAGTGCAGGGTTCGGTTGCGTGGAACTGGACAGTCCCACGGTCAGAGGGGAGCTGTAGGACACGCCTCCGTTGGTCGAGGTGACCATCTGGACCTGATTGGATCCACCAACGGAGAACGCGATTGCAACGAGGGAACCCAATCCGCTGGCCACAAAGGTCGCGGCCGCCGACAGAATCCCTGTCGCTCCGGACCCTCTGGGGGCGAGATCGGCCTGGCCAATCTCTACACCGCCGAGGCCGAAGGCCGTCGCCGCCCAGCCGGACGCGGCGACCGTCACGACGACCGAATTCGTAGCATTCGCGCCGAGGGAAACCACCGTTCCCGTAATCGGGACACCGAAAGGGTTCCATGTCGAACCTGACGTGCTTGAGTTCCAAAGCTGGGTCGTTCCCGCGCTGGATGCGGCCGCGATCACCATGGTGCCCGACACCGTCAGGGCGTCGGCGGTCACGGCATGGGAAAAGGAGGCGACCCTGAGGGCGGGGTTCCACTGAATCGGGACGCTCGGCGGGCACGAACTGCTAGAGCAACCCGGCTTCACAAGGGCCGCCGCGATGGACGGGCTATAACCCCCCGATTCGAACCATACTCCGCCGGCTCCGCCACTGCTGAGAGACGCGTTGAGCATCCCAAACGAGTTTGCTCCGGAGGGAAGGGAGATCAGCTTCACGAGGGACGTGGTCGTCGAAGACAGCAAGTTGGACGGAAGCGGGAAGAGCGATGGATCGACGTTGTAAACGTAGTCGAGGATGCTCGGGGTAACGCCAGCAGGCGGTGGTGGGGGATTCCCAGAAGATGATGCCGCGGCCGACGGGACCGAGGTCAGAAGCATGAGGAGGCAGCAGCCGATGGCGACGGAGACGGTGAGGGGCTTTCGGTACCTCGATCCGCGTCGCAAGACGCTTGGGCCTCCACGGAGTCGGTGGCCCGAAGCGGACGCACCTCGCTCGCTGTTTCGGCTATCGCCTATTCCCGGGTCTTCGTTTGCCACCATGGGATTCGTTCTCCCCGAGACGTGCCCGAGACCCGGACCCGAGCCGTCTCACGACAGTTCTCAGAAGGACCGGCCTCAACGGCAGCCCCCGAGGAACCATCAGCGGCTTCAACGACTCCATGTCAATAAGACTCTCGGTGTGCGTCACCGTGCGGTTCGGTGGGATGATGTCGAATGACCAGAGTCCTGAACCGCGTTATGCTATGACTGTAACGCTTAGACGTCCCGCTCGTGCGCCTCGGCCGACCTGCCTGAGCGAGTGTCCCGGCCCTTCACGATACGGTCCACCTCCTCGTTGGAGAGGGTGGCCACTCCCTGCCGGAGGGCGTCCTCGGCATCGGGCGTGGCCGAAATCGCCTCGCGGGCCGCCTTCAAGCGCCACCGCATGTCGCGAAGGCTCCGCTCCGCGACCCGCTCGTCCGCCTCCCGCGAGTCGTCGAGGAGCCCGCTCGTAATCTCCAGGAGACTGAACCGGTGCGTGACGGGCTCCTCGCCCGCGTCCTCGTCCTGGTCACCGAACGGGACGCGCGACTCGAACCGCGTCCGCGAGTAGCCGCCGAATCGGGGGAGTCATCTCGTCGGGAGCACTTTCCACGATACTCGAAACGCCGGGCGGTTCGAATCCGTCCCGGCCCATCGGGTCCGCCGACGTCCGTCCTGCGCCTGGCTCAAGAGCCATCGGGGGCGAGAAGGGCTTTAGACGCGCCCCCGCCTGCGAAGCCCGTGAGCCGCTCTTCTTCGTCGTTCCAACGGACCGAGGGGGGGCCTCCGTCGACGATGGGGTCGGTCCGAAGGGGAGCGAGTGGGACACCCCTCGCGATCCGGAATGCCAAGCTCTACCCCTCTCCCGACGCGCCTCCGATCGATCGGGGAACCGTCCTCATCCGGGACGGACGGATCGTCGCGATGGGAGTGGGGGTCTCCGTCCCTCCGGACGCCCGGGTCATCCCGGGGGAGGGGCGGGTCGTCACCGCGGGCTTCTGGAACGCACACGTGCACTTCACCGAGGCAAAGTGGCGGTCCGCCGCGCGGAAGTCTCCGGCAATCCTCGAAGCGCAGCTTCGCGACATGCTCACGAGCCGAGGGTTCACCACCGTCGTGGATGCCGGCTCCGACCCCCGGACCACGCTCCCTCTACGTCGGAGAATCGGGTCCGGTGAGCTGCTAGGCCCTTCCATCTACACGGCGGGCCCGAGCATGTTCCCTCCGAGAGGGACCCCGTACTACCTCCGGAACAGCCTGCCGTTCTGGCTCCGCCCCTTCCTGCCAAGACCCTCGACCCCGGAGGCCGCGAAGAGGATCGCCGAGCGGAACATCGCCCACGGCACCGACCTCCTCAAACTGTTCACCGGTTCGTACGTCGCGCGGGGAACGGTCAAGACGATGCCCGAGCCTATCGCGCGCGCGGCCGCGGACGTCGCCCACTCGCACGGCCAGCTCGTGTACAGCCACCCCTCGAATCTCGAGGGGACGCGTATCGCGGTACGGTCCGGCGTGGACGTCCTCGCCCATCCGCCGGACACGACCGAGGGGGTCGACGAGGCGGTGCTTCAGGAGATGGTCGACCGTCGGATGGCGATGATCCCTACCCTCAAGATGTTCGCCGATACGGCGAGCCCGAGCCTCGACTACCTCAACCCGATCTACGAGGTGGTCCACCGGTTCCATGTGCTGGGCGGTGAGCTGCTCTTCGGCACGGATGTCGGATACATGGCCGATTACTCGACGGAGGACGAGTTCCGAGCGCTGGCGCGCTCCGGGTTGGACGCGCGTGACGTGCTGAGGATGTTGACCACGGCACCCGCCGAGCGCTTCGGTGTCGGGAAGGAGTCGGGGTCCGTCGCGGTCGGTGGGCGAGCGGACCTGGTGCTACTGGACGGGGACCCGATGAATGACCTTCTCGCTTTCGCCCGCGTCCACGCGACCGTCCGCGGCGGTCAGGTGCTCTACTTCCGCCCGTAGATCTCGTCGGCAGCTCAGGTCATCCGGGCGCCGAGCGGGTAGCCGGCCAGCAAGAGGATGTCTCCGTGCCCTCGGCCGAGGTTGGGGGCACCGACGGTCCGGGTGTCGATGAGCCGCAGCTCCTTGAACGCCGGCGAGTGGAGCTCGCGGCCGTGGGGCCAGTCGCCCCGGAAGAGGATGTCCAGGTCCCAGTGGTTCCCGCTCTCGGGGTCGAGACGGGAGGGGTACGCCTCGGAGAAGACCTCGGGACCCCGCAGCTCCAGGTGCTCGAGGCCGAGCTGCTCGTGGACGATTCGTTCGGCCGCCGACCGGGGGCTCTCGAATTCGACGAGGTGGCAGGCGGGCAACACCCAGTGTTCCTGGAGGGCCTCGAGGGACGCCGGCTCAAGGTTCCCCACCTCCGCCCATGGGGCTGAGGGCGAGGGACGGCCCAAGACGACCAGGTTCGGGTTCTTCGGGTCCCCGACGAGGACGAAGGCGGAGAGGCAGAGGCCGGCGCGGGGGACCGTCCACATTCGGCGGCCCGCGACCTCGCCTTCGGTGGGCCGATAGCGCGCGAACCGGCGGGGGGAGGTCGTAGTCACGCGACGGGGGAATGCTCCCCTCTCTTATGGAGTATCGTGCCGGCACGGACCTGCCGAGCCGAACCTCACCGACCGGAGCGTCTGCCAGAGACGGGCCGGCAGGCCCCGAAACTCCGAGGATGGGCCGGTGTACGCGAAATACCATAGCTATAGCATTAACTATAGTCTAAATTGGAACTCTATATATGGGATAGGCTGCTTGTCCGGCTCGATGAAGACCAAGAACCCCGTTGGGGGCGGTGCGGGAGCGTCCGGAGGGACCTCCGGTTCCCGAGAAAGACCGTCCTCTCCTCCAAAGGAGGAACTAGCCCACCCGACCTCTCCTCTCCGTGTCGCCCGCGTCTTGCGGAACGAAGCGCCGCCTGCCTTCGAAGCGTTCGAAGGCGCGACGATCGATGTCGGCCGTGGAGAACCTTCCGAGCATCTGTTCCGCCGTCTCTTGGGTGCGTACCTTGCCGGAGCCCGCGAGTTCGTCGTCCGCGAACGCCCGAACATCCGACCGGACACCCGCGAGGTCGTCCTTACGTTCTGCCGACGGACCCGCCAGCCCGAGATCATTTCGGACGAGGCCGGGGTCCTTCACCTGCGCGACCTCGCGTTCGAGAGCCAGATCCCTCTCGACCAGCGGATCGCTCGGATGGGTCGGCTCGTGGTCGAGTTCCACCGCGAAGCGGTCGAGAGCTGGTCTCACCTTCCGTTCCTCGATGATGGGTACTGGGAGCACCGCGACGACGAGATCGACCGGGATGCCTGGTACGTCGAGCGCGTCGCCGCGATCCAGTTGGGGGCGGCCGACCGCGGGGCCGAGTGGCTCGGTCTATGGACGACCGCTCGAAGCCTCGAACGGATCGCCGATCACGCGGTCGTTCTCGGCGAGGTCGGTCGACGTCTCGTGGACCTCCCGAACGGGACCGGCCCCGCGACCTCGCTGCGGCAGTTCCACCGGCAGGCGATGGACCACCTCGAAGGGGTCCTGGGTGCCACGGAGGGCTCCGTCGCCAACGACCTCCTCGACCTCGGGGACGCGCTCCAGGCGTCGGGCCGCGCCCTCTCCGACCGACTCCTCCCGGCCGTGGGGGATGGCACGATGCCCCCCGCGACGGCGGCCGCCGTCACACGGATCCTCGAGTCGATCGGTCGCACGGTCGCCTATGCACAGGACGTCGCCCAAGTGACGCTCGACCGATGGGTGCCGAGGGCCGGGGCCAAGGAACGGACTCCCGGACGGCGCGGTACCGTATATCCGGCGCTAACTCCATAGCAGGCGGAGAGATTTTCTACCTCGACGCCTGCATCTGGGCCCGCTCTGGATCTTTGCCGCGCAAGCAAGCCCATACCAACAGCATTCGCGTCATCGCCGTGCGCCACGGTCCGGCCGAGGTCCGGGACCCCGCGCGCTGGCCCGACGACGACCTTCGACCCTTGACCCGAAAGGGAGAGACAGCGACCCGACGCGCGGCCCGCGGTCTCGCCAACGTCGTCCGGTCCGCCGACCGTCTCGCGACCAGCTCGGCCGACCGGGCGATCCGCACCGCCGAGCTGATCCGTCGGGAACTGGCCAAGGCGCCCTCGCCGGAGACCTGGGAAGAGCTCGCCCCGGGAAACATCGCGACCCCGATCTTCGACCGGATCCGCCGCTCCGCGCGGCCTCGCGATACCGTGGTCCTGGTAGGCCATGAGCCGACCCTCGCGGAGTTCGTGGGGGAGGCGCTGACCGGCGAGGGGCTGTCCGTCGTCCGATTGACGAAGGGCGGCGCCGTTTGCCTCGAGTTCTCGAACTCCGTCCGCCCGGGGGCGGGTCGCCTCGTCTGGCTGCTTACGCGGAAGCAGCTCGCCGCGGAACGCGACTGACCGCCCGGGAGGGCCGTCGGGGCGAGCGGCGCGGAGCGGCGAACCGGGCCCCGTAGAGCGGGGCGACCAGTCGCTGGACGTCCTGGTGGACCTGCTCGGGCATTCGGTTCGCGTCCACGTACTCGAACCCGTACTCGGTCGCCATCCAGTCGAACTCCTTCGAGAGGAGGTCCTGGTAGAGGAAGAAGCTCTCGAAGAGGTCCCGGGAGAGGCAGAGGTCCATGCCCGACTCCCAGTAGTCGAGGGAGCCGTACTTCCCGATCGACCGGTGGAGCAGGATCTCGGGCCGCGCCCTCAAGAAGATGATGAGGTCGGGACGGACCGCGAACCCGTAGAGGTGGCGGGCGTACTCGCGGGAGGCGCCGCGGACGATCGCCCGTGCCATCAGCGTGTAGATGTACCGGTCGGCGAGGACCGTGCTCCCGGCCGCGAGGGCCGGAACGATCTTGTTCTCGAGCTGGTCGGCGAAGTCCGCGGCGTAAAGGAGGGCCATCGTCGTGGACGCCAAGGTGTGGCCCTGCTTCGCACGGTCGATCTCCTCGCTCACGAGGTCGGAGCGGCGAAGACCCGTGTCGACGACGGCGTGGCCCTCGACCTCGAGCCACTCCCGCAGCATCGTGACCTCGGTCGTGCGGCCCGAGCCGTCCGCCCCTTCCACGACGATGAGCTTCCCGACGAGCGCTTCCTCGGGCATCCGGGGAAGCCGGGTCCCGTACGTCCTATCGGTCATGCGTCAGTCGCTCCACCGTCGGGAACTTCACGAGCAGCGGCTTGAGGTCGGCCCTCAGCTCGGCCTGGATCGCCTCGACCGAGCGCGTCGCGTCGACGACGCGGAAGCCGTCGACCGTCGAGAGGCGGTCGTACTCGCGCTTCAAGCGGCCCTGGAACCGCGTGTAGCTCTCGACCAGGTCGTCCGAGAGCCCGAGGTCCATGCCGGCCTCGTAGTAGTTCATCTTGAGCCGGGAGGCGAGCTTACGCCGGAGCGTCACCGCGACCGGCACGCGGAAGTAGAAGACCCGGTCCGGTCGGGGCGCGAACGAATAGATCGTCCGGACCCAGTCCGGGTCGCATCCCCGGGCCGCGTCCCGGACGAACGCGGTATAGGTGTAGCGGTCGCAGACGACGAGGTACCCCGCCCGCAACGGGGGGAGGATCTTCCGCTCGAACCGGTCCGCGAAGTCGACCGCGTGCAGGAGCGAGAAGGTGGTGGGCGTGAGCAGGCCTTTCTTCTTGCCGCGACGGATGGTGCTCGAGACGAGCTCCGACGAGTTCCATTCGGTGAAGAAGACGCGGTAGCCTTTCGACTGGAGCCACTTCCCGAGGAGGTCGGCCTGCGTCGACTTGCCGCTGCCATCGAGACCTTCGAAGACGAGCAACCGGCCGGGGAAGCCGTGGTTCGGGGGCGGCGCCTCAGGCATCGCGATAGCGCACCTCGAGCTCGAAGACGCGTTCCATCACCTTTCGGACCTTCTCTGCCCAGCGTGGGGAGAGGGTCGTATCCCGCGCAGAAGAAAAGCTCACCCCGAGCGCTTTCCCGTCCGCGACGAGCGAGAACTTCGGCCGGACCGATGATAGCAGCTCCGCCACGCCCAGGATCGCGCCGAGGCGGACCGCCTTCTCCAGGTCGGACGGACCGATGATTGGAAGGAACCCCCTCTTCCATTCCGAGGGGACCGCGTTCTTCCCCTCGTGCAGGTAGGCGGCCATCCCGGCGAGGAGGACCTCGCGCTGATCGAGCCCCCAGATTGGGTAGTTCTGGATCAGGTAGGATGAGTGGCGGGCGTGGTTCCAGAGGTCGACCGCGACTCCCGCGTCGTGCATCCACGCGGCGACCCGAAGGACGAGCGCCTCGCTCGGACCCCCGTCGAACCGGTCCGACAGGACCCGAAAGAGGGCGCTGGCGGTCTCGGCGACCTCCCGTCCGTGCTCGAGGTCGAAGGCGAACGACTCCGCCGCGGCGGCCGTCGAACGCTCGGCTAGCGTCTCCGCCGGGGCGGGAAGCTTTGCTCCGATCGACTCGAGGGCGATCCCCTCCCGGATCCCCGTACCCGAGACGACGACCCGCTCGGCCTTCACCGCCCGCAGGAGCTCGGAGAAGACGATGATCCCCGCGAGGACGACGTCCGCGCGGTCCCCTCCGATACCGGTGACCGCCCGACGGCGGGCGGCGGGCATCTCGCCCAAGAGCTCCTCGAGTGCCTCGATGTCGTTCTCGTAGAGGAGATAGCCGTGGACCCGACGGACCGGGTACTCCCGGAACTCGATCGACGCGCGAGCGAGGGAACGGACGGTGCCGCCGATGCCGAAGAGGCGGTACGGTCCCCCACCGAACGCCTCGAGGACCGAGGAGAGCGTTCCCCGCACGTGCTCGCGCAGCGCGTCATGCTCTCGCCGTTTGGGCGGGTCATGGTCGAAGAATCGTTGCGAGAGCCGCAGGACGCCGAGCGGCAGGCTGACGGAGTTGCGCAGCGAGCCGTCCCGGACGTCGGCGAGCTGGAGCGAGCCGCCGCCCAGGTCGCAGATGAGGTCGTTCGAGAGCTCCCAGGCGCTCGCGATCCCAAGGTAGGCATAACGAGCCTCCTCGGTCCCCGAGATGGTCCTTAGCGACACTCCGGTCGCCCGCGACACGTCCCGGACGAACTCCGGGCCGTTCGGTGCATCCCGTACGGCGCTGGTCGCTACCGCCAGGGTCTTCGGCACCTTGAGCGAGCGGACGGTGCGGGCGAACCGTCGGACCGTGGCGACCCCCCGGATCATCGCCTCGGGAGAGAGGCTGCCGTCCGGGCCTGTCCCCGACCCGAGGCGAGGCGCGTCCTTGGTCTGGTAGACCGCCCGGACGGTCCCGGCGCTGGAGGTATCGAACACGACGAACCGGGCCGTGTTCGACCCGATGTCCATCACTCCGATCGTGGAAACGGCGCGGCTCGCCGGCTCGCCCCGCTCGAGGTCCGCGAGGCGGGGACGGTGCATGTCCCCCGAGAACGCCTTGTCGCTAATAGGACTCGGGTAAAGTCCGGCGGACGGAGTGTTCCCTCCGAATGGTTTACGTGGGGGTCCTGGTTCGCCCCACGAGGGAGACGGTCCGATGTTTCGGGGTAGCGAGAGCCGCACGATGCGACCCGAACGCGTCGCTCGCGAGATCGGGGAAATCCTCGAAGAGGCGACCCGGGCCGTCGACCAGGTGGTCGCCTCGGCCCACCCCTCCCCGGAGAGCCTTCACCGCCTACATCGGCAGATGCGACGTCTGCGGACCGGGCTCGCTTTGTGGGAAGCCCTGCTCCCGAGCGCGGAACGTGACCTTCTCCACCCGCTCGACGTCCGGATCAAGCGGCTCTCCCGCCTCGTCGGTCGCATCCGGGACCGCGACATCTCCCTCGCGCTCCTCCAGCGATTCGGCGGGAGGCGTCCCGGTCGCCGCGACCTCGAGCGGCTCGAACGGTACCGCACCCGGGTCCAGGACGACGCGCGCACCGGTCGCGAGCTCCTGCGGGCGTTCCTGCGCTCGGAGCGGCAGGCGCGGCTGCTAGACGATGTCGGAGAGAGGCTGCGCAGCCTGCCCCGCTCCGGGTCTTTCCGCGACCCCCACCACGCCGTTGCGCTCGCCCATGCCCGTACCAGCGAGAACCTGAGGAGGGCGCACCGCAAGGCCCTCCGCCGTCCGTCGATGGAGCGGCTTCACCGACTCCGGATCCGAATCCGCCGCGCCCGACAGTTCACCGACCTCGCTGTCGCGCTCGACCCCCGGCACGAGCGGGGGTTCTCGAGCTCCTTGGTGCGACTTCAGAAGGACCTCGGCGACCTCCACGACCTCGACATGGTCCTGGTCGGGCTCGACGAGGAGGTCCGCAAGACCGCGTGGGCCGACGCGCTTCGAGAGGAACGGCGCCGACGTCGACGCGACGTCCTGAAAGCGCTCGAGTCCCCAACGCGGATTCCGCCGGCGGGTCGGCGCCCTCGGCCAAAGGTCACCTGAGCCCGCATCGTTCCGTTATTACCCTACTACGGTCTCCCGAGCCCGTGCCGGCCCCGGAGGAGAGCGACCTCATCGGGGCCGTACGCGACGTGCTCGGAGAGACCGGAGCGATCGGTGCCACCGCCCGCCAGATCGCCACACGTTTGGATGACCGCCCGGACCGTGTCGCCGAGGTCCTCGACCGGCTCCGAAGCCAGGGGGACGTCCTGCGAATGGGACGGGGGCTCTTCGTTCTCCGGGACTTCGAGCGCCTCACGGAACGCGACGACTTCGTCGACCCGGCGGCCTTCGTCGAACGGTTCGAACAGGAGAACGGGGTGGCGCTCGGACGGTACGCCGGGCCGATCACGTTCCGGTCGAACGAGGCTCTCCCCGTCCACCGCTGGTGGCCGTACGTCCAGGGGTACTCCGCGGAGTTCGTGGCCGGCGTCCTGGAGGCCGCCGAGCTGCCCCGCGGGGCCACCGTGCTCGACCCGTTCGCCGGCAGCGGCACGACCCTCGTGGAGGCGCGCCGGTCCGGGGCCCGGGCCATCGGTACCGAGCTCCTCGCCCCGGCCGTGCTCGCCGCCCGAGTGAAGACGAACTTCGAGACCGACCCCCGCGCGCTCGTTCGAGGGGGCGACCGGGTCCTGAGACGAGCCGAGCGGAGGAGCGCGGGAGCGCTCCCGTTCCTTCGGGAAACGCGTCGTCAGTTCGCGCCGGAGGCGCTTCGGGACCTCACTCGCCTTCGCGACGCGTTGCCCCCGGAGGGGGATCCGCTCGACGACGCGCTCCGACTCGCGTTCGGCCGCATCCTGATCCCCTCGAGTCGCCTCCACCGGTCCCCGTGTCTCGGGTACGGGAAGCGCGCCGTGGAAAACGAGGTGGCCCCGTTCGAGCGATTCCGTGCTGCAATCGACGAGATGGCCGCCGACCTTCGGGACCTCGGCGTGGACCACCCGCGTTGGGGTCCCGCCTCCGAGGTCGCACTTCGGGACGCTCGCACCGGAGGCTGGCCTTCTCGCTCAGTCGAACTCGCCGTCACGAGCCCGCCGTACGTGAACGGCATGGACTACGTGATGAACTACAAGGTCGACCTGGCCTGGCTCGGCTATGCTCACTCGTACGGCGACCTCGTGGCCCTGCGACGGGCCCAGGTGGCCTGCGACAACCTCCCGCGTCGGGAGGCCGCTCCCTACCTCGACACGAGCGCGGTCACGGACGCTTGGCTCACCGAGATCCTGCCCCGGATCCGGGAGAACCTTGCGCGCAAGAGGACGTACCGCCGCGATGACATGCACGCGGTCGTCCACCGGTACTTCGCCGACCTCAAGCCCGTGCTGGCCGGGGTCTACCGATCCCTCGTGCCGGGAGGCCGGTTCGTCGTGGTGGTAGGGGACTCGCTCCTCGCAGGGGCCTACGTGCCGGGCGACCTCCTCCTGGCCCGGCTCGGCGCGGACGAGGGGTTCCGGATCGTCTCGGTCGAGGTCGCCCGGCGCCGGCGCAGCGGCCAGCGGCGGAGCTTCGAGCTGAGGGAGTCGATCGTCACCCTCGAGCGACCCAAGGCCTCCCGCTGAGCAGCGCTAGGTTATTCGGTCGGGGAGGTGCTACCCTCCTCCGATGTTCTGCCCCGTTTGCGGTCGGGCCATGAGCGGTCCGCCCGCCGCGAACGTGCCGTTCCCGATGTTCGTCTGTGGCCACGACGGAGTGGTCTACGACCGGAAGCGCGACTCCTGGCACGGCCTTCCCGAGGTCGAAGAGAAGCTCTGCTGCCCCATCTGCGGAGGCTCGATGGAGGTCGAGCCGAAGGATCCGCCGGCCCGCGTGTTCTTCTGCTTCCAGTGCGGTACGACGTTCGATAAGGAACAGGGCACCTGGTACGGCCTCGCCTACCACCTGGCTCCCTGACGTCCGGCGCAGAGCCTTCCGCTCGAAGCAAACGCTTAACGTATCGCGCCGCGCGTTCGCTTTCCGGCCAAGGAGGGGAGATGCCACCCCCAGGGTCCCAGCCGAAGTTCTTGGAGCCACTGCTTGGGGTCGTGTTCGACCTGGACGGCACGCTCGTCCTGTCGCACCACGACTTCGGGCGGATGCGATCGGACGTGATCCGCATCGCGGAGCACTACGGGATCATGCCCGGACATCTCTCGGTGCAGGACCCGATCCACCGAATCGTCGAGGCCGCCCGAGAGGAGCTACGGAACACCGGCGCGGCGGACAGCATCCTCTACCGGTTCGAGGCCGACTACCAGCGCGCCATCGATGCGATCGAGCTCGAGGCGTTGCCGAGAACGGTCCCCCGTCCGGGCGCCCCGGAGCTTCTGAAGATCCTTTCCCTGAGGGGGTTCCGGATCGGGCTCCTCACCCGGAGCTCGGAGACCTTCGCCCGTCAGGCGCTCGTCCGCACGCAGCTCGCCCCGTTCTTCAGCTATCTACGGAGCCGCAGCGCCGCGGGGCCGACGAAGCCGTCGCCCGAGGCCCTCCTCATGCTGCTCAAGGAGATGGGGGTCCCGATCGACCGGGCCCTCTTCGTCGGAGACCACCTCCTCGACGCCGAGTGCGCTCGGGCCGCGGGCGTCCGCTTCTACGCGGTCATGCCCGACCCGAGCGAGGCCGCAGCCTCCCATTCGACCATGACCGAGGACCGGTTCCTCGCGGCGGGGGCGTCCGCGATCGCGAAGGACCTTCCCGAGCTCGCTCACCACCTCACGATCGCGACTCCCCCTCCCGTAGGAGGGTAACGGGGCCCTACAGGTACGACGCCCAGGCGTGGACGACCGCCCGCTCCGCGGTCGCCCACGCTTCCGGAATCTGGTTCCAACCGTTCCGCTGGTCGCCCACACAATAGAGGCCGGGGATCGGCTCACCGGTCGCGTCCGCGATCGCGCGGCAGTCCTCGTCCGTGACGACGTACCCGTCGCCGTCGAACCGACACCCGAGCGACCGCGGGATCGTGTCGTGCATGTCGTACCAGCCGAGGCCGCTGAACCCCCGGTCGTACGTCCGGTGGCTCCCGTCGGCGAACCGGACCCCGAAGAGCTTCTCGCGGATCCCGTCGAAGCCGACCATCTCGGCGGTGACGGTGGGGATCCCGTGGTCTTGAAGGGCCTTCGCGAGGGTGGAGCGGTCGGGCTCGGGGACCCCGTCCAAGAGGGGGCGGCCGTGCGTGAGGAGCTCGACCCCCTTCGGTCGGAAGTGAAGGATGTCGAGCGCCGTGCGGGCCGCGAACGCGTCGTGGCCGAGCACCGCGACGGACTTTCCCACGAGGTCGTACCCGTCGCAGACGAGGCAGAAGTCGACGAGCGCCTGGTTCGCCCAGGGGAAGATCGGGTCGATCTTCCCTCCGACGACCGGGATCCGGTCGACCACGCCCATCGCGAGGACGACAACCCGGCCCTGGGCGACGTGGGTCTGCTTCAGCCAATCGAACGAGACCGCGAACCCCTCCGCGGTCCGCTCGACGGAGGCCACGGTGGCCGGCGTGAAGTAGCCCACCTGGTCGTCGAGCCTGCGGACGGCCGCGATCTGTAGGTCCAAGAGGCGGTGCCCCGACACCCCTTCAGGGAAGCCGGGGATGTTGGCCATGTGGGGAGCGTAGTACGAACGTGAGTACTTCGGTCCCCGGTCGAGCAGCGCCACCGAGTGCTGGAGGAGCGCTGCCTTGACCGCCGCCTGGAGGCCTGCGTGCCCGCCCCCGACCACGACGAGGTCGTAGCGGTCCTTTAGGCGCGGGAACCCGGGCATCGTGCCGAGCAACCGGCGGGGGGATTTGATGCCTCGCCGGGTGGACGGCGGTGGCTCGGAGCGATTTCGACGACGGGGCGAGGGTAAGCGTTAAGGCCGAATCGCTTCCTCGGGGGCGCTCGGGTTGCCAACGCCCGTGCCGAATCACCCCGGAACCGCCGGCCTCCGTGGGTCGCTTTTTCTCGAGGACGGGACACGCTTCGAAGGGGATGGGTTCGGGGCACCCACCCGTCGCGTCGGCGAGGTCGTGTTCACCACCGGGATGGTGGGGTATCCGGAGTCGCTCACCGACCCATCGTTCCGGGGGCAGGTTCTGACCTTCACCTACCCATTGATCGGAAACTACGGGGTCCCGCGGACCGACCGTCGCGACGGCTGGGGCCTGCCGGTGCTCGAGAGCGAGGAGGTCCAGGTCCGCGGCGTGGTCGTACGGGGCACGGCCGCTCCGAACCATTGGTCGAGCCATCGCTCCCTCGACGCGTGGCTGGCCGACGAGGGCGTCCCGGGGATCCGGGGGGTCGACACCCGGCGTCTCACGCAGCACCTGCGCTCGGGCGGAGTCCTCCGAGGGGTCGTTCACGTGGGGGAGGCAGACGACGTCCCGAGCGACGAGGAGCTCCGTCGAGCGCTCTCGAACGCCCCCCGCTACGCCGAAGAGAACTACATGGCGGCCGTCGCGCCAAAGCACCCGAAGCTCCTCGGACCTCTGAAGGGACCGCTCGTGGCGGCCCTCGATTGCGGGGTCAAGGCGAGCATCCTACGGGCGCTGCTCGGTCGAGGCGTGAGCGTTCTTCGCCTGCCGTTCGACGAGACCGTCCCGGCGAAGTGGGAGGGACGGACGGTCGCGGGGCTGGTCGTCGGGAACGGACCGGGGGACCCGGCCGAGCTCGCGGCGACCGTCTCCGAGCTCCGCCGGCCGTCGACCCGAGCGCTCCCCACCCTCGGGATCTGCCTCGGCCACCAGCTCCTCGCGCTGGCCCGCGGCGGGACGACGTTCAAGCTCAAGTACGGTCACCGTGGACAGAACAAGACGCTCTGTTTCGCTGACGGCCGCGCCCTCATCGTGAGCGAGAATCACGGCTACGCGGTCGACCCACGCTCGCTGCACGGGACCGGCCTCGACCTCTGGGCGACGAACCCCGACGACGGGACGCTCGAAGGGTTCCGGGACCGGTCCGGTCGCGTGCTCGCACTGCAGGGCCACCCCGAGGGCCACCCAGGCCCCCAGGAGGCCGGCTTCGTCTTCGACCGGTTCGTGGGGAAGGTGAAGCGACGCGCATGACGGCCTCGCTGCCCTCCAAGGTCGTCCTGCTCGGCAGCGGGGCGCTCAAGATCGGCGAGGCCGGCGAGTTCGACTACTCCGGCAGCCAGTGCTTGAAGGCCCTCGACGAGGAGGGGGTCTATGCGGTCGTGATCAACCCGAACATCGCCACCCTCCAGACCGACCCTCCGAAGCGCGGTCGGGTCTACTTCCAGCCCCTCACGCCCGAGTTCGTGGCGCCGATCCTCGAGGCCGAACGGGCCGACGGGATCCTGCTCTCCTTCGGGGGCCAGACCGCGCTCAACTGCGGCGTCGGGCTCTCCGACCGGGGGGTCCTCCGACGCACCGGGACGAGGGTCCTGGGGACCCCCCTTTCGGGCATCCGGGCGACCGAGGACCGCGCGAAGTTCGTGCGGACGATGACGAAGGCACGGGTCCCGACCCTGCCGAGCCGGGCGGTCTACTCCTACCCGGAGGCGCTCGAGGCCGCGGCGGCGCTCGGATTCCCGGTCATGGTCCGGGTCGCGTTCACCCTCGGGGGCCGGGGAGGAGGGGTCGCCCGGACGAAGGAGGAGCTCCGCGACGTCGTCGACCGCGGCCTGCGCGCGAGCCCGGTGGGTCAGCTTCTCCTCGAACGGTACGTCGGCGAGTTCAAGCAGCTCGAGTACGAGGTGGTCCGCGACGCGCGGGGGAACGCGATCACGGTCTGTAACATGGAGAACGTCCTCGGGATGCGCGTCCACACCGGGGACAACGTCGTCGTCGCGCCCAGCCAGACGCTGACCGACTTCGAATACCAGATGCTCCGCCAGGCCGCGCTGCGGGCGGCGGAAGCGTGCGGGATCGTGGGGGAGTGCAACGTCCAGTTCTGCCTGAATCCCACGAGCGAGGAGTACTACGCGATCGAGGTGAACGCCCGCCTCTCCCGCTCGAGCGCGCTCGCGAGCAAGGCGACCGGCTACCCGCTCGCCTACGTCGCCGCGAAGCTCGCGCTCGGTTACACGCTCCCCGAGCTCAAGAACCGGATCACGGGCGTGACCAGTGCGGCGTTCGAGCCGGCCCTCGACTACGTGGTCGTAAAGCTACCGCGCTGGGACCTCGACAAGTTCGAGCGCGCCGACCGTCGGCTCGGCCCGGCGATGAAGTCGGTCGGGGAGGTGATGGGGATCGGGGCGTCGTTCCCCGAGGCGATCTCGAAGGCGGTCCGCATGGGGGACCCGCGGGCGGACCTCGTCCCCCCCGCCGAGCCGCGGTCCCGCGAGGAGGTCCGCGCGGAGCTCGCGACCCCCACGCCCGAGATCCTCTTCCGGGTCCTCGAGGCGCTTCGCGCGGGGATCCCACCCGAGGAGGTGAGCCGCCTCTCCTACATCGACCGTTGGTTCGTCGAGGCCCTTGGGGAGATCGTAGCGGTCGACCGCGCGATCGCGTCGGCCGGCGGGCCGGGGCTCTCGCCCGCGCTCCTGCGCCGGGCCAAGGAGCTCGGACTTTCCGACCGGGCGGTGGCCCGGATCGCGCGGCTGGACGAGGAAGAGGTCCGTCGCCGTCGCCTCGCGGCCGGGGTCCGACCGCGGGTTCGAATGATCGACACCCTCGCCGGGGAATGGCCCTCGCGGACGAACTACCTCTACCTCACGTACCGGGCCGACGCGGACGACGTCGCCCCGATGCCGAAAGGGTCCGTGCTCGTCGTCGGCGCGGGCCCGTATCGGATCGGCTCGAGCGTGGAGTTCGACTGGTCGACCATGAACCTGGTGGATGGGCTGAAGGTCGAGGGGGTCCCCGGTGTCGCGGTCCTCAACTCGAACCCCGAGACTGTCTCCACCGACTACGACCGCTCGGACCGGCTCTACTTCGAGGAGATCACGCTCGAGCGCGTCCGGGACATCTTCGACTTCGAATCGTTCGGTGGGGTCGTCACCTGCGTCGGTAGCCAGCTCGCCCAGAACCTGACCCCGCTCCTCCACATGTGCGGGATCCCGATCCTCGGGACCGCGTCCGAGTCGATCGACACGGCCGAGGACCGCGCCCGCTTCGCGCGGCTGCTCGAGACTCTCGCGATCCCGCAACCGGCCTGGCAAGCGTTCACGACGTTCGAGGAAGCGAGCGCGTTCGCCGACGAGGTGGGGTACCCGGTCCTCGTCCGGCCGTCGTACGTCCTGAGCGGGCAGGCAATGCGGGTCATCGCCGGCCGGAACGACCTCGGCCGTTTCCTCTCCGAGGCGGCGCGCGTCTCGCCCGAGCATCCCGTCGTGATCACGAAGTTCGTCGAGGGCGCCGACGAGGTCGAGCTGGACGGGGTCTCGGACGGGAAGCGGGTGCTGGTGGCGGGGATCCTAGAGCACGTCGAACGCGCGGGGGTCCACTCGGGGGACGCCATCTTCTGCTTTCCCCCGCGCCACACCTCGCCCGAGGTCCAGGGCCAGCTCCTCCGCGCGGCCGGCGAGCTCGCCCGCCACTTGCGCATTCGGGGTCCGTTCAACGTCCAGTTCCTCGTGAAGGAGCAGGGGTACCAGGTCATCGAGCTCAACCTCCGGGCGAGCCGATCGCTGCCGTTCCTCGCGAAGGCGACCGGCGTGCCCCTCCTCCGAGAGGCCGCACGCGCGATGCTCGGGAAGCCCCTCTCGCGGGAGGGGGTCGCCCCCCTCCCACCGGGTCGCTGGGGCGTGAAGGTCCCCCAGTTCTCCTTCCTCCAGCTCTCCGGCTCCGACCCGCTCCTCGGAGTGGAGATGCAGTCGACCGGCGAGGTCGCCTGCTTCGGACCTACCTTCTCGGACGCCCTCGTGAAGGCGCTCGTGGCGACCGGGGTGAAGCTCGTCCCGCGACGAGGGACCGCGTTCCTCTCGGTCGGGGGACCCGCCCTCAAGGAGCAGCTCCTGCCCACCGCCGAGCGCCTGCGCTCCCTCGGCCTCGGGGTAAGCGCGACGGAGGACACGCAGGCGTTCCTCACCGAGCGGGGGGTCCGCGGGGTTCGGGTCGCCCACAAGGTGTCGGAGCCCGATCGTCACCCGAACGTCCTCGAGGCCCTCGACCAGGGCGGGATCGACCTCCTCCTCGACGTCCCGCTCTCCCTCACCCAGGAGAAGTTCGAGCGGATGCTCGAGGACGAGTACGTCCTCAGGCGCCGGGCGATCGAGCTCGGGATCCCGCTCTTCACGAGCCTCGAGGCGTTCGCCGCCTACGTCGAAGGGGTCGCGTGGCTCGAGGAGCATCCCCTCACAGGGGACGCGCTCTACGGGACCCCGGAACCGGGAACGAAGGCAGAACGTCCCCCGGGAGCCTCCGTCGTGCCGCGTCGGGGTCGCGTTCGGCCGCGCCGCGGGCGGCGGAGCCCGGGACCGACTATAGCGGGAACTTCGTCAGCGAGTACTCGGGGATGATCGTCGAGGTATCGATGACCTCGGGGATGCCCCGGATTCGCTCGGTCACGAAGTCGAGGACCCGCCGCTTGTTCGCCGCGCTCGGCTCGAAGTCGAGCACGACCAAGATGTCCCAGTCGCCCGTGAGGAAGTGGAGCTCCCGGACCTCGTGGAGGGTCTCGAGGAGCCGCTTGATCTTGTCGAGGTCGCCGCCGCGGACCTTGAGGTAGGAGAACGCACGGACGCTCTTGAGGTCGGCCGGCATGATCGCCGCGAGCTCGTCCTCCGTGAACGCTTCGACCCCTTCCAAGCGGCGCCCGAGGGGCGAGATCAGGACCGGGAACTTCTGGACGCCTCGGAGGTGCTCGGCCACCAGGCGCTCGATCCGACCGACCCGCTCGATGTCGATCACCCGGAGATGGTAGCCTCGCTGGGCCGCGATGTCCTCCACCATCGCCTGGCATCGGGCCTGGTCGTCCGAGAGGAAGAAGACCGATTCGCCGACCGCGTCCCCGGAGGACGAAGAAGCCGAGGGGCCTGCCCCCATGCCGCTCAT
Organism: Thermoplasmata archaeon; assembly: GCA_052326485.1. Lineage (GTDB taxonomy): Archaea > Thermoplasmatota > Thermoplasmata > Lutacidiplasmatales > UBA184 > Lutacidiplasma. The sequence continues at coordinate 12,745 of JBKQMS010000019.1, read as the reverse complement.
GGCAGCCTCTTGGCTCTGAGCGGCGGCGGGGCGGAAGAAGGTCGTGACCGCTTTCTTCGATTGGACGTAGAGCGTCAGTTCGTGGAGATCATCGGGCATGGCTTCGAGGGCAAGAATCGGCGGGCCTATTTAATCAAACCCGCGGAGGGGCCCCCGCCCGCAAGGGCGGGGGAAAGGGTTGGCACGAATCCGGTCGGAGCCGTAGCCTAGTAGCGCTTGTAGGAGTCGGAGCGCTCGCGCCCCCCGCCCCCGCCGCCGCCACTGCCACCGCCGCCGCCGCCACCATAGCGGCCGCCGCCATATCCGCCGCCGCCACCGCCGCCGCCTCCGCGGTCACGGTAGCCTCCGCCACCGCCGCCGAACGACCGGCGCTCGCTCTCGAACTCTTGCTGGCTCATGTCGAGCGTCTGGTTGACCTCGGGGATTGCCTCGGTCGACTTCGACAGGTTCCCGTACCGGCCCACGTTCAGGCGCATGTGGCCGCGCACGAGGGAAACGTAGCCGTTGTCCACCAGGATGACCTCATCCTTCGCGATGGAGCCAATCTGCTCGTTCCACAACGAGAGGATGATCGTGGCCGTGTCGTCGCCGACAACGGCCTCGCAGACCTTCCTCGGGTCGCCGAACTTGCCCATGACCTCTTTGGCCTCGCCAACGTTGATCACTTTGGCCAGCACGTTCACTTGCTTCGAGTTCGGCGTCAGGTCTCGCACTTTTGTCAGGGGTTTGTCTACCATTTCGGGTCGCCTCTTCTTTCGCGTTTCGCGTTTGTTTTGAGGAGCCGTGGCGCAACACTTCTCGCGCGAACACTCGTCGCAGAAATAGGACGGGCGGGACGCTCGGATCGGGCTGGGCTTTGGGATTCCTCGGACAACTCACCCCGGGGGTAGGATATAAAGTCGCGCCCGTGCGCCGGCGTCGCTCGGAAGGAGGCGCACCGGGGAGCCGCGGTCCGGACGGCAGGCTTTTCCGTCCCCGCCGCGTTCGGCGGGCCGGTACCGCGCGTGACCCACCGTTTCGACCTCGCCGTCCACTACTTCCTCCGACACGAGTACGAGGCCGCCGCGATGGCGTTCCGGGACGTCGTACGGGAGAGCCCCGCGGACGGCCGCGGCTGGACCTATCTCGGGATCGCGCTCGCCCACCTCGGGCACGCCACCGCGGCCGAAGGCGCCCTCAGTCGGGCGCTCGCCCTTGCCCCCGAGAACTCCGAAGCGTGGTTCCACCTGGGTGTCGCGCGCTCCCTGCGAGACGAGTGGGTGTCGGCGGCCCAGGCCTACCAGCGGACGGTCGCGCTCACACCGAGCGACATGGTCGCCTGGCACCGTCTCGGGGTCGCCCTGGCCGAATCCGGGGACGAACCGGCCGCCACCGTCGCGTTCGAGCGAGCGCTCGTCCTCTCCCGCGAGGTCTCGGATGGCCCGGACTTCCCCGAACCGGCCACCGCACCAACACCGTACCCTGAAGGCCCGCGCTCCCGCCCTGGGGCCGACGACCATCTCGAGGAGACCGGGGAGCGCGAGGGAGCCCGGGAAGCGAAGAGTTGGCTCGACCTCGCGCTGTCGCTCCTGAGCCTCGGCGACGAGGACGAAGCGATCGCCGCGTACGAACGAGCCTACACACTGGACCCGGAGCGGGCCCGCCGTTCCCTCTTCCGCCCGATGCTCCGGCTGCTCACCGCGGTCCAGGATGGGGCGGAAGCGCCCGAAGGTCCCTGGCCGAACGAGCCCCGCCGTCCCCCCGAGGTCCCTCGCCGGCCGGCGCGGCCTGAGGTCCTCTAGCCGGGCCCCGACCCGCTTACAGCTCCTTCGGAGCCGACGTCACGATCGTCGACTCGGCCCAGCTCTTGACCTTCTCCCGGGCCTCCGCGTGGTGACGGTAGAACCCGTGGACCCGCTCGAGCACCTGGGACTTGCACTCCCCGCAAAGGAGGGCTCCCGACCGGCAGTCGGCCGTCACCTCGCGGAACTTCTCCTCCGACTCGGCGAACCGGGTGCGCCAGAGCGCCCAGACCGAGCAGACCTCGGGCGTGGCGCCGAGCCGCCGCTGCTCCTCGACCGTCGCCCGCCCCCCGGTGAACGCGTTGCGGACCTTCCGGTCGACCGCTTCCGGCGGGTCGTTCAGGAATAGGGCGTTGTCGGGTCGATCTCCCGAGGTCGACATCGCGGCCTCCCCGAGGAGGCCGGGGATCATCTGGCTGTGCAGGAGCGCGGGCTTCGGGTAGCCGAGCCCCTCCGCGACGTCCCGGGTGACCCGGAAGTGCGGGTCCTGGTCGATCCCGCACGGGATGAGGCAGGGGACCGAGCGACCCTCCGCCCAGGACGGCCAGAAGCAGGGGACGCTCTGGAGCGCCGTGTAGAAGACGAGCCCGATGTTGGTGCTCGGCTCGAACCCGAAGACGGCCTTCACCGTGGAGTAGGGGATCTTCCGCGCGACGCGGACCGCGAGCGGGTAGAGCGCCGCGATCGATCGCGAGTCGAAGAAGACGTGGGTGCGCTTCGGGTCGAAGCCGAGCGCGAGGATGTCGTAGAGGTTCTCGAGCCCCCAGTAGGCGGTCTCCTCACGGGTGAGCCCCGAGCGCGCCCAGAACTTCTCGTCGTCCGTGATCTGGATGTACATCGGCACCCCGAGCCGGCGCTGGAGCCACTGGCAGAGGTCGAACGGTACGAGGTGGGACGTGTGGAGGGGCCCCGAGGGCCCCCGCCCGGAGTAGAGGAAGAACGGCTTCCCGTTCGCGAACCCGTCCAGGACCGGTGCGAGGTCGCGGTGCGAGTAGTAGACGCCCCGGGTCAGGAGCGGGTGGAGGTCGCCGCCCGTGAGGTGGTGGAACTTCGCAAGGAGCTCGGCGGAGAGCTCCTGGGTCCCGAACAGCTCCCGGAGGCGCGCGTAGTCGATGTGCCCGCGTACCTCGTACGGGGTAACGACGAACTCCTCGGGCTCGGGCATGCGCCTCTCGGTCAGCCCTCGGGGAACGTGATCTTGGAGAGGATCGCCTCGCGCTCGGCCATCGGTACCCCCGCCGTGCTCAACGCGCCTCCGAAGCACTGACGGGAGTGCTCAAAGTTGATCGTGTGCCCGCAGGACGGGCAGCTCGCCCAGCCCTGGATCAAACTGCGGAGCCCCTCCCGCGAGGAGGAGGTGTCCCGGCGCGCGAACTTCTCTACCAGGATCGCGGCGCCGGCGGCGCTCTCGAGGTTCGTCAGCGGGACGCGGACGGGCGTGTTGCAGATCGGACAGCGAGCCGGGTTGCGGCAGGTGCATCCCATGTGCGCAAGGGTACCTGTCGAACTCGCCTAAAAGACCGCCGGCCCGCTCGAAGGATACGTTCAAATGCCCGTCGTAGGAATCTTCGCGCCGATGGCGCTCTCCCCGCTCGAGTCGGCGCTCGACCTCCAGGACGAGCTCGTCGAGGTCCTGAAGCAACTCAACCGTTCCGAGATGGAGGCCGGGGCCGACACGGGTCTCGAGGTCGATGAGCTCCACCACCTGCTCGGTCGGGGACCGCTCCCACGCGTCAGTGCCCCCGACGTCGAGCGGGCCGTCACCGTCCTCGTGGGGAACGGCTACGCCCGCTGCCTCGACACCCCCCTGTACTCCTGGGAGCGGGGTCGGGTCGTCATGACCCGGTTCACGATCACCTCCCAGGGGAAGGCCTACCTGGTCTCCCGTCTGCGACGGACCGGCCGCATCGATTAGCTCCCGGTCGGACGGACCGTCTCACTTTAAGTAGGGGCGGCCCGCGTAATCTTCGACGGGATGTCGCCCGACGACGACCAACGCGACCCCGTCCACGCGACGCTGGTCGCGATCCTCCAGCAGCTCAACCGGGTCGAGTCGATCCACGAAGGCCAGGAACGCCGTCAGACGCTCGAGCTTCGGGAGATCGAACGGCTCCTCTCCGACTTCTGGGCGATCAAGCACGACCACGTCAAGATCCCGCTCGCGCTCGGCCTCCTCGTCCGCAATGGGATGGTCGAGGCCCAGGCCGGACCCCCCGCCTCCGCCCGCTCCCGGACCCCGACTCCTGCCTCGTACCGGATCACGACCGAAGGGAAGCGGTTCCTGATCGACACTTCCCAGCAATCGGACCGCATTCGCTGACGGGGGAACGACCGTTTCCCCCTCGGGGGAACCGCCGAGCGCGCCAGCCGTTAAATAGCGGACGAGTGTGAGCGCGAATCCATGTCGCGGATCCACTCCGGGCACAAGGGACGCGCCGGTTCCCACCGGCCCTATCCCCTCACGAAGCCCGAGTGGGTCACCACAACGCAGGAGGAGCTGGTCGCGCAGGCCGTCCAGCTTTCGAAGACGGGACTCTCCTCCGCTCAGGTAGGGTTGCACCTCCGGGACACCGAGGGAATCCCGTCCGCGCGGGCGGTGACGGGAAAGCGGCTCGGCACGCTGCTCCGCGAGAAGGGCATCTCGCCGGAGATCCCGGACGACCTCCAGGCGCTGCTGAAGAGGGTCGTCCACCTGCAGCGGCACCTCGAGACCCATCCGAAGGACCTCTCGAACCGCCGTAGCCTCACGTTGATGGAGTCCCGGATCCGCCGCCTCGCCCGGTACTACCGGCAACGCAAGCGGATTCCCGAAACGTGGCGCTACACGGCCACCACGGCGGCGCTCCAGGTGGAGTGATGCCCTCGGGCCCGGACGGATTCGTTTCCGACCCACACTATACCCAGGAGTTCGAACGCGCCCGCGCCCTGCTTCTCGCCCACCCCCGGCGCTGGCGCATCATCTATCACTACGACGGGGACGGGATCGCGAGCGCGTCGAGCGCCCTCCGGGCGTTTCACCGTCTGGGCTACCCGGCCCAGGCTACCCCGCTCGTCGGGGTCGAACGGGAGCTCGTCGCCACCCTCTTGAACGCGACGACGGGGCCGGTCCTGGTGGTCGATACCGGGGCGACCTGGCTCGACCTCTTCTCCGGGCACCGCGCTCCCGTCGTGGTGCTCGACCACCACAAGTATCCGGGCGTTCCCAACCCGCCCGCGCTCCCCCCCCACGTCGCGTTCGTCAATCCCCTCGACTGGGGGGTGGACGGGATGACCGAGCTCTGCGCCGCCACCCTCACCTGGCTCTTCACCGTCTTCCTAGACCCCGTCAACTGGGACAACGCCCCCTGGGGCCTCTCGGGCGCGATCGCCGACCGGCAGCACGTCGGCGGGTTCCGGGGCCTCAACGCCCTTCTCGTCGAGGAAGCGGTCCGCCGCTCGCTCGTCGTTCGGCGGCCGGGGGTCGCTCTCTTCGGCCCGACCATCGGCGAGGCGCTCGCGGGAAGCATCGACCCGTTCGTACGGGGCCTCTCGGGGCGTCCCGAGGCGGTCGACCCGTTCCTCCACGGCCTCGGTCTCGACCCCGGTCGACGCCCGGCGAAGCTGACCGAGGCGGAGAACCGTAGGCTGGTCGCAGCCCTCAAGGAGCGGCTCGCCGCGAGCGGGGTGGTCCGGGAGTCCGCGGACGTCCTCGACCAGGACCGTTGGTTCCTGCCATCCCTCGGCCTCGATGCCGAGGAGCTCTCGAACCTCCAGAACGCCGCGGGACGCGCGGGCGTGCCCGGGGTCGGGGTCGCCTACGCGCTCGGGGACCCGCGGTCCGCCGAGCGCGTCCGGACGGCGGAGGGCGAATGGCGCACGGGCATCCTCCGGGGGCTCCTCCGGGTCGAGAACGACGGCGTTAACTCGATGCGATTCCTTCGGTGGTTCGAGAGCCCCGAGACCACCCTCGCGGGCACTCAGGCCGGCCTCGCGATGAACTATCTGCTCCCGCCCGACCACCCCGTCTTCGTCTTCTCGGACGTCGGGGCGGGCCCGATCAACCTCAGCGCGCGCGGGACCCTTCGCCAGGTCGACCGGGGGCTCGACCTCTCCGCGGCCTGCCGCATCGCGGCCGCCGCGGTGGGAGGCGAGGGAGGAGGCCATCGCGTCGCGAGCGGCGCGACGATCCCCCCCGGCACCCGTCCTAAGTTCCTCGAGGTGGCGGACCAAGTCCTGGCCGAACAGCTCGGCCCGACCGAAGGGACCGTCCCATGAGCACACCTCCGTCCACGGTCCCCGAGCCCCCGGTCGACCGGATCCACGACCGGGTGCTCGAGCAGGAGATGCATCATTCCTACATCGATTACGCGATGAGCGTCATCGTCGGCCGGGCACTGCCCCTGGCCGGGGATGGCCTCAAGCCGGTCCACCGACGGATCCTCTGGTCGATGTGGGAGTCGGGGGCGACCCACGACCGGGCGTTCCGCAAGTCCGCCCGCACCGTCGGGGACGTGCTCGGCAAGTACCACCCGCACGGGGACATGGCGGTCTACGACGCCCTCGTCCGGATGGCGCAGTCGTTCAGCCTGCGGTATCCGCTCATCGATGGGCAGGGGAACTTCGGCTCGATCGACGGTGACTCTCCGGCGGCGATGCGGTACACCGAGGCCCGGCTCTCGGCGATCGCGGAGGAGCTGCTCCTCGACATCGAGAAGGAGACGGTCGAATGGATCGACAACTTCGATGGCACCCTCAAGGAACCACTCCTGCTGCCGTCGAAGGTCCCGAACCTGCTCGTCAACGGCTCCGCCGGGATCGCGGTCGGCATGGCGACCAACATGCCCCCGCACAACCTGGGCGAGGTCGCGGACGCGCTCCTCCTCCTCCTCGCGCACCCCAACGCGTCGCTGGACGACGTGATGAAGGTCCTTCCCGGACCGGACTTCCCGACGGGCGGCTACGTCTCGACCGAGGGGATCCGGGAGGCGTACGAGACCGGGCGCGGAATGATCCACCTGCGCGGCTCTGCGGAGATCCGGGAGCGCGGAGGGAAGGACGAGATCGTCATCACCGAGACCCCGTACGAGGTGAACAAGGCCGCCCTCCTCGAGCTGATCGCGGACCTCGTGAAGGGGAAGCGGATGGACGGGATCACCGACCTACGGGACGAGTCCGACCGTCGTGGGACGAGCGTCGTGCTCGAGCTCCGTCGCGACGCTCCGGCCGAGATCGTCCTCAACCGGCTCTACGAGCACACCCCGCTCGAGACGAGCTTCGGCGTGATCAATCTCTGCCTGGTCGAGGGACACCCCAAGGTCCTCCCTCTCCTCGAACTGCTCGCGCTGCACGTGGACCACCGTCGGACGATCCTCACCCGGCGCACGAAGTTCGACCTTCGGAAGACCGAGGAGCGGCTCCACCTGCTCGAGGGGTTCCTCACTGCGATCGACCACATCGACGAGGTGATCCGGATCATCCGGCGGTCGAAGGACGTCCAGGTCGCCGAGACGAACCTGATGGGGAAGTTCCTGCTCTCGAGCGAGCAGGCGAAGGCGATCCTCGACATGCGGCTCGCGCGTCTCACCGCGCTCGAGCGCGAGGCCGTCGAGAAGGAGAAGGCCGAGAAGGAGGCGCTCGCGAAACACCTCAAAGCGATCCTCGCCTCGCCGAAGCTCCTCGACCAGCTGGTCGCCGACGAGCTTGCCGACCTGAAGAAGCGGTTCGGCGACCCCCGCCGCACGCGGATCGTGCCCGCGTTCACGGAGCGCACGCTCGAGGACCTGATCCCCGACACGGACGTGGTCGTGCTCGTCACCCGGGACGGGTACGTGAAGCGCCTGCCGCTCGACCAGTACCGGCGCCAGCGCCGAGGCGGCCGGGGGCTGATCCAGATGGAGACGAAGGAGGAGGACTTCGTCATCCGCACGTTCGTCACCCGGACGCACAGCGACGTCCTGTTCCTGACGAACCTAGGTCGGGTCTACCAACTGAAGGCGTACGAGCTCCCCGAGGGGAGCCGCCACTCGAAGGGGAAGGCGGTCATCAACCTCCTCCCGAAGCTCAAGGAAGGGGAGCGGGTCCAGACCTTGCTCCCGCTGAGGGACCTGACGAGCGAGGGCTCGCTCCTCTTCGCGACCCGCAAGGGCCTCGTCAAGCGGACGACCCTCGACCAGTACCAGAACATCCGAACGAACGGGATCCAGGCGGTCCTGCTCGAGGAGGGGGACGAGCTCGTCGACGTCTCCCTCGTCACCGGCGAGACGACCGAGATCGTGCTCGCGACGCAGGCCGGCCAGCTCGTTCGGTTCCTGCTCTCCGAGCTACGCCCCATGGGCCGGGCGACGTACGGGGTCATCGGGGTCCGGCTCTCCCAGGGGAAGGACGACCGCGTGGTGGCGATGGCGCCCGTGAGCGAGCGGTTCCCGATGCTCCTCTCCCTGACCACCACCGGTTACGGGAAGCGGAGCCCGACCGCGGACTACCGACGGACCCGGCGGGGCGCGAAGGGCGTCCGCACGATCAAGACTGGGGGCCGGAACGGCACGGTGGTCGCCGTCCTCCCGACGACCGACGCGAGCGAGGTGCTCGTGACCACCCAGCACGGGATCACCATCCGGATGGCGGTGAAGGGGATCCGCTCCCAGGCGCGCAACACCCTCGGCGTCCGCGTCATCCGCCTCGACGAGGGCGACACCGTACGGGACGCGGTGATCCTCGAGCCTCCCATCGAAGGGCTCGTCGGTGAAGGGTCCGGTGAGAAGACCGGGCGGGCGGCCAAGGCGGGCCCCGAGGCGCCCGAGCCTCCGGCCGACGAGGCCGACGACGACGAGAACGAGGAGCCCCGCAAGAAGCCGGGGAAGGACGACTCCGACGACGACACGGAGGACGACGATGCGTCACCGTCCCAAGCGGGGTAAGACCGTCCTCCTCTGCCCGAAGTGCGGCTCGATGCGCGTCTCCCTCATCGCGGGGTCGATCCTCGGCCAGGTCTACCATTGCCAGAAGTGTGACTACCAAGGGTCGCTCGTCTTCGAGACCGACGTCGCGGAAGACGGCACCCCGCTCTCTCAGGGTTAGGCAGAGTCGGGTCCGGTCGGGGCTCGTCCGGTTTGATCGGCTCAGCGTAGGTCCGGGTCGGAGGCGTCGAGCTCGGGTGGGACCGTCGGGGGGGCGTTCGCGAGCCCTTGGGCGGCCCGGACGAGCGCGAGGGCCCGCACCGTCGGTCCCACGTCATGCGTCCGGACGAGCGCGACCCCTCGCTCGGCCGCGACGACCGCGGCGGCGATCCCCGCCTCGAGTCGGCGTGCGGGGTCCTCGTTCCCGAGCACCCACCCGAGGAATGACTTCCGGGATGCCCCGAGGACGATGGGGTAGCCGAGGCTCCTGAGCTCGCCCACGTGGAGCAGGAGCTCGAGCGACTGCTCGGCCGACTTGCCGAAACCGAGCCCGGGGTCGACCAGGATCCTCTCGGCGGGAACCCCCTCCTCGACCGCGCGGTCGGTGGCCTCGGCGAGCGCGGCGAAGACCTCCCCGCGCAGGTCCGTGTAGGTGAGGTTCGTCTGCATGGTCGTGGGGTCCCCGCGCATGTGCATCGCGATCACGACGGCCCCGCTCCTCGCGACCGCGCGACGCATCGCCTCGGAGCGGAGCCCCTCGACATCGTTGATGAGGTCCGCTCCCGCGTCGACCGCTCGCTCCGCGACCTCGGAGTGGCGAGTGTCGACCGAGACCGGGACCGAGAGGCGACCCGCGAGCCCCGCGAGGACGGGCGCGACCCGCGCCCACTCGGCCTCGGGGGAGACCGGCTTCGCCCCCGGCCGGGTCGACTCGCCGCCGACATCGATCATCTCCGCGCCCTCGGCGACCAACCGCTCCGCGTGCGCGACCGCCTCCTTGGGGGCGAGGTGGAGCCCCCCGTCCGAGAACGAGTCCGGGGTCACGTTCACCACGCCCATGACGCGCGGACGGTCCCCCACCACGAACGAGCGGTGAGGGCCACGAATCGTGCGGGGCGAGCGGGTGAGATAGGCCCGGAGCGCGCGGTCGATCTCCTGGGCCGCCTCCGCCAGGCGGAACGGCTGGCGCCGCAGCTTCGGGAGGAGCCGCTGGTACTGCCCCCACGTGGCGAGGAGAACGACCGAGGTCGTCGCGACGGAGTGGTCGGCGATCCCCCGTGCGTGGGCCGAGTCCGCCCCGACGGACAGGGTCTCCTGCTTCAGGAGGGGGGCCGCCTTGAGCGACACGTTCTCGAGGCGGACCGGGTAGATCCGACCCTTCCGCGTCATGATTGCGACCCCCTCGGGGTCGCTCTCCGTCCGCTCGAGCTCTCGGGCGATGTCGGCGAGGGTCTCCACCTCGAGGACCCGGGCCGGGTGGCGGGGCCGCGTCGGGGGGGGCGGGGAAGGTCCGGACACCTCCGTCGGGATGGGCCGAGGCGAGAAAAAGGCGCGCTGAAGCCGACGGCACGGTTTTCCGTGAGCGAGGGAATGGCGCGATGGGAGATCCGATGGCGCGCCGGGGTCGGTTGATCGCGATCGAGGGTCGCTCTGCGGCCGGGAAGACCACCCTCGTCCGGGCCGCGGCCTCGGAGCTGGGGTGGCAGCCGCTGATGGAAGCGTTCGACCGCCTCGACCCGGCTCCGTCACTCGAGTACGGTTCCCCCCGCGAGCTCCTCCTCCTCGAAGCGGCCCTCCTCTCCGAGGAGGTGCGCCGCTACCGGGAGGCGCGCGCCCTCTGCGCACAGGGCCGCACGGTGCTCGCCGACACCGGGTTCCTGGGACCCCTGTTGTACACCCACGGGCTCGTCAGCCTCGGACGGGCGCCCGCGTCGGTGGGACGCGCGGTCGAGCGGAGCACGCGGTCGCTCGTTCGGAGAAGGGCCCTCGGGCTCCCGGACCTCACCGTTTACCTGGAGACGACGGCGAGGGAACGCGCCCGCCACGCTCGGGCCGACGCGACGCACCACCCGACCACCCTCGTCGGCCGGCACGAGGCCGTCGGCGCCTTCGAGCAACGGTACTTCGAGGAGCTGTTCCCGATGGCGCTCCCCGATCGGTTCCGGATCCTCCGCGCCCGTTCGGGACCGCCCGGTCCCGTGCTCACCCTTCGGGCGCTCGTCGCCGAGGCGGACCCGGCTCCAGCGTCCAAGACCGAGGGGCTCGCGCTCGTCTCCCTCCTCCGCCTGTCGACGCGGGACGGGCGCCGTACGAACGTCGGCCCCAACCGTTAAGAAGCCCACCCGGTCTGCTCCGCTCCCTCGCCATGAAGCCGCTCGATGCCCTGCAGCAAAGCCTGCACAAGCGGGTGCTTGTGGAGCTCAAGGGCGGACGCTCGTTCCGGGGAACGCTCGATGCGTTCGACCAGCACCTGAACCTCGTCCTCTCCTCCGCCGAGGAGGTCGTGAAGGACCAGGTGACGCCGCGCTCAGGTCTCACCCTGGTGCGCGGCGATTCGATCATCTACATTTCGCCGTAAGAGGAGGAACCATGACCAAAGGAACACCGTCCCGCCGCGGAGGAAAGATCGTCCACATCATCTGCCGTCGCTGCGGCCGTCACTCCTACCACCGTCAGAAGAACGTCTGCTCCTCCTGCGGGTTCGGGAATACGGCGCGACGCCGCGGCTACGACTGGAAGAAGCTGAAGTAGGTAGGCCGCGGGATACGGCCGCGGAGGTCGCGGCAACCCTACCATCACGTGGCCGCTGCCTGAGCCACCCCGCACATCACGTTCGCGGTCAGCCGACCGTCGCTTCCGACGGTCACGAACGGGCTCGGCCACTCGATGAGAATCACCAGGTCCGGCGAGGTCCAGTTCAACGGTGGGGGTCCGAGAGGGCGGACGGAGATCTGGACGAAATACATCGTTGAATTGGCCTCGGTGACACATCCGTTGATGCTGAACGCGAAGGTCAGGTTCCGTAAGGTGAGGTTGAATTCAACCCCGTCAAAAGCAAAACCCGCCGTCGGACACGCCGGACAATCCCTGCCTCCATCGCACGGGGCGGACGACGTCACGGTTGCGACCTCCGCACAGTAGATTCGTCCCGCGAGAGTCGGATGAGCGGGGCACTTCGAGGTCCCCGTCAGATATCCCGGAAGGATTGATAGCGCGAGGATCGCCACGACGGCGACCGCCGTCGCCACGAGCAGAACCACTCGTGCGCGCGGAGCCGACGACCCGGTCATACCCGTCCACCGGAGGCACCGGCAAAAGGCGGCTCGGTCGTATTTGAGGCGTTGTGAGGAAACGCCCCTGCGACCGCGATCAGGGTACGCGCAGTCGACGCCGCGAGACGGCGGGTTCACCGACGAGCACGAACCGTAGGGGACGGCCGACGGCCCTCCCGATCCCCACTCGGGGTCCTATCTGGACACGCCCGCCGCGTTCGCGTGGTTGTCGAACTACAATCCGGCCCTTCTCGTCGACCGTGTCCGTTCCATCGTCCTTCCACGTGATGCCGAGGAAACGGCACAGACGGCCGGGACCTGAAGCCAGGCCCGGGAGGGAAGGGTCCGCTGCGCCGGCACGCAAGAGCACCGCTTCCCCACGGCGTGCGACCAAGTTCGCGCACACTACCTGGTGAATCCGGTAGACGTAGAGCGTTCCGGGCGCCGAGAACATCGAGCGGTTGCGGGGGGTCGGCCCACGATACGCGTGACTCGCCGGGTCGCTGCGGACGTATGCCTCTGTCTCGACGATACGCGCGGATCGCGAAACACGACCCGACCGGACCACGATCGTCGCCCCGAGGAGGTCGCGCGCGAGCTGGTCCGCCGGACGGTCGAAGAACGCGCGGCGCGTCCGCAGGCCCGACCCCATCCTATAGGACCTTGCCGCGGTCGCAGAGCGGCGCCCCATCAACGGCGACCGTCGCCTCCCCGATGGTGATCCACGATAGGAACCGGCAGCGGTTCCGGCCCCCGTAGAGCGTGTTGCCGCCGACGGCGATCGTGACCGTCCCCGCCTCCTGGTCCTCGGCCTGAG
>JBKQMS010000018.1:0-2622 GCA_052326485.1 Thermoplasmata archaeon | reverse complement strand
CGACCATGCCGGACGCCGTCCGCCTCGCCGAGAAGCTCGGAGCGCGGGTCGCGAAGGAGCTGGGGATCCCGGTCTATCTCTATGCCAGCGCCGCCAAGAGGCCGGAACGGGCCGACCTGGCGAAGGTCCGGGAGGGCCAGTTCGAAGGGTTGCGGGAGGCGATCGTCACCGACCCGAAGCGAGCACCGGACTTCGGGGAGCCGAAGCTCCATCCGACCGCGGGGGCCGTCGCTATCGGCGCCCGGCCGGTCCTGATCGCGTACAACACGTACCTCACGACCCCCGACGTTGCCATCGCGAAGCGCATCGCGAAGGCGGTCCGAGCCCGGGACGGCGGCCTTCCCGAAGTGAAGGCGCTCGGCTTCGAGATCAAGGAGCGGAACCGCGCGCAGGTGTCGATGAACCTCACCGATTACCACGTCACCTCCATCCATCGGGCGCTCGAGGCGGTCCGTCGGGAAGCCCAGCGGTTCGGGGTCGCGGTCGAGGAGTCGGAGATCGTCGGGCTCGTTCCCGAGGACGCTCTGTTCGACGCGGCCGAGTACTACCTCCAGCTCCATTCGTTCGACCGAAGCGCGGTGCTCGAGCGAAAGGTCCGGTCCATCGCCACCACGGGGCCGGGCCACGAGTCGATCGCCTCGTTCGCCGCGCGCCTCGCCGCGCGCACGCCGACGCCCGGCGGAGGAAGTGCCGCGGGCGTGGTCGCCGCGCTCGCCTCCGCCCTGGGGGAAATGGTCCTCGCGTACTCGATCGACCCGGCGAAGCCCGCCGAGGACCTGGCGGCCGTGAGCGCCGCCTTGACCGAGGGGCGTCACCGGTTCCTCGAGCTCTCCGACGAGGATTCCCGCTCGTACGACGCCGTCCGCCAGTCGAAGAAGGTCCGCAAGGAGCGGCCGAACGACCCCGCGGCCCAGGAGGGGTACCTCCAGGCGGTGCGGGGCGCGGCCGCGGTCCCCCTCGAGACTGCACGGCATGCGGTCGAGCTCGCGAAACAGCTCGACAGCGTCCGCGCCCGCACCCGGGCCGCTCTCGGAAGCGACCTGGTGACATCGCTTGCCCTGTTCCGGGCCGCGGCCGAAGGCGCGCTCGCCAACGTCGCGATCAACCTCGAGGACCTGAAGGCGGCCGGGCAGTCGGTCGAGACGTTCGAGGCCGAGGTCGCACGCCTCCGACCCTCGGCCTGAGGCTCGAGGTATGGGCCAGCCGAACGATGTCACGACGCGGCGACCTGCCGTTTGGGTCAACTGTGCCGCATCCCTGGACGGGCGGCTCGCCTTCGCGGGGGGGAAACAGGCCCCCCTCTCCGGCCCGGAGGACCTCGAACGGGTCCAGCGGCTTCGGGCGAACTCGGACGCGATCCTGGTGGGGGTGGGGACCGTCGTCCAGGACGACCCCTCGCTCCGGGTCCATTGGGACGTTCTCCGACAACCCCCCGGTCGGAATCCGACGAGGGTCGTGGTCGACGCGAGCGGACGCACGCCCCCGAACGCCCGAGTGCTCGACGGGTCGATCCCGACTATCGTCGCTACCTCGGAGCGGGCGACCCGAACGTTCCCCGCCCATGTCTCGACCGTCGTCGCCGGTGCGACGCGGGTCGACCTCGGTCGTCTGCTCGCGGTCCTCTACGAGAGGGGGATCCGAAAGCTGATGGTGGAGGGCGGCGCCGAGATCCTGTCGAGCGTCCTGAGGGGCGGCTTGTTCGACGTCTTCTCGATCTATTACGCGCCGGTCGTAATCGGCGGCGCGACGGCTCCCCCCGTCGTGAGCGGGCCCGAAACCCGGGGGGCGGACGATGCGACCGCGCTCGAGCTGGTCGATATCGAACGCGTGGGCGCCGGGTACCTAGCTAGTTATACCCTACCGGGACGGCAGCGATCCGTTTCGGACCTTCGAAAGAGATGGATTCCCGCTGGGCCGCACCTTCATAACCCGGAAGGGAACGTGTAGGACCCGGGGGCACCCCCGAACCGAGGAATTCATGACGACCCAACCTCCCGCCCAGTACTCGCCGTCGCCTTCCCGACCGCTCGGAGTCGCCATCCTGGCGTTCCTCGTAGGGCTATTCGGGTTCCTCCTGATCCTCGGGGGAGCGCTCGTCGTCGCGGGAGCGGCGGCATTGTCGTTCCTCGGGGTTCCTTCCGGCTTCGCGGGGTTGGGCGGGGTCGAGTTCGGCGCGATCGTCCTCATCATCGGCCTCATCGTCCTCGGCCTCGCTCTCGGCCTCTGGCACTTGCGGATGTGGGCCCTCGTGCTCACCCTCCTCTTCGTCATCTTCGAGCTCATCAGCTACGGGCTCGCGGGCCTGTTCGTCACCTTCGGGTTCATCTTCGCGCTGATCCTCTTCGTGTACCTGCTGGCGGTCCATCACCACTTCCGATAGACCACCGCGGCCCCCCAGGGGCGGCGACGCCGAGCCTCGGCCCGGCCTACCGCACGCGCACCCGTTATCCGCCCGGACGGCTCCCCGGTCCCGAGGGGTTCCGATGAAGCTCGTTCACTTCACGCTCCAGGACCAGTTCCATTTCGGCATGATCACCGACGCGAACGAGTTCATCGACCTCGACACCGCGGTCCGCGACTATTACGGCGTGAACCCCGTCAAGGGCGCCGACCCGAGCCGGT
>JBKQMS010000017.1:0-33485 GCA_052326485.1 Thermoplasmata archaeon | reverse complement strand
GCACCTGGGTCACTTTCCAGTGTACGCATGGGACGATCTCATTGGGTGGGACGCAGTACTGCAGTCACACCACGTCCGCGCCGGTCTTTCTCTGCGACTCAACCTCGTGTCCCTTCACCATGGTGGGAACTGTTGATTCGGGCTACACATTCTACGGGTGGAACCTGAGCGGTCAGGCAGCTGTTTCTTGCGAGTTCTATTGCCTGACCACAACCCTCACGCTCTACGCTCCGAGCCCGAGCAACCACTACACGGCCTCGGTCCAGCTCGACACGACCTCGAAACCGCCGCCCCCGCCCACCTGCGGCGGAGCGCCGACGATGAGCACCCCAACAGTCAAGATCCAATCCTGGTATCGTCAGACGTGGGTCAACTGGACCTACACGATTCCATCTCCAGGATTCGGTTGGACCCCAGGCTTCAGCTGGTCCTTGGGAAGCACGCCACTCTCCATCCCCTCAATCACCGCCTCGACCGCTTCGGCGAGCATCAACCTCAACGACCTGACTTCAGGAACGACCTACAGCTACACGGCCGCAATCAGCAACTGTGGCGGATCAGCAACCAAGAACGGAGCATTCACGACCAGCAACGCGCCGACAAACGAGTTTGTAGGTTGGGTGTCCCAATTGACTTCGAATTCGTCCGAGCTCAATCAGGTCAGTTCGACGATCCCGAGCGCGTCCGTTTGGTTGAATGCGTACTGCCAAATTGAGGTCTCCGACTCGTGGGCCGTGTCATCGTTCTACCCGACCGTGCAGTTCGGCCAAGTAGGGTTCCTCCCTGGGGTGGCAACGAGTTCCTCGGGCGCCTACACTCTCGGCTTCCCTGAAGTCATCCAATACACCATACTCGCGACTGGGAACTACAACATTCCTGTTACCGTGACCCTCACGCTATCATCTACTGGAACCTGCACGACTTCAGACAGTGAAAGCGGTGACAATTGGATGGGTCAGCCTACTTCGGCATCGAACAGCCACTACCTCCTTTTCGCTGACGAGGCCGGCTACTGGAACGCGACTGTGTATGTGAGTTCGGCACTTTCCGCAACGAATGACTACGCACAGTTCGGCTTGGAGCGAAACACCGAAGGGGTCACCGCAGTCGGCGTAGGGTTCATCCACAGTTTGTGGGCTGGATGCACGGTCGGCCTGCAAAGCGGCACCACTCAGCAGATTGACAACTACGTGGAGGTCCCGGGTTGGGAGGAAGGGACGACGAACACTGGGAGTTACTCTCACGTCACGACAGCTAGTGCGATCAACGACTCGGAGTCGAACATCGCCTTGGACTGGAACGTGACAGGGGTCGTGAATGAGACCTATGGGGTCCCGACTCCTGGAGCGGCGATTCTTGCTGCCTACACCTACAACTCCCAGCCTTTCAGTCATTCCGCCGACACTGTAAGTTTCCCCGACCCAGACGGAAGTACTGCACCTGCCGGGACTGCGAACTTCACCGTGGGGCCTCTAGCCACCGCGTGGGAGAACTTCTCGAACGGAGGGTCTTTTGCGTCGACAGGTGGCCTCAACCTCGCCATCGGCCTATCCGGCGGCTGGGGTCCCCTACAGTTCAACATGAACCTGCTCTCACTTCAGTACACTTCTATAAGTGGGACGAACAGCGCCCACTCGATTGACTGTTCGATCCACAACCCGTCGAGAACTCAGAATCTTCAATACTACATGATCGTTGACGACACTCAAGCGAGTTCAGGCTATGCAATCAACGTGCATCTTTGGTTTGATCGCTATTGCAACACAGGCAAGGGGTGCGAGTGAGTGAAACATTGAGCCGGCCGGATGTGTCGAATTTGGGCACCCGGGGTGGTCAACGTGGCCGAGGTAAGTCAAAGCGACGCGTAGTTCTTGTCGTGGGAGTGATTCTAGCATTTATCGTCGCACTCTTCCTCCCATCGTTCTTCGGAGGCTGGGCACCGTTCTTTCATTGGGGTTGCGCACACAAGGAGAAGGTAACCACAGAGGTGGTGTGGATTCCCGTTGTGCTGATCAACGCTCCCTATGGGGGCTTCGCGACCGGCAACGGGAGCTTGCCCGCGGGATATCTTGGACCAAACACGATTCTGCCATCTGCATCGGGAACTGACGCGCTGAACGGCACGGTCGCAGGTGTTCTCTACCAGATCTGGCTGAATGTCACTCGCGATACAAACGTGATCGTCTGGGGTCCAGGGACGGATTCACGATGCGCCCAACCCTACAGCATAGACCCTGGCGGCCTCGGATCGAAGCCGCCCCCGAGCTATTCGGGAGTCCTCTTCGGACCCGGATACAAGTCGGACGCGGCCGAACCCCACCAATACAACTTCTCCTCTTCTCAGGGCGACGCTACCGTACTCTTTTCAAATGGATACGCAAGCGCGAACGCGGCTTCGGTGTCCACTTGCGGCAAGGCGGCTCAATCCGTGACACTCCCCCTCCGCCCTGTCGATCTGTTGGTCACACTTCCCTTTTCGACCGGTGATGGCAATACAACTCAAGGGTTGGTCATTCCTTTGACCCTAAGCTATCACTACATGTTCCCGCCAAACTTCGGCACCTGGCAGGTCGACAACCTCTCGGCCCCCGGAGGTCCGGGGGGCGGCTGGGCCTTCTCCTACTCACCGTGCCCCTGACCGCGTACGATTGAAGGCGGCGCGGGTCCCCCCCGCGCTGCAATCGCACCGAGCAAACGGATTAGACACTCAACTACCGTGCCGTGCGCAGGTCGCCTCATGCCGTCCGCCACGTCCACGAGACGCGCGAGTAGCGGCTCCTCACTCATCGGAGCGGGGCTGGGCTCGGTAATGGTCGGGGTCTGGACCTGGTACGCGCAGCCGGTGTGTCAACCGCCTCCGGGTCCCTTGGTCGTAATGTGTATCGTCGAGCCCCTCTACCTTCTGGCAGTTCTGTTCCTTCTGGCCGGCGCATCTCTGATCGGCATCGGTTCAGTCAGCCTTCTTCGCTGGCGTCCCCCTAGGTAGGGCGCGGGTCCCTCCCACTCGCTCCGCTCGTGGGCCCCTCCCGCGCCAGTCTCGCCCTTTCTCCCTCTCCATGCGAGGGAGAAAGATGCGAGAAGGCATCTCGAATAACTCATCGGGAACCAGTTCGCGGATCGTCTGGAGCGGCGCCATCCTGGTGACGATCGGCCTTTCAGTTCTGTTGCTCTCGGGCGAGTGGTTCGCGGCGTTCGATGCGTGCGTCGCGAACTCGACCTGCAAAGCGGGGGCTCCACCTTCCACGCTGGAGACCTATCTTGCGCTCATGGTTGTGGGGGTCGGTCTCTCCGTGTTTGGAGTGACCATCGGGCTGGTGCGAGGCAGGGGCGAGCCGCGACGTGCGATGATCCTCTGGTTGTGATCCGGATGCCTCTCCCAGTGGACCAGACTGATCCGGACGCGAGGCCGGGAGGAAACGTCATCCGGGTTCACACAAAGCGCTGCTCGGAAGCCCCTCGAAGCTCAGTCGTGGTATAGACAAGTGGTGGCTTACCAGTGGAGTTGACTCTGGAGGTCACCCCAGATCCTGAGGCCCTTCGGACGATTAGCTCTGAACCGGCCTGAGTGATCAAGGTCGAGGTCATTCTCCCTCGCATTCTCCAGGTAAGCCAGATCAGTCGTTTCGGTTTCTTGGATTGATCGAGTTGTGTGATGTCTACTGCGAATGCGGGGGCGCTCCAGTCGGCGCTGAGCACATCCTTGTTCCTCAGAGTGACTTCGATACCTTTGGGGGAGGCTACAATTCGAGCAGCTCCGCGATTAATCACCATGGTCATGAGAAACCAGACGTATGCACCGATAGCCATCAGTAGACCTGCTCCCACGAAGACTCCCACGGTTCCGGCCGGTACAATGCTTGGAGCAATGCCTGCCCCGAAGGCCACCAGGACGCCGCCGCAAATGAATCCTGCAATCGTTCCCACGTTCCGGAACATCCGCCGTCCCTCCCACGTTCCTTGAAGAGTGGGATCGAGTTCCACCACGTCAGATTCAAGCTCCATCGGTTGGCAAGCCTACCAGTTTCTCCGGCTCATGTTCTTTTCTCAACTCAGACTCCTTCGAGGCTCCCCGAACCGAGTCTCAGAACGCCCGGGGTTGTTTTACTCCTACCGGACCGATTGGACCGGCGCACCTCAAACCCTACTCTATCTAATCGGCTGGTCCACCGGGCCCCGCTGGTCCACCGCGGTCATCCTCTGACGGAGAATCGCTGGACCAGCGACCCGGACTGCGTCGGTCCGCCTCCGGGCCATCCGGATCGCTGGTCCCGAGGGCTGGTCCATCGCTGGTCCAGGGGGTGGAGAGCTCGTAGACCCTAGGCCGGGTCCCGTTGACACGGACCCTGCGGTGCTTCAACCCGAGGCCACTCAGTGCGACCCCGACTTGCTCGTCGGTCCGCCGAGCCTGTTCGGAAGCTGGCAGGGCCGCGAAGATCTCGCCCGAAGTCGCCTCGGTCTTCCCCGCTTTGAGGAACGCTTGAACGACCCCCCGGAGCAGCTCCGGGAGCGGGTCAGTAGGCGTCAGGACCGGTTCGGCGGCAGGTTCCACGGTTAGCGGATTCTGCTCCTCATTCCGTTGCCAGCCATCCTCAAGGAACGGCCAGACGTCGGTCCCGGGGACTCGGTGCGGATGGAACAAGCCCTCCTCACCCCTCCACACCACCCCCACCCCATCCGGCCACAGCCGAATGCCGGGGAACGCGCTGTCAAGAATCGCAAGGACCTTGGAAACCCTGGAGGCGTCCGGTAAGGCGATCAGCACCCGATTCCCCGCCTCCCGCGCCTTCCGTACGTTCCGGACGACCTGCTCGGCGGCCTTCGCGATCGTCGAGCATTCGACCTCGACGTTGTAGACCGCGTCCCCGTAACGGAACTGCGCGTCGGGCATCAGGACACCCGCGACCTGCTCGGGGATCGTGACCGCGATGCCCCGAGAATCGAGGAGCATGCAAAGGTCGACGAGCGTCTCGACATGATCCTCGCCTTCGTTCCGACGCGCGAGCAAGGCGCTTAGGTGGACGTTGCCTCGCAAGGTCAGCCCGAGTTGTCCGCCCTCGGTGCCCCGCTCGACCTCCCCGGCTTCCTCTGCCCGTCTGAGCACCGCCGCTAGCTTGTCCGCCCGGAGACCTGTGATCCCACCCAGTTCCTCCGTCGTCCGAGACCGGTGTGCAAGTCCGTTGAGAACAGCCTCAAGGTCGTCCTGGTCGACCAGCCAGGGAGAAGCCTCCGAATCCTCGGGCTGGGCGTACCGACGTGAGCTCGCGGTCACGCCGTCCTTCAGATCCTTCGCATAGGGGTCAGGAGCGGGGCTGGGACGCGTTTCCAGCTTCACGAGGCCTCCCGATGCCGCCATCGCGACTTCGTGCGTCCGGAGGCCATCTACGAGATCCTGCGGGGTCCAGCCGTGGCTCTCCCCGTTTACGATATTCCACGCGTCGTCCATGTCCTCGATGCCGAGCGAGAAGAGGAGCCAGACGTCGACGTTCCCGAGGAGGGCAGCCTGGATCCGGGGGGGCACCCGGTGGAGGTACTGTGTCACCGCGATGACGTGGAGGCCGAACTTCGCGCCCTCGCTGAGCATGTCGGCGAGGGTTGGGATTGCGTAGTTGTGGACCTCGTCCAGGAAAAGGTAGACCGGGTGCTCCGGCTTGCCGCTCCTCTGGATCGCGGCCCAGAGCTGAGTGAGGTAGATCGCGCCGAGGACGTTCGCCCCGTCGGCACCGAGCGCCGCCTTGGAGAGATTCAGCAAGACGAGGCGATGCCGCAGCAGCTGGTCGAACGCGACCGCATGGCTCCGCTGGCAGAGCGCGACACGGAGGAGCGGGTTGGTGGCGATCTTTCCGACCTTGTCGAGTGACGACATCGTGAAGTTGTAGTCCAACCGCGGCAGGTGGTGTTCGAGGAAGTCACGCAACGGTCCGGGGGGTGCAGACTTGACAAACCGCTGGAGGGCCGGCTTTGAGGTGAGGATGTGGTATGCATCGACCAGGTTCGAGCCGTGCGTGAGTGTAAGGCCCTGCACCAGCGCGCGCAGGACGAGCTCGGCCCGTCCCCCGATGCTCTCCTCGCCCCAGGCGCTCCGGATCGCCGCGAGGAGGTCGCCGGCAAGCGCCTCCGACCAGCGGTCGCGGGAGGGCGCGTCCTCGGACGAGCCCTCGGGGGGCCTGAGCAACGAGAGCGGAATCGCGGCCTTGGTCACGTCCCCCTCTTGAAAAGTGGCGTGCGCGGGGTCGATCTCGACAGCCTCCGACGCGATTTCTCGGGGAAGCCGGGACACGACCCCCTCGATCAGCGCCCCGGTAGGCTCGATCACGACGACGGTGGAGTCGGGGTGCTTTCTTAGGGTCTGGAGAACGAGATTGAGGGTGAGCGTTGACTTCCCGGTTTGGGTCCTGCCCAGAATGGCGACGTGGTTCCATTCCCGCGGCAGAGCGACCCGGTGCGAGCCGCTGACCCCTACCATGAGCCGCGCATCGGTGCGGGAGTCGGGTGAAGAGGACAGAGGACGCACGACGAGTTCTGATCCTGGTTGCCCCCGGGGCGCTCCCGCGTAGGTGCATTCGGGGTGGTGAGCCGCCCAGGGAATACTGAGCAGGTGCGCGAGCTCCGTGCCGGAAACGTTCCGGCGGGCCTTCCTGCTCGAGTATCGTCGGAGGTCGTGGTTGGCCAGAGCCGCGTGGAATCCCCACTCCGCTTTCGGCCGGATGATCTTCCACAGCCTCCAGGGAACTCCCCCGGTTGTCGTCCACTGCCCCAGCCAGGCACCGAGCGCGGTCAGCGCCTCGTCCGCCTGAGGCCCCGTGATGTGGACCCGGAGCTCGACGTGATAGGCCGCCTCGGCGCGCCGGGCGTGCATTGCGAACCGGAGCGGGTGGTGCTGGCGCTGGGCGACCGTATCGTAGAGGGGCGAGAAGAAGGTCGATTCCCACCCCCCGACGCTCCGGAACAGGACCTGCAGGGTCACGTCGTGGTGGGCAAGCGTCCGCGACGTGAGGGTCCGCAGCAGGAGGTCCGCGTGGTCGAGCCGTGTCTCGTTCAGAATCGGCAGGTGGTGGTGCTTGAGAGTGGGGACGGCACGCGCGTAGAGTCCATCCGGGATTTCTGTCCCCACTAGGCAATCCATCGAGTCCCCCCCTGCAAGGCGAGGCCAGGCGCTCTCGAGGGTCGAGACCAGGGCATCCAGCTCGAGGGGTCCCTCCGACCCGAGCGCGTAGCGGACGCGCCCGTCATTCTCACGGTGGATCTCGAGGCAGAACAGGTCGCCCGAGCTCCAGACTAGGGGTGGGGTCTCTGGAGGATCCTTGACGGGCGTCGGCAGGAGCAGCTCGCGATGGACGGGTCCGCTGTCCATGCGGGGCCAAGCGTGATTTCAGCTTGATAGGGCGGCTCCCCCCGATGAACGATGAACGAAGGGTCGGAGCCGTCGGCAACCCGGCCCGTAGCCGAATCTCCAAGTCATGCACAGGCTAGGAATTGGATGAGCCGAGCAACCAAGTATTCGATAGCGTAAACCGGTCCCTCAACCTTGTTATGTATCTGCCCTCGATACACGTAGCATGCCTGCCCACCCGAGGGCGGCAATCCGGCTAGTTCTCACCGTTGTGACCTGTAGCATCGTGTTGACGGCCTCACTTGCCGTCATTGGAGGAGCCCCTTCTCTGGAGACTAGCACCTCCCCCAGAATGGGATCGGGCTTAGCACTCGCGGATTCCGGGTCTGCTCCCGGCCTTCAGGCGATCGGAGGTCCGGTGGTCGTCGGTGGCAGTCTGTCCGCGATAGTCGTCGACGAACCTGCCAAGAAGATCTACGTTGCGAACTACCATGCGAGCGACTTCTCTGTCATATCCACCGTTAGCCACACGCTGGAGAATCTGGTGGCGACCGGAGTGAATCCGGATGAGTTCCTGGCCGACGATCAGGACCACCTCATCTTCGTCGGTAACAGCTACCACTACGGGCCTTACGACAACTGTGAAGGTCCCTGCCCGACGAACGGAACGGTCACCATGTACTCAACGGCCACCGATGCCCCTGTCAGCACGGTCGTGGTAGGCATGGAGCCGGTCTCGATGGCATTCAGTCCACGCTCGGACGAGCTGTTCGTCGCTAACGAATTCTCGCTCAATGTGAGCATAATCTCCGTGAGCCAGGGACGATTGGTGGGCTCCCTCGACCTGCCCTCGCTTGCGGTGGCGGCAGACCCGGCAAACGGGATGGTGTACTCTGCAGGTGGGGGACCGAACGGGAGTGTGAGCGTGATCAACAGCTCGACGAACTCTATTGTCACGACCATTGCCGTAGGGGGCGTCCCGGAGTACCTCGTGCTCGACCCATGGAATGGCGACCTCTACGTCGGGAATCCAGGGTCGAACTCGGTCGAGGTGATTTCCACTCTGACGAATCGGGTGATCGCTGCGGTGGCGGTCCCCGGTCAACCGTACTTGATGAAGGTCGACTCCGTCAATGGAGATGTCATCGTTACCAGCTTCGAGTTCAGCAACGAGCGGCAATTCTACAATGGCACTCTCACGGCGATTTCCGCGGCTACGAACACGGTTTTCCGAAGCATCGCGATCAGTGCCTATCAATACGGAATGGCGGTGGACAATGTCACGGGAGCCGCGTACCTGCTCGCTTCCGGGAACCTCACCATCTTCAATGCTAGCACCGTTGTCCCCCTCTATACGGACCCGGTGAATTCCAGTGCGTATCTGTTGGCGTGTGACCCCGCGGGGGGAGCGATCTACGTCGCGAGCCCGAACTACTACGTCGGGATGTCAGGAGTCGTCAACATCTACGTTGCACCTCTGCCAATTCCGGTAAGTCCAGCTTCGGGAATACTGGGACCGTACCCTCTCGGGGTTCCCGTGATCGTCGGCTCCCTCGTCACCGGGGGGCTCTTGGCAATCGCAGCAGGATTCGGTCGGAAGATGGGTCGCCGCACCAAGTAGCCCCACGCTCCCGGGTCTAGTGTCAGGTTCCACCCTTCGCCGGAGGATTCCGCTTCTTAGACCCAGACTCACTCGGGACCATCGGTGGCGACCGGGATGGCCCGCGGAACACCGATTTCCAGGGCGGGAGCCCTAACATCGTCCTCCCGGCCGCCATCTCTCCCAACCCTGGCCATAGACGCGTGCAGGTTGAGTGGAGAGGCTTTCAACTGGGACGACTCTCGGACTGGCTCGGAGGACACCGTGCCCGATGGGGCGCGGTGGTGGACCGAACGGATTGAGCGGTACGTCGCGTCTCGGACAGGAGTGAGTGAGAATTGGCGGAAACAAACTCGGCGATTGCTACGGAGCCTAGCGCTACCTTGTGGGTCGGTGCGCTACCGGAAGGACCCGATCTTCGTCCGGCCGGGGTTCGAAGCGCCGACGAGCGCAAAGGCGGTCTCTCGGGCGATGATCGAAGCTCTGCGCGACACGCCGGAGTTCGCTCCGACGTCCCGGCAGAACTGGACCTCTCGGCTCCGAGGGTTCCTCGCCTTCGAGGGAATGCCGCTCGCCGCCGACGTGGACCTTTGGAGATTCGGGAAGCCGGTGCCGAGAAAGCGGCCCTACCTCGACCCGTCGAAGGCGAAGGCGATCATTTCGGCGGCGAGGGGTCGCGAGAGACTAATCGTGGTTCTGGGTCTCTTCAACGGTTTCAGGGCGTGCGAGATCTACCGGCTGAGGGTCCGCGACCTGGAGCTCGAGGAGACGCTGCCCATGGTTTGGATCCTCGGCAAAGGAACGCGAGGTGGAAAGCCCCGGCGGATTCCGTTGAACCCGATGGGACTCGGAGAGATCCGACCGTTTGTCGAGGGGAAGCGCCCCGAGGACCCGGTGTACCCGGGACCCTACGGTTCGATCGACAAGTCGTGGCGGGCGGCGCAGAGGCGAGCTGGGTTCGCACCGGTCGGGACCCACGCGCTTCGCCGGTCCTTCGGAAGGATCAGCCACGATGCCGGAACACCCACCGAGGAGATCCAGAAGATGTACGGCCACTCGTCGCCGGTAACCACCGTGGAGTACATCGGTGTCGAGGACACCCGGATGGCGAAGGGGCTCGCGCGCATGGCCGCCTTCTTCGCGGAGGCCACGTAGCACTATGGCCGACGCCGTTCGGAACGGCAACCGGCACGTCAGGGGGCGGGTTATACTACGAAGCCGCAGCCTGACGCGGGGGCCGCCCGGTCGCCGCTGCCGCACCTGGATGCTTCGGGGGTCTACCGCCGACGGGGCCGTATCTCCTACAGCGTGGCCGGCACGTACGTATTCCTAATCGTCCTCCTCTTTCTGATCCTGCCGACCGCCGGGCTCCGCTCGGGGTGGGCGTTCGAGGCCATCCTCCTCCTGTTCATCTTCTTCCTCATCCGGTACCTCTCCACGACCTACTCGATCAGCGACACCCACCTCAGGGCGTGGCGCCTGTTCGGGAGCCGGCGCATCCACCTCGACCAAGTCCGCCAGATCGAGTACTCCAGCATCCGCGACCTCGGCCCGACCGGGTTCATCGGTTCGTGGGGATGGAGGGGTCGTATGTGGAGCCCCTCGATCGGCAAGTTCGACGCAGTGTACACGGACCCCGCGAAGGGGATCCTCGTGACCGAGGGCGATGTGCCGCTCTACATCAGTCCGGTCAACCTGCCCGAATTCGCGCGGGAACTGTCCCGCCGGGTCCGTTCGTACGCGGGGCGGCTCCCGGTCGACGTGGGCGACCCCCTCGGGTCTCCTTCCGAGTCGGGGGCCGAGCCGGCGGCGTCTGAAGGTAGGTCGTAGCATTCGCGGGCCTTGCGGTCAGGGGACGCCGGGGTAGTCGACCAGTCCCTGTTGGCTCGGGTGCGCCGAGCAGAGGACGCAACGCGGGTTCTTCCGGATCCGGAGCTCACGGAACTCGACGGAGAGCGCATCGAAGAGGAGGAGGCGCCCGATGAGCGGTTTCCCCTGCCCGAGCACGAGCTTCAGGGTCTCGGTCGCTTGAAGGATGCCGATCAGCCCGGGCAGGACGCCGGCCACCCCCGTCTCGGCGCACGAGGGGACGAGGCCGGGGGGTGGCGTCTCGGGGTACAGGCACCGGTAGCAGGGTCCCCGCTTCGCATCGAAGACGCTCACCTGTCCCTCGAAGCGAGAGACCGACCCATAGATGTCCGGCTTTCCGAGAAGCGCCGCGGCGTCGTTGACCAAGTAGCGGGTCGGGAAGTTGTCGGTCCCGTCCAGGACGATGTCGTACAGCCCTAGGACGTTGAGGGCGTTCTCTTTCGTAAGGCGAAGCGCGTGGGACACGACCCGGATCTCCGGATTGAGCGCTTGGATGCGTTCCTTCGCCGCGGCCAACTTCGGGCGGCCGACGTCCGACGTTGTGTAGAGCACCTGGCGATGGAGGTTCGACAGTTCTACCGTGTCGTGGTCGACGAGGCCGATCTCACCGACCCCGGCCGCCGCGAGGTAGAGCGCGGCCGAGCTGCCCAGCCCCCCGACCCCGACGAGGAGCACCTTGGCCCGCTTCAGCTTCCGCTGTCCCTCCACCCCGACCTCGGGCAGGAACAGGTGACGGCGGTACCGGTTCAGTTCGTCGTGCGAGAACGTCTCTCCGATCGGGCGCGGCGCTTTGGAGGCCGAACGTCCGCGGCGGCCTTTCTTTCGAGAAGTCGGCGGTCCCCGCGCTACCGGAGCTGGATCAGGTGAGTGCATCGCATCCCTCCCCGACCGATCGAATCGAGCAGGTCGACTCCGGCATGCCCGAGGAGCGTCTCGGTGAGATGCTTATCGAAGACCTCGCAGAGGAGGAACGGGTGTGACATAGCACTGTGGCGGAAGACGCAGTTCGTCCGTGTGATCCGGAGCGAGCCGTCGGGGGCATGCTCCGTCGTGCAGCGAAAGCCGAGGCGGTTCAATGAACGGACGACGCTCTCCGCGCGTTCCTCCGGCGTGCCCGAGCGCGGTACCCCCTTCGCGACCTCATGCGCCATACGCTGCGCGGCTTCGGCGAAGAGCGCGCTCACGTACTTCTCCCCCTCCCGCGCGAGCAGCTCGTCGACCACGGTATCGAGGATCAGGTCGTACTTCTTCGGGAAGAGCTCCTGCGCCGCGCCGGTGAGCGCGTAGCGCTTCCGGGGGCGTCCGACACCCTCGCGGCGGAACGTCGGCACGACGAGCCCGCGCTCCTCCATGCGACCGAGGTGACCGCGGGCGGCGCTCTCCTGGATGCCCAGCTTCTGGGCGAGGTCCCGTGCCGTGCGAGGAGCCACCGCGAGCTCTTCGAGGATCCGCCCTCGAGTACCCTCGAGCTGTTCTGCCCCTGTCATCGCTCCCATGCGGACTCGCGCTAGCCCTCTGATTTACACACCGCGCCATGCTTAAATAACGGTATCGGCTCGTACGCGGTCGATGCCGAACGAGATGCTGAGCGGTCCTCGCACGCTGGTCATCGAGGACCTGCATGCCGAGGTCGCCGGAAAGGAGATCCTGAAAGGGGTCAGTCTCACGATGAAGAGCGGCGAGCTGACGGCCCTGATGGGACCGAACGGCTCGGGGAAGAGCACGCTCGCCTACGCCCTCATGGGTCACCCGAAGTACAAGGTCACGAAGGGGAAGGCGACCCTCGACGGCCAGGACCTGCTCAAGCTCAGCGTCGACCAACGCGCCCGGGCGGGACTCTTCCTGGGGTTCCAGTATCCGCAGGAGGTCTCGGGTCTCTCGCTGTCGAAGTTCCTGTGGACCGCGTACATGCAGACGCACACGGCCCAGACCGCCGACACGGCCCAGTTCGACAAGGAACTGAAAACGCACCTATCGTACCTAGAGATGGACGAGTCGCTGCTGAAGCGCTCGCTGAACGAGGGGTTCTCTGGCGGCGAGAAGAAGCGGGTCG
The DNA here is from genome assembly GCA_052326485.1 of Thermoplasmata archaeon. Taxonomy (GTDB): domain Archaea; phylum Thermoplasmatota; class Thermoplasmata; order Lutacidiplasmatales; family UBA184; genus Lutacidiplasma. The sequence goes on along the minus strand of JBKQMS010000017.1, from coordinate 20,633 downwards.
AGGTCCTTCAGATGGCCACGATTCGCCCGGTCTTCGCGATCCTGGACGAGCCCGACTCCGGCCTCGACATCGACGCCGTCCGCGCGGTGGGCGAGACGGTAGCGAAGCTTCACCGGCCCGACGCGGGGATCCTCGTCATCACGCACTACCAGCGCATCCTAAAGTACCTGAAGCCCGACCGGGTTCACGTGATGGTGGACGGCGCGATAGCGCTCTCGGGAGGCCGTGAACTGGCCGAACAGCTCGAGGCGAAAGGGTACGACTGGGTCCGCCTCGGGATCGCGAACCCGCCGGCCTAATCGGGTCGGACGCATCCCTCCGGCGGCCGATGGACGTTTCCCGAGTCCGTAAGGACTTTCCGATTCTTTCCCGCCCGACCCACGGGCACCCGCTCGTCTACCTCGACTCCGCCGCGACCTCCCAGAAACCGCGGAGCGTGATCACCGCCGAGGAGCGGTACTACGAGGAGACGAACGCGAACGTGCACCGCGGGGTCTACGCGCTCAGCGTCGAGGCGACGGACGCCTATGAGGCGGCCCGCGAGCGGGTCGCTCGGTTCCTTCGTGCCCCGGACCCGTCCGGGGTCGTCTTCGTTCGAGGGACCACCGAGGCGATCAACCTGGTCGCGACGAGCCTCGGCCGCAAGCTTCTCACCCGGGGGGACCGGGTCATCTCCACCGTAATGGAGCACCACTCCAACATCGTTCCTTGGCATATGCTGCGGGAGTACTCGGGCATCGACCTCGAGTTCGTTGGGGTCGATGACGAGGGGCGCCTCCGGCTGGACGAGCTCGACCGGCTGCTCGACCGCGGGGCGAAGGTAGTGACCCTCACACACGTGTCGAACGTCCTGGGCACGGTGAATCCGGTCCGGGAGATCGCGGACCGCGCCCACGCGGCCGGTGCCCTGGTCGTGCTCGATGCCGCGCAGTCGGCGCCGCACATCCCGATCGACGTCGGCGCCCTCGGGGTCGACTTCCTAGCGTTCTCCGGGCACAAGACGCTCGGACCGATGGGGATCGGGGTCCTCTGGGGACGGACCGAGCTGCTCGAAGCGATGCCGCCCTGCATGGGCGGCGGGGAGATGATCCGGGACGTCCACCTGGACCGCATCAGCTATCAGGAGACGCCGGCCAAGTTCGAGGCCGGGACCCCGAACGTCGGGGGCGCGATCGCGCTCTCGGCGGCGCTCGACTACCTCGAGGGAGTCGGTTGGGAGGAGCTTCACGACCACGAGCGTAGTCTGCAACGAAAGGCACTCTCGCTCGCCGCCGAGCGGTTCGGCGAGAAGATGAAGGTCTTCGGCCCGAAGGACGCGGCCGACCGCGAGGCCGTGTTCTCATTCTCGCTCGAAGGCGCTCACCCGCACGACATCGCGAGCCTCCTCGACGCGCGGGGGGTCTGCGTCCGGGCCGGTCATCACTGCGCCCAGCCGCTGATGGAGAGGTTCAGGGTGAGCGCCCTCACGCGAGCGAGCCCGTATCTGTACAACTCGGAGGATGAGCTCGTGCAGATGTTCGACGGCCTTCAGGAGGTCTCGGCCGTCCTGTCAGGGTCACGGGGTTCGCCGAACCCTTCGTGAGCCGCCCGATCGATCCCGCCCTCTCTCCCGCGGTCGTCTGTAGCGCTCCGAAGTACACCGAGGCGTCTACCGTGCGAAGCCCTCTCAGAAGGGTTCTGTCGTCGCGGGGACGACCTCTAATTTAAATACACCGGGGTGATGGAATTCCCCGAGGCGCGAATGGCACAAACGGCGTCCGATATCACACCTCTCGATTACACGCGGTACGACTTCAAGAACCCCGAAACGTACCGCCTGCGGATCCCGAAGGGCCTCAGTCGCGAGGTGGTCCGCGCGATCTCCCGGTTCAAGACCGAACCGGATTGGATGCTCGAGTACCGCCTCCGGGCGTACGACCATTTCGTGGAGCGCCCGATGCCGGATTGGGGTCCGAGCTTGACGGACCTCGACTTTGACTCGTACACCTACTATGCGAACCCCATGCTCGAGGGGGAAACGAAGCGGAGCTGGGACGACCTCCCCGCCGACATCAAGAACACGTTCGACAAGCTCGGCATCCCGAAGGCGGAGCGCGAGTTCTTCGGGGGCGTCGGCGCGCAGTACGACAGCGGGACGGTCTACCACAAGATCCGTGAGGACCTCGCGGCGAAGGGCGTCATCTTCTGCGACACGGACACCGCCGTGAAGGAGCACCCCGACATCTTGCGGAAGTACTTCGGCAAGGTCGTGCCGTACAACGACAACAAGTTCTCGGCGCTCAACAGCGCCGTCTGGTCGGGCGGGAGCTTCGTCTACGTACCGCCCGGGGTCGACGCCGGAATCCCGCTCCAGGCGTACTTCCGCATCAATGCGAGGAACGTCGGGCAGTTCGAGCGCACGCTCATCATCGCCGACAAGGGCGCGAAAATCCATTATATCGAAGGGTGCACTGCACCAATCTACTCGACCGACTCGCTGCACGCCGCGGTCGTGGAGGTCGTGGCCGAGCCGTTCTCGAAGCTGCGGTACACGACCGTCCAGAACTGGTCGAAGAACGTCTACAACCTCGTCACGAAGCGCGCAGTCGGTTACGAAGGCTCGCTCGTCGAGTGGGTCGACGGCAACATGGGCTCCAAGGTCACGATGAAGTACCCCTCGGTCTACCTGCGCGGCCGCGGCGCGCGCGCCGACATCCTGTCGGTCGCGTTCGCGAGCGAGGGTCAGATCATCGATTCGGGGGCGAAGGCGGTCCACTCGGCGCCGGACACCTCTAGCAAGATCGTCGCGAAGTCGATCGCCATCCGCGGGGGACAAACGAGCTACCGGGGGCTTCTCCACGTAGCGCCCGGCGCGACCGGTGTCAAGGCGGCGGTCCGGTGCGACGCGCTCCTTCCGGATGAAAGGGGCCGCTCGGACACGTATCCGTACAACGAGATCCACGAAGAGGACGCCACGATCACGCACGAGGCGGTCGTCGGGAAGATCGGCGAAGAGCAGATCTTCTACCTGATGAGCCGGGGCCTGAACGAATCGGACGCGATCCACCTGATCCTCATGGGCTTCCTGGCGGAGTTCTCGAAGGAGCTCCCCGTCGACTACGCCCTCGAGCTAAACCGGCTGATCCAGATGGAGATGGCCGGGGCCGTCGGATAGACGACATCTCTCGGACCTTCCGGCCTCGTGACCGGTGGGAGGCCCCGTCACAAACCGACGCCGCCCTGGTCCTCGGGGGGGCCCCCGTTCGGTAGGCGCGAGTTTGCGCCCGCCCATCGGAGCTTATATCCCGCTCCCATACAGGCCCGCAGGAGTCGACATGAGCAACAAGCCGATGGACGATGCGAATGCGAGTTGGTGGACGCGACACGTTTCCCCGATGAACTCAATCCTCAGGATCCTGCTGGGGGTCGTATGGTCGGTGGACGGGGTTCTCAAGTTCTATTCCGGGTTCGCCGGGAACTTCTTGAGCGACCTTCAGGGCACGCAACAGTCCGCCCCGAGCTGGCTGTCGGGCTGGTTCACCTTCTGGGTAAATGCGACGACGCCCAACCCGACGGCGGTCGTTTACACGGTGGGCACGTTCGAGATCCTGATCGGACTCGCGTTGATCTTTGGCTTCATGCGAAAGATCGCCTACGCGGGCGGCCTGGTCCTGGGCCTCCTCATCTGGGCGATCCCGGAGGGATTCGGCGGTTTGTACACCATCACCCCCGAGACCACGGACATCGGAACGGGGATTCTCTACGCCTTCGCCATGGCGGGGCTGATACTCATCAACTCGGCGCACGGACCCAGCCGATGGAGCGTGGACTACTACCTCGAGCGCTGGGTTCCGGGCTGGGCCCGTATCGCGGAGTACTCGACCCGGATCTTCGGGCGGAAGAAGCCGGCGACGGCTGCCGCCCCAAAGACCCCGGTCGCGTAGCCCGCCCAGGGCCTGCCAAGACCAACCCGTTCCCCCAATTCCGGTCGGATGTCCTGATCGGAATTCGGTGTTCCCGTGGTCGGAGGCTCACCGCGGGTCGCTCGGTGGACGCTTCCGCGGCACCCGCGGGACGTCCGTGTGGGACTTCACGAGGTCGATGACCGCGACCATCGTCGAATAGGTCAGATTGACCTCGGCCACGAGCAGCTGGAGGTTGCGGCGACCCGGAAGGTCTAGAATGGCGAGGGTCGAACGGAGGAGTTCCTTGGCGGTCACGATGCTCGCGGGGTCGCGCACGGCACCGCCAGGGCGCTCGACGAGCTCGCTCGTCGACTCCAGGTCCTCGCGCAGGGACCGATGTAGCTCTCGGAGGGCCTTCCTAGAGATCGTAGAAGAGTCCGGGACGAGGGGCATAGGCCGCCGGGGTTCCGTCACGGCGGTGGAGGTTGAAAGCCGTTCGCTCAGCGGAGCTTCGAATCGAACCGCCAGTCGGGCGCGGCATCGGAGCCGGTGACGTCGAGGTGGGGCAGGGCCGGGTACTGTCCCTCCTTCCAGAGGATCTCCGAGCCGTCCCACCGAGCCTGGAGCGACGGATACAGGATCTCCCGGAGGCCCGCGACCGGAGCCCGGTCGTAGACGTTCGCGAGGAACCCCTCGCCGATCATCCGGACCGCTTCGGACTCAGGGACGCCTCGGGATTCGAGGTAGAAGACCTTCTCCGGGTCGACCGGAGCCACCGAGGTCGAGTGGGTCGCCTTCACGTCCCGGCATAGGATCTCGAGGATCGGGATCGTGTCCGAGCGCGCCCCGCGCGAGAGCAGCATCGCGTGCTCGGAGATTAGCGCGACCGTCTTCCGCGCCTCCTGCTCGATCCGCACGAGGCCACGGCTCATGCCGCGGGCCTGGTCCGTGAAGACGCCCCGCGTGATCGACGTCCCGTGAGTGTCGGTCGCGACGTGCGTCAAGTCGAACGAGCTGTCGTACGACTGGTCCTTGGCGCCGTAGAACGTCTGGAAATCCTCCGCGACCGAACCGCGCCCGGTAAGTTGCGTGTGGTTGCGCATCTTCATCCGGTAGCCGCCAAGCCCGTTCCACATCCAGCCGATCCGCGCGTCCGCGCCCGTGGTGGCGGTCCGACGATAGACCGAAACGGCCCTCAGGTCGGGCGCATGCACGGTCAGGAAGACCGTCTTCGCCTGGTCGGCGAGGTCGAGGTCCGTGTTGGAGGCGTACAGCCGCTGCCCATCCGCGGGGAGGTCCGTCGAGTAGACCTCCTCGGTTGCGAGCAACTGAGCGCCCGCGCCGACCCGGATGGCCCGTCGCACGGAAAGGGCTTGCTTGGGGGCTGAGAGAATGCAGAGCTCCTGGACCCGGACGGGGTTGGGAAAGTGGTCCGGGATCGTGAGGCGGTACCCGCGGTTGAGGAGGGCCGCGGCGAGAGCGGAAAGCCGGTCCAAAGGCTCCTCCGTCCCGCGAAGGAACGCCTCCACCTCGGCCTTCCCGGACCCCCAGACCTTCGACAGTGGGGTGACATGTACGCCTGCCTTCTCGAGCTCCTCGGGAACCTCGATCCGCGTGCCCGAGATGTCGTGAACGATCCGCACGCTCCCCTCGAGACGCGGAGGGAGTCGTACTGGGTCCCCCGTGGCCCCGGGTTCGATCCCCGTCAGGTCGACGTTCGTGAAGTAGCCGTAGCCCCGATAGAGCGGGTTAGGCTCGATCTCCAGGTGACGAAACCGCGCGTACGCTCCCGCCCGCTGACGCGCGAACTCCGCCGGGTCGCCCAGCTCGGACGAAAGCCGACCGACCTCATCGGAGCTGAGCCACTGCTCGAACCGAGGCGCCGCCGAGGCCATCGGATTTACACACTCGAGTGTGCTTATAACGTGAGCGGGGTCCTCACGGCCCTTCAGCCGGTGAACTCCTTCTCGACCGTGCTTTGGAACCGAACCGGGATGCCACGCTCGCGCAGCATCGGGAAGAACGGCTTCGGGTCGAGGGTCTCGGGCGCGAGCATGCCCGGCTCCCGGATCGCTCCCCCTACCATCTGAAGGACCGCGACCGCCGCGGGAGTCCCGGTGAGGTAGGCTACGGCGGTAACGCCGTAGAGTTCGTTCGTACGACGGTGGTTAAGGGTGGTCCGGAACGTCTCGGCGACCGGGTGGCCGTCCTTCTCCCCCTTGGTCTCCACGATCAGCATGCTGTCGCCGTCGATCTTACCGGCAAGGTCCGCCGGCTTCGGGAATGCGTTCAGCACCGCCCGGAGCGGGCCTGGGCTCTGGGGGGTTCCGCGCTCGAGCAGCCGCAAGTCCCTCAGGCTAAGCAGGGTGCGCACCGCGATGTCGTCTAACGAGAGCTTGAAGTCGACGTACTGCACGCCCTTCCCGATGTTCCGGGGGAGGCTGTCGACCTCCTCGTGGTCGACCGAGTAGACCTTCTGTGGGCCGATGGGGGTGGGGAAGTCGTACGTCTCTCCGTCCGAGAACGGCGGGACATCCCGGTACCGACCGTGCTCCCAGACCCGCGCGCCGTGAAGCGTCTCCTCGAGGAACGTCTCCGGACTGAAGACGGGTAGGAACGGGTACGACGGGTTCGCACCGGTGTCGCCATCCCGCACGCGGATCGACTCGACATGGTCGAGACCGTCCGCCGATCGCCGGGCCATGATGTTCGACAGGCCGGGGTCCTCCCCCATCCCGAGGACGGCGGTCAGTCCGTGGGCTTTCCACTCCGCGTCGTTCACGTACGGGTCGGTCGAGTCGGTGGCGAGGTCCATGTAATTGGCTCCGGTCGCGAGACAGGCGGCCTGGATTCCCGCGTTGAAGCGGGGAAGGGATGCTTGGACTACTACCTCGACGCCTTCGAACGCCGCTTGAAGGGAGGACGGGTCGGAGGCGTCCAGCGCCCGGGCGGTAACCTTGCTCGATCCGGCGAACCGGGCCGCCACCGTCCGCGCGATTCGTTCGTCGACGTCGGCGAGGGTCAGTCGGTGCACCCGAGAATCCGACGCGAGATGGCTCGCAATGACCGTCCCCACCGCTCCACAGCCGATCAGCACTACGTGCCCGTTCTTCGAGGGAATGCTTCCCACCCGCGGTTCGACCTACCGGGGTGTATTAGGTTCTATTCCCGTGGACCGCTGCGAGGTCGCCCTCGTCCTGGGGAAGAAGGGGAAACTCCCGAGGGCCGAAGCAAGCTGCCCGCAGACAGGTCCGACCCAGGAGAAGTGTCGGACAATTGTCGTACGTCCCCAGCCACGTGCGGAGGTTCATATCGGGGAATCGCGTAACGGCCCGAGCCTGGGGCGGGAACCGCGGAGCCGAGGCGTCGATTCATCATCGTCGTCGCCGTGATCGTGGTGCTCGTAGCGGCCGGCATCGGCGGCTACTACGCGGTTCAGCGTTCACCGATCACTTCCGTCTGCGGGCCGAACCAGACGACCACCATCTGCATCGACCAGGCCGAGCTCCCCGATTCGCTCGACCCTCAGGCCGCCTTCTCCTCTCCGGGATGGGGCGCCGTCCAACAGGTCTACCAGGGTCTCATCCAGTACAACGGCACCAGCTCCACCAACTTCAGTGGTATCCTCGCCAAGAACTGGACGACGACCAACAACCCCCTGACCAACTTCACCAGCTACACCTTCTCCCTGCGCTCGGGAGTGCACTTCTCGAACGGGGACCCCTACAACGCCTACGTCCAGTGGTACAGCCTCTACCGAAGCCTTCTCCTCATCCAGGGACCCCAGTTCATCCTCGAGCAGAACTTCTTCACGACCAACTTCAGCCAGTCGAGCCCTCTATCGTACTATTCGGACCTTTCTGACATCAAGGCGGCGAACAATACCCTCGTGGCCGACCTGAACAGCTGGAACTTCTTCTCGCCGACCACCTCCCAGATCGCGAACATGAGCGAGCCATACCAGTCGTTCCAGGTTATCAACAACCTGACGATCCAACTCAACCTGGGCTACGGCTATCTCGACAGCAACTACACCTACCTCCTCGCTTCGATCTCCGCCCCGAACTCGTGCGCGGTCGACCCGACCTGGATCGACGCGAACGGCGGAACCCAGCTGGGGGATGTCTCCCGCGACTACCTCACGACCCACACCCTTGGAACGGGACCCTATCTCCTCGAGGACTTCAACGGCGTCGAAGGGGGCGGGTACACTCTCGTCCCCGACCCGAACTATTGGGGGATCGCGGCCGCCGCGACCGAGCCCTGGAACAACAACCTCCAACCCGCGAACACGACCGTCGACATCTTCTTCCAACCGACGCTCGACGTGACGATCAGCGCGCTCGTCGACGGGTCGATTCAGGGCGCTGAGTTCGACTACATCGGCCCGGCCGCGGTCAACGGCCTGAAGGGCCACTCGAACCTCGTCGTGGAACCCATGCCCACGGCGGTCAGTGCGGCTTCTGGGGCCTGGTGGGTTTACCTCAACCAGAGTACGCCTCCTTTCAACAACCTGTCCGTCCGCGAGGCGGTGGCCCACGCCATCAACTACACCCAGATCATCTCCGAGGCGTTCGGAGGATACGCGCAGCAGTGGGTCGGACCGGTTCCGCCCAGCTATCCGTACAACAACAACCTCACGGCGAAGGAGCCGTACTACTCGTACAACCTGCCTCTCGCCAAGCAAGAAATCGCAGACTCCCCCTGCGCCAACAACGCCTGTTCCGGCGACTCCATCAAGTACGAATACCTCGATGTTGGGGCCGGCTGGGCCGAGGCCGCCTCGTTCATCGCGGAGAACCTCCTCCAAATCGGACTCAACCTCGACCCCCTTCCCCTCTCGTTGCCGGACCTCTACGTGGAGCAGAGCTTGACGGGCGGCCAGTGCGCGTCGGCCACCGGCGCGAACGGGGGACCCTACTTCACGGGTCAGGAGTTCTACAGCTCCGACTACGCCTCGCCCGACGACTGGACCCAGAACGATGCGCTGAGCACCGGCAGCGCCAACATGTGCATGGCGGGGTACCACAACGCGACGGTGGACAGTCTGGTCTACGCCGCAGCGGCCGAATCGAACCCCGCCAACCTCACCGCGGACTATACGAACATCACGACCGCGATGTACGACAACTACACCGACATCTGGCTCGTCCTCCCTACCTCCATCTCCGTATTCGCGGCGAACCTCCACGGGATCGTCATCAACGCGATGGGGGACGCCGAGCCGTCCTGCCTCCTGTTCAACACCCAGTGGCTCAGCTGACCGGGCCCGCGCCGGTCGCGAACGCCCATAGGTAGGTCGACCCGTCGGAAGGCGTTTAGTACGTCCCCGACGGTGAGTTCGGCGTTGGTGCCCGATGGCGTATGACATGTACCAGGAGGTAATCCTCCAGCACTACCGGACTCCGAAGAACTTCGGTCCGCTCCCGGACGCCAACCGTGAAGGGGAGGAGTCGAACCCCCTGTGCGGCGATCACATCACCGTACGGCTCAAGGTCGATCCGGGGTCGCAGAGGATATCCGAGATCCGATTCCAAGGCGACGGCTGTGCGATCAGCGTGGCGAGCGCGTCGATGATGACCGAGAAGGTCGCCGGCCTCACGGTCGAACAGGCAGGCCGCCTGACCCGCGACGACGTCCTCCAGCTGCTGGGAATCCCGCTCTCGCCGGCCCGCATCAAGTGCGCCCTCACCGGGTTCGCGGCCCTGGGCCGGGCGCTGAATCCCGGCCCTTCCCCGCCGGGCGCGTGAGGGGTCGGTTGCCGGACGTGCGGTCCGCGCCTCGTTTCGGGAATCGAACTGGCACGCACGGGCGGACCTCCGGGGGCTGAGGGACCTGATCGTCATCGACCCGGAGACGTGCGTGCTGTGCGGACTGTGCACGGCGGTCTGTCCGCCGGACGCGATGGAGCTCACGCCCACGCGGCTCGTGGTCCATTCGAACTGTACTGACTGCGGCTGGTGCGTCCCCTACTGCCCGGTTGGGGCGATCTCTGGGGGACGGCCGGTGCGGCGTCGCGCAAGAGGCTCGGGTTAGCTCCCCCGCGACCGAACGGTCTACGACCGGGAAACCCTAGGGTGGATCGGGCACGGGCGCCTGAGCCGGCAGAACCGACACTTCTCCGGGGGAACCGGCGGAATCGGCTTCCGTAGTCGCCCGTACTTCCGGCGGGGCATAGTTCGCGGTCCGCGCAAGCCGCGGTCGCTTCATCAAGGTGACGAAGGGAGGGCGGGCAAGCCGGGGGGGCTCGACCGTTCGAGGCAGCCGAGGTCCGCCTCACGATTACGGGTCAGGGTGGGCTGCCGGAGGCTCGTCACCGGCGGCGGGGCTGGCGTTCTCGAGGAAGGAGCGCCCATCCACCTTCTGGACTCGGATCACGCGGTCCGCGATTGCCGCCAGCTGGGACTCGTGCGACACGAGGATGACCTGGGGCAGCGTGAGCTCCTCGAGGAGCTCCCCCATCCGGATCACCTGCTCGGGCGAGAAGCCGTCGGTCGGCTCGTCGAGGAGAATCGTGTCGAGGTGCAGGCTCCCCATCGCTCGCACCACCTGGGCCAGGGCGAGACGGAACGCGAGCGCCAGGCTCGTCCGCTCGCCGCCGCTCAGCGCCTCGGCGGGGGTCCACTCTCCCTCGATCATCACGAGGGGAGTGAACGCGGGATCGGTGCGCGCGACGAGCCCAGGGTCGTCGACGAGCGACGCGAAGTACCGCGCGAAGTTCCGTTCGAACAGCGTCTGAGCATGCGTGAGCAGCTTCTGCTCCATCGTGAGGACCATGGTTCGGAACGGTCCGCCGACCCACGTCGCCTTCTCCTCGACCTCGGTGGCCTCGGCCAGGAGCTCCGCCCTCTCCCGTCGTCCCGTCTCGGCGGCGCCCACGCGTCGGACCGCCTCATCCAGCTGCGCATCCAGGCGAACCAGGGTCGACCTCTCCGTCGCCAGCTGGTCCTCCGCCGTCGAGAGGTTCCGTTCGGCCTCGGCGACCGCGGCGCGCAGCCCCGCCGCCTCTTCGCCTCCCGCGCGAAGGGAAGCGAGCCGTTGGCCGCGGTCCATGATCCGGTCCCTGAGGAGCTTCGCGTCGCGTTCGAGACGGGCGCTCTCGGTCTTCAGCACCTCGAGCGCCCGGTCGATGCCCCGCCGCCGCTCCGCGGCGAGGACGGACCGCTCGACGTCCCGAGACGCGACGGTCTTAGCTTCCTCCGCTCGGGCGACCTCGGTCCGGAGCGTGGATTCCCGAGTCTCTTCGGGCGAGAGCTCGGTCACCCGGAGGGTGGCCGCGGTCGTGGCCCGTTCCGCCACCTCCTGCCCACGGACGGATCCTTCGAGCGTCTTCACGGCCCGGGCGAGCGCGACCCGGGACGCGGCCCGACGCTTCTCGGCCTCCTTCCAGCGGTCGAGGGCCCTCTCGTACTGTTCTCGGGCCCGCCGCTCCTCCTCGATGCGGGCGCGGTGCGTCTCGGCGGCGGAGAGTTTCGATCTGGCAGACTCGACGGTTGCGGCGGCCTCGTTGCGGTGGGACCCGAACTCGGACGGGTGGACCTTCTGGTGGCACCGGGGACACACCCCCGCATGAAGCAGCTCGTCCACCTCGGCCAGTGAGCTCTCGGCCTGGGTCAAGGCCTGGAGGGCCGCGGCCTCCCGCTGGCGGGCGGCCACAAGCCGTTCGTCCATCTTCGCAAGGCTCTCCGGAGCGGGTGAGAGAGGCTCCTCCGTTGGAGCTTCGGCGAGCGCCTCCTCGTGAGCGCGTTTCGCCTCGGCTTCCTCGACCCGGTGCTGGTCGACCGCCGCGCGGGCGTCCGTGCGCCCCCGCTCCGCCGAGGCAAGAATCGCCCGGGCCTCGGAGAGCGATCGGAGAAGGGTGGAACGTCGCTCGAGCTCTCCGCGGAGGCGAGCCAGCTCCTCGTCCGCCGTCGCGAGCGCCGACCGGCGCGTGTCGAGCGCGTCCGCGTCCGCGCTCACGGAGGCGGACTCGGCTCGGCGCCGCGCCGCCTCCACCGTTCGTTCCTGAACGACCCGGAGGTGCTCCTCGATCGAGCGCCGGTCGGCCTCCTGTTCCCGCTCGAGACTGGCGCGCTCGCGCTCGTCAGCTTCGGCCTTGCGGGCCGCGGACTCGCGCTCGGAGCGAACGACCCGAAGGGCGGCGACCGCGTCCTCTCGATCCTTGAGGGCGCGAGCGAGAGTCGCCCGGTCGACCCGGAGCCGGTCGGCCTGGCGGTTCCCTTCCGCGAACTCCTCGTCAAAGTACCGGAGTCGGTCTGCCTCCGCCCGCCGCGAGGCGGCGCTGCGACGGAGGTCGGTGGCCAGCTCCTGGGCATTCTCCGCCGCCGTGCGGTACCGCTCGACCCCGAGCGCCTTCCGCACGGTCTCGAGGCGGTCCTGGGGACGGGCGCCCAGGATGTCGCGCATCCGCTCCTGAGGGACATAGACCGCCCAGCGCCAGAGGTCCGAGTGGGCCTGGGGGCTCGGGTTGTCGGGGAACCCGAGGAGCTCGATCACTTGCTGGCGAAGCTCGGTCGCCGAGTACGACGTCTCGGTGCCGTTGACCGTGAAGCGGATCCGTTCCGGCTCGAACGTCTCCTGGCCCTTCCGTCGGACCCGGCGGAACCGCCGGAAGATCTCGTACTGATGGTCCGCTCCCTCGAAGGAAACGGCGACCTCCGCGTGGGTCGCCCCGTGGCGGACAAGGTAGGCGGCGTTGACCTCTGCGACCCCGAAGAGGGCCATCTCGATGGCGTAGAGGAGACTCGTCTTGCCGGCGCCGACGTCGCCCGCGATGAGCGTCGTCCCGCTCGCGAACTCGAGCTCCGCGGCCTCGTAGCTGCGGATGTTCTTGACCCGGAGGCGGCGAAGCTGCACGGCGCGCCTCTACTCCCCCGTCCGCTCGAGGCGGACGCCGATCAGTCGGCGGGCGCTTCCGAGCCGGGCGTTCGCGTAGTCCTGGCGGGACTCCCCCTCCGCCTTCGGCATCCCGAGCTCCCGGAGAAGGTCCCGGACCCGCCGCTCCCCCTCAATACCCTCGAGCCACGAGCGTCCGGTGATGGTTTCCAAGAGAAGGCGACGGACCTCCTCGGTCTCGACCGCCGACTCGGAGGTAGTGTCGGTCCCTTCCTCGGTGGCCGGGGCTAGGTCCCGGACGTCCCAGTGGACCGTCCCAGCTTCGGGGCCCCGCTTGCGAGCGAGCTGCGTGAGGGCGAGGCTCGCGAGCGTTCCGTCCGCGAGCGTCCCGTGAACTCGGGGGAACAGGAGCGCGCCGCGTTCGCTTTCGAGGGAAAGGCGGCGTTCCAGCTCGGAGCGAGCCTCCTCAGCGGTCTTGCCCGAAACGTCCACGTCGACCAGGTGGACGGCGCCGCGCGGCGCCGTGTCCACGAACTCGGCCCGCGGGCGTCCCGCTTCCACGGTCACGATGACGACGCCCTGATGGGTCCGCCCCTCCTGACCGTTCTCGAGGTCGGTCCGGCTCGTTCCAAAGACGGCTCCCGGATTGACGAGAAGACCGCCCCCCGGCCCCTCTCCCGTGTAGGTGTAATGGATGTGGCCTCCCGCGTAGTAGTCGCAGCCGGGCGGGAGGTCCTCTACGCGAATGCCGTGGATGTGCTCTCGAAGGCTCTCGGGGAGGTACTGCTCGACCGCGGCATGGAACTGGAAGATCTTGAACCCCGGCTCGGCCCGGAACGCCTCGGAGTCCACCGCGCGGAAGTACTCCCGGTCGAGGCCGTGGGACCGTCCGGAGATCCCGGCGATCCGAGCGCCGGTCGGCTCGTCGACGACGAACGGGAGGGTCCATCGGGTCCCCTCGGAGCGCACCGCTTCGGGCGCGACCTTGAGGAAGACGCCGGTCTCGGCGAGGACGTCGAGCCAGCTCGTCCGGTGCGCGACGTAGTCGTGGGACCCGTAGATGACGTAGATCCGACGGCCCTGGTCGACGAAACGACGGAGCGCGGCCGTGACGGGCGCGACCTCGCCGGGGTCCGGGACCGGTGTGTGGAAGAGGTCGCCCGAGACCAGCAGGAACTCCGCGTTCCGCTCCTCCGCGACCCGTAGCGCGGAGAGGAGGCTCTCCCGCAGCGCGGAGCGGACCGCCGGGTCTCGGGGCCACGCTCCGACGTGCGCGTCCGCGAGGTGGGCGAAGACGAACCGGTCGGGACCCATCCACTACCCCTTTCGGGACGAGGTACTCGGGCTAGCGTTGGAGCTCGGGGCCGACCCGGCGGGGGTGGTAACGTCCTGCATCCGCTTGGTCATCGCCGCGAGCAGCCCAGCCCCCGCGCCCATCGCGAGAAGCCCGACGAGGAGCAGGTCGTCGGTGCTGCTCCCTCCAGGCGGCGGCGGAGTACGGGGCGGGGGCGCCACATGGCCCGACGGCGCGGCCGGACGAGGGGCGCGCATCAGGGCGAGCCGGGCGGCCTCGCTCGCTTGGAGCATCCCCTGCATGATCGTGAACAGCTCGGTCGCTTCCTCCATCGTGATCTGGCGGCTCTGGAGGCGGCCCACCAGGTGGGCGTGTCGAGCGCTGCGAGCGCTCTCGCGTCCCCGGGCGGCGGGCGCGCCGATGTCCGTGGCCTGGTCCGGGGCGTACACGACCACCCCCCAGACCGCATCCGCTCTTGAAGAGTTGGTCACCTCCCGCGGCCGAGCCGAGTCGTTATAGAGGGCTGTCCGTTCGACGGACGATGACTGCCTCCGACGCGCCCGCGCCGAGCGAGAAGGACCGACACCTCCATGTCCACATGGCGGACGATCGAACGTCGATCTACGACCTGATCACCGAGTACTTGCAGGCCAGCGGGAAGGCCCCCGACTGGTACTGGCGGACCGCCGGCCGTCTCGAGGGGAACGAGGCCGACAACCTCGAGGAGCTCCTGTCGAGCGCGTTCGAGGCGGGCGCGTTCATCTCCCACGACCACCCCGAGGACCTCGAGTTCGTCTGGGTCACCGAGGAGGAATGCGAGAAGGAGCGACGCCGCGAGGAGCGGGGCGAGAACGACGCCTCCAAGAAGGAGCGTTCGAGTCTGAGCCACTACGCCTGAACGGCGACGACTGTTTTCGTCCGCTCCGCTAAGCCCTACGGCTGGGCACGGAAACGGGGCACGCCCCGGCTCCCCCGCGCTCGAGCCACGGCTCGAACGCGGTCACGGCCCTACTTCGGCTTCTTCTTCGTCTTGCAGCCGCACGTGTCGCACATGGTTGGCCTCGGCCACACGAAACCGACCCGGCTTATCAAACTCGCGGTCTGAGGGGGCCGTCCGGGCCCGTTCAGATCCCGATCACCGAGTGCGCCACGATGAGCGCGATGAACAGGATCGAGATCGTGTTCACGACCTTGATGAGCGGGTTGATGGCCGGACCCGCGGTGTCCTTGGTCGCGTCGCCGACGGTGTCGCCGACGATGGCCGCCTTGTGGGCTTCCGAGCGCTTCCCGCCGAAGTGGCCGCTCTCGATGTACTTCTTGCCGTTGTCCCAGGCGGCTCCCCCGGTCGTCATCGTGATGGCGAGCGGGAATCCCGAGATGATCGCGCCCAGCAACAGTCCCGCGAGGGCGATCGGACCGAGCAGGAACCCGACGGCGAGCGGGGTGACGACCGCGATGAGGGCGGGCACGGCGAGCTGCTGGAGCGCGGTGAGCGTGACGATGTCCACGCACTTCCCGTAGTCGGGCTTCGCCTTCCCTTCAAGGAGCCCGGCGATCTCGCGGAACTGCCGGCGGATCTCGAAGACCATCTTCTCCGCTGCGACCCCGACCGCGTTCATCAGGAACGAGGTGAACAGGAACGGCATCGCCGCTCCGACGACGAGGCCCGCGACGACGAGTGGGTTGGAGAGCGTGAGCAGGCTCGTGAAGGAGCCCCACGGCTGGCCCCAGTCCTTCGCCGCCGCGAACGTGTACGCCGCGAAGAGCGCGAGGGCGGCGAGGACGGCCGAACCGATGGCGTACCCCTTGGTGATCGCCTTGGTCGTGTTGCCGACGGCGTCGAGGGGGTCGGTGATCGCGCGGGCCGCCTCGGGCAGGTTCGCCATCTCGGCGATCCCTCCCGCGTTGTCGGTGATCGGCCCGAACGCGTCGATCGAGATGATCATGCCCGTGACCGAGAGCATGCTCGCGGCCGCGAGGCCGATCCCGTAGAGACCGAAGTAGCTGTCCGGCCCGTGGCTCGAGGAGAAGCCGTTGTACCAGCCCACGGACGCGTACGCGAGGAGCGTTCCGCCGACGAGCACGAGGGCCGGCATCCACGCCGACTCAAGTCCGACCGAGAGCCCGCTGATGACCGTGGGGCCCGCCCCGGCCTGGGACGCTTCCGCGATCTTGCGGACCGACCCGTACTTCGCGCTCGTGTAGTAGTCGGTGATGATCACGATGAGGATCATCACGATCAGGCCGACGGCCGTCGCAACGAAGACCCCGATGTTCCCGCCCATGAAGTAGTAGTCGAGGAGGTAGAGACCGGCGAGGCCGACCGCGGTCGTGGCGGCCAGGCCCAGGTACAGCCCGCCCATGATCGTGCCGCCCGCGCGCATCCGGACGAAGAACGTCCCGACGATCGTCGCGACGATCGCCCAGGCGCAGACGAGGAGCGGGAAGAGCACCGCGTTCGGGAAGACCGTAAGGAGAGGAGAGGCACCGGAGATGCTCCCGATAAGGTAGGCGAGGAGCATCGCGGCGACGGCCGTCACGACGTACGTCTCGAAGAGATCCGCGGCCATGCCGGCGCAGTCGCCGACGTTGTCGCCCACGTTGTCGGCGATGACGCCGGGGTTCCTAGGGTCGTCCTCGGGGATGCCCGCCTCGACCTTGCCGACGAGGTCCGTCCCGACGTCCGCTCCCTTCGTGTAGATCCCGCCACCGACCCGTGCGAACAGGCTCATGAGGGAAGCCCCGAACAGGACTCCGACCATGTCGAGGACGTTCCCGCCGAAGGCCCAGTAGAACCCGACGAGCTCGAGCAGCGCGAGGCTGGCGACCGACATCCCGGTGACGCTCCCGCCACGGAACGCGTAGCGCATCGTCGCGCCGAGGTTGCCCTTCATCGCGTGCGCCGCGGTCCGGACGTTCGCCCGGATGCTGACGAGCATCCCGACCGCCCCGGCCAGCGCGCTACCCCCGACGCCGAAGACGAACCCGACCGCGAGCCGGCCCCCGTCCCCGGTGATCCCGAAGGCGAACGCGATGATGACCGCCAGCACGGCCGCGACGGCGAACACGAACGTGTACTCGCGGCGCAGGAACGCTATCGCGCCCTCCCGGATGGCGAGAGAGATCTCGCGCATGCGTTCGTTGCCCTCGTCCTCGCGCAACACGAGGGCGGTCTGGACCCCCGAGTAAGCGAGACCGGCGAGAGCGGCGACCAGGATCAGAAGCTCGAGTTGCCCGGTTGACAAATCCATGGTTTCCCTCGAAATCCGAGCCGGCTCAAGGGGATACGTAATTAAACTTTGGTGGCCGCCGGCCTCGCGGCCGGTCGGTCGCGGCCGATGAGCGGTTCTTTATCATCCTCCCCGCGTAACCTACCTGATGCAGTCCTCGGGGTCACGAGATTCGAACCTACGGCGCTCCCGGGTGCCCTGCAAGGTCTGCGGGGTGCCGACCGACCTGGCCCACATGCGGGAGCATCTGCGGACCGAGCACCAGCTCGGTTCGGCCGAGGTCGACACGGCGTTCCTGGACGCACGCATCGAAGCGCGGCGGTCGCGCCGCTCCCACTCGCCGTAATCGGTCTACGGGTCGAACGATCGCTCGCGAACGCGCTGGGAAACGTGGGCGAGGAACTCCGGGCGCGAGAACGTCCGGTTCTCCTTGGACCCTCGGACCCGAAGCGCCACGGTCCCCGCATCCACTTCCTTGTCCCCGAGGACGGCGACGTAGGGGACCCGTTCGACCTCCGCGCTGCGGACGCGCTTCGAGAGCGACTCCTCCGTGCCCGCCGCCTCCGCCCGCAGCCCCTGGGCACGCAGCTCCGCCACGAGCCCCTCGGCCGCCATGGTCTGGCGGTCTGTCACGGGGAGGACACGGACCTGCATAGGGGCGAGCCAAGGCGGTAGCCGGCCGGCCGTGTGCTCGAGGAGGACGCCGAGAAACCGTTCCCACGTTCCGAGGATCGTTCGGTGGACGACGACGGGGGTGTGCAGTTGGCCGTCCGGCCCTTGGTAGGCGAGCTTGAAGCGGGCCGGCATCTGGTAATCGAGCTGGATCGTTCCCGTCTGCCAGGGGCGACCGAGGCTGTCGCGGATGTGGATGTCGATCTTCGGGCCGTAGAACGCGCCCTCGCCGGGGGAGATGCGGTACTTCACCCCGCTCGACTTCAAGACCCGCTCGAGCGTCGCTTCCGCGCGCTCCCAGGTCTCCTTCTCGCCCAGGAACTTCGCGGGGCGGGTCGAGAGCTCGCAGCTCCAAGTGAGCCGGAAGGTGGTGAACGCCTTCTCGATCCACGCCAGTAGCGTCCGGATCTCGGGCTCGACCTGCTCTTCGGTGACGAAGATGTGCGCGTCGTCCTGAACGAACTCGCGCACCCGGGTGAGCCCGTGGAGGGTACCGCTGGCCTCGAGACGATGGAGCGGGGCGAACTCCGCGAGCCGCATCGGAAGCTCGCGGTAGCTACGGGCACGGGACCGGAAGATGAGCATCGAGCCCGGGCAGTTCATCGGCTTCCAGCCGAAGGTCCGGCCTTCGAGCTCGGTCAGGAACATGTCCTCCCGGTACAGCTCCCAGTGGCCGCTCTCCTCGTAGACCGACTGGGCGAAGAGGAGGGGTGTCCGGATCTCGGCGTACCCGGCCGCGGCGAGATGCTCGCGGACGAACTTCTCCAGCTCGTGAACGATGACCATTCCGTTCGGGAGCCAGATCGGGAATCCGGGAGAAGAGTCGACAAACGTGAACAGCTCGAGCTTCGTGCCCAGCATCCGGTGGTCGCGGGCCTCCGCCTCCGCCCTCATTTTGAGGTAGGCGTCGAGCTCGGGCCGCGTGGGGAATCCGACCCCACGGATCCGCTGGAGCGGCGCGGCCATCGGGTCCTCCTGGCCGATGGCGGAGAAGCCGAGGATGTGCACGCCTTCGAGCCACCCGGTGGTCGGAACGTGCGGGCCTCGGCAGAGGTCCGTGAACGTCCCGGTGTCGTAGACGGAGATCGTCTCGCCTTCCGGGGTCTCGGAGATGTACCGGAGCTTGTGCGGATTACCCGCGAAGAGCTTCTCGGCATCCTGCCGGGAGAGCTCCCGCCGGACGAACGGCTCCTGGGCCCGGATGGCCCGGTCCATCGCCGCGCGGACGGAGTCGAGGTCCGCGGGGGTGAGAGGCCGCACGTCGAAATCGTAGTAGAACCCCTCCTCGGTGGGCGGACCGTGGGTAGGACGAGCCTCCGGGATGGTTTCCACGAGCCCCTTGGCGACGAGGTGTGCCGACGAGTGCTGGAGGATGTCGCGACCGGCCCGGTCCTCGAACGTCAGGGGGGCCAAGCTCCCGTCGGCCGCGAGACGCGAGGTCAGGTCGACCGGCACCCCGTTCCACGACGCGGCGAGCGCAAGCTTGAGCCGCTCCGGGTTCCACTGACCCAGCGCGTCCCGAGCAGCGATCCCCGCGGGAAACGACTCCTCCTTCCCGTCGGGAAACCGAATTCGCATCGATGGTGAGTCCGGCATGGGCTTATCGACAGCGAGCGACCGGTTCCTCAGCTAAAAGGCTTGGGTGTTTGCAGGCCCGCCATCACGTCAGAGAAACCGGGCAATCAGGGTCGGACTGACCACAGGGACACTACCGGATTCCGGAACGCTCGTCCTAGCGCGCTCGGTCACGTCGTCCCGCCCTTTCGGACGGCGGCGAGGCATTCCTCGGCTGCCCGGGTCCCCGTGTCGATGGCTCCGGGAACGGTTCCCGATTGGCCTGCAACGTCCGTCGCCTCCCCGGCAAAGAACAGGCGGTTCCCCACGGGGGAGGCGAGAGCTCGCCGCTCGGCGAGGCCAACTCCCGGCGGAAGAAACGAGTATCCGCCGCGGACCCAGGGGTCTGTAGGCCAGCGATGCACGACGAACCCGTCGACTTCTCCGAGAGAAACGTTGGGCGGCAGCACCTCCTTCCACTCGGCCACCGTGACCGAGACGAGCTCGTCGTCCGAGAGTGCGGCCCTTCGGCGGGCCTCTCGCCCGACCGTGAACGCCGTCACGATCTCCGTTTCCTCCCCTAGGCCGACCCGGGGGCGGTAGAACGCCGAAGGCGTGCCTCCCCAGACGATGCCGAAATCGCCGAGGCGCCGGCGCATCGTCCCGTTCTTGACCCGCAACTGGAGGGCGTAGACGTCACCGAAGGCGATCCGTTCGATCGCGGCCAGCTTTTCGGTAGGAAGGGGAGGGTCGAACACGATCGACCCCGACTTGAGGACGCCAAGCGGAACGGTGACGATGACGCCCGCCGCGTGGATCTCGGTCGGGGTCCCTTCCGGGTCTTTCACTCGGATGCGGACTCCAGAGGAGGTGACGTGGACCTCAGTCACCTCGTGATTCCGTCGGATCCGGTCCCCGAGCCGACCGGCGACCCGGTCGACTAGCGCGGAGTACCCTTCGATGAGCCGAAAGTTGCGGAACCCGTACGGCTCTTTCGCTACCCGGTACTCCTCGGCGGTGCCGAGGATCCCGATGGTCTCCGGGTCGGCGGCGTAGACGTGCGCGTACAGGTTCGAGAAGATCAGCCGCGCCACGGGGTGCACACGCCGTTGGCCGAGGAACTCCTCGACCGAACGGTCGGGCGGCCCCGCGGCGTCGACCTGG
>JBKQMS010000016.1:0-108394 GCA_052326485.1 Thermoplasmata archaeon | reverse complement strand
CCCGCATCAGAAGGCCGCGGTCTACGCTGCTGTTTCTCCGCCGGGGGCTGGTCTCGCTCCGAGGCCGTTCACCGTGCTGAAGGGGGAAGGGCTCTCGTTCACCAACCTCCTCGACGTCGACACCGCGCTCGCGACCGTCGCCGAGTTCGAGGCCCCGAGCGCGGCGGTGGTGAAGCACGCGACTCCGTGCGGCGTCGCCTCGGGCGCGACGCTCGCGGAAGCGCTCGAAAGGGCGATCGCCACCGACCCGGTCGCTCGCTACGGATGCGCGGTCGCCGTCAACCGGCCGCTCGGGCCGGACGACCCGGCCACCCTCAAAGGGGTCTTCGTCGACCTGCTCGCCGCCCCCGAGTTCCACCCCACGGCGCTCGAGGCGCTCGGCCGGAGGGCGAAGGTCAAGCTGGTCCGCACCGCTCCTCCGACCCTCGAAGCCGGTCGTTGGGAGGCGAAGAGCTCCCTAGGTCGCCTCTTGCTCCAGGAGGTGGATGTTCGGCAGCTCATCCCCACTGACCTGAAGCACGTCACGGGACCCGAGGCGTCCCCCGAGCAGCTGCGCGCGCTCGACTTCGCCTGGCGGGTCGTCCGGCACGCCAAGTCGAACGCGATCGTCCTCGTCCAGGGGTCGTCGACCGTCGGGATCGGGTCGGGTCAGCCGACCCGTGTTAAGGCCGCCGAGCTCGCCTGCGAGGTCGCCGGCGACCGGGCGAAGGGCTCGGTCCTCGCGTCGGACGCGTTCTTCCCGTTCTCGGACGGGGTCGAGGTCGCAGGACGCGCGGGCGTGGCCGCCATCCTCCAGCCGGGCGGGAGCCTCCGGGACCCCGAGGTCGTGGCGACCGCGCAGCGCTACGGGATCTCGATGTACTTCACGGGCTGGCGCGTGTTCCGCCACTAAGGCGCGCCTTCGAGAAGTACCTCCGTACGCTCTGACGGAACGCGACGAGGTCCACCGACCCGACCTCCCGGCCCTTCTCCTGCCCGGCCTCTACGAAGACGTACGTCGGGATCATGTGGATCCCGTACGAGCGAGTGACGAGCGCCGCCTCGTCGACGTTCACCTTCGCGAACTTGACGCGGCCGGCAAGCTGAGCGCTCAGGTCCCGGAGCAGCGGGTCCGCGACCCGGCAGGGGGTGCACCAATCCGCGTAGAAGTCGACGACGACGGGAAGCGAGGAACGGATGACCTCGCGTTCGAACGTCGCGTCTGTGACCCGGACCGGTTCCGCTCGCTCGCTCACGATGGTCGGTCGAACGCCCGCTCCGCTTTAACTCCCCGGCCCGTCCGACCCTCCCGAGGTCCGTGCGCTCCGCTCCGACGACCGTGCCGCCGCTCCCTACTACTCTCGCTCCGGCCCTCCTGCGATGGTACCGTCTCCACCAGCGGGCGCTGCCGTGGCGTCGCAATCGGGATCCGTACCGGGTCTGGGTCGCGGAGGTCCTCCTCCAGCAGACCCGCGTCGCGCAGGCTACGCCGTACTTCGAGCGGTTCGTGAGCGCGTTCCCGACCGTTCAGGCGCTCGCGCGCGCCCCAATCGGCCGGGTGCTGAAGGTCTGGCAGGGCGCCGGCTACTACGCCCGCGCCCACCACCTGCACGTGACGGCCCGCCGGATCGTGCGGGAGCGGGCGGGGCGCTTCCCCTCCACCGTCCCCGAGCTCGAGGCCCTTCCGGGCGTCGGGCCGTACACCGCCCGAGCCGTTGCGGCGATCGCGTTCGGTCGTCCCGTGATCGCGCTCGAGGCGAACGGGCGGCGGGTCGCGGCCCGCTGGACGCGTGAGGAGGGGGACGTGCGAGACCCGCTCGTCCGCGAGCGTCTCGAGAAGTCCCTTGCCTCGGTCCTACCCCGGGCGAACGCCGGCGAGTTCAACGAGGCCGTCATGGAGCTCGGGGAAACGGTCTGTCGTCCGACCCGACCGGGGTGCCCGACCTGCCCGGTCGCGTTCGCGTGCCGCGCGCACCGCGAGCTCGCGGACCCGGGGGCGTTGCCGAGGCGGGCGGGCCGCGGTCGCCGACCGCACGTCCGTGCGGCGGTCGTGGTCCTCACCGACCGTGGTCGGTGGCTCGTCCAGCGTCGACCGTCGTCCGGCCTCCTCCCGGGCCTCTGGGAGTTCCCGGGCGGCCATGTCGCGCCCGGTGAGCGGCCCGAGACCGCGGCCCGACGCGAACTTCGCGAAGAGACGGGCCTTCACGTCCGTCGCCTCGTCCCGCTCGGAACCGTTCGGCACGCCTACAGCCACTTCACGGTCGAGCTGCACGCCTTCGCCGGCCGCCACCGGGGGAGCCCCGGAGCGGGGACGGGGACCGACCGGCGCTGGGTGACCCCGTCCGAGTTCGACCGACTTCCCGTTCCGAAGGCGACCGAGAAGGTCGTCGCGCTGGCCGAGCCGCGGGCGGATAGAGCTTCCCGGGGTTCAGGATCCCGTCAGGGTCGCACGCCAGCTTCACGGCCCCGAGCAGCTCGACCGCGCCCGCGCCGAGCTCCTCGGTCAGGAACGCCCGCTTCAGTCGCCCGATCCCATGCTCCGCGCTGATCGTTCCCCCGAGGGAACGCGAGGCCCTCAGCACGGCGGCGCGGATCCGCTCGGCGGCCGCCGTGGTCGGACCGACCGCGTAGTTCGGGTGGAGGCTTCCCTCGCCAAGGTGACCGAACAGGAAGAACGGCACCCGTTCCCGACGGGCGATCCGTTCGAGCTCGGCGACGAGGGCGTCCACGCGGTCCAGCGGGACCGCGACGTCCTCTCGGACATGCAGGCCGTACCGCTCGAGCAGGACGTCGCCGCTCGCCCCCCGGAGCGTCCAAAGCTCGTCCGCGTCCTCGAAGACCGTGAACCCGTCGCCCGCGCCCATCGCCCCGAGCGCCCTGCGCAGCCGAGAGAGCCTCCGCTCGGCCTCGTCCGGACCTCCGGCCTCTACCTCGAGCAGGAGCAGTGAGGAGTCTCGCGGCCAACGGGCCTTTCGTCGCTCGGCGAGGGCGGCCGCCGACCCCCGGTCGAGGTACTCCACCGCGGAAAGCCCGCTATCGGGGATTCGGGAAAGGCGGGCCACCAACGGGCCGAGAGAGGCGCCTCGCGGAACCGGGACGATCACGCCGTGCCGTACGGCCGGCATGGGCGCCAGCCGGACCGTGACCTCGGTCGCAATCCCGAGGGTGCCCTCGCTCCCGACGAACATCTGGAGGAGGTCCGGCCCGACCGAGCGCTTGGCGACCCGGGAGCCGAAACGGACCCGGGTCCCGGTGCCGAGGACCGCTTCGACCTCGCGGACCCAGGCCCGGGTCGGGCCGTAGCGGAACGACCGCATGCCCGAGGCGTTCGTCCCTACGTTCCCGCCGATCGTCGAGAGCGTCCACGACCCGGGGTTGGGCGGAAAGAACAACCAGTGCGGAAGGAGGGCTCGCTGGAGGTCCCGGTTCACGAGACCCGGTTCGACCCGGGCCCAGAGACCGTTCGGGTCCACCTCGAGCAGGTGGGACCATCCGGAAAGGTCGACGACGACGCCTCCATCGGGGGGAACGGACTCCCCACCGAGGGAGGTGCCTCCGCCCCGCGGGACGAGCGGGGTATGGGTGCGTCGCGCCCACCGGACCAGTTCCACGACGTCGTCCGGGTCGGCCGGGGCCACCACCGCGATTGGCCGACCGGTGAGGTGGGACGCGTCGTGCCGGAACGGCGCGATTCCCTCCGCATCCGTCGTGACGCGGCCTCGTATCACCGCGACGAGGGATCGGGTCGTGTTCGCCGGCCCGGGAAGACGGAGCCGCGACACGGCCTACCGCCAGCGTCCCCGGACGGGTCAGGGCGACGGGGATTGGGCACCGACGGAATCCACTGCTTGGACGAAGTCGTGGATCCCGAACGGACGGACGAGGACCGCCTTCGCGCCCGCCTTCCGGGCGCGGGTTTCGAGCGCCGGATCGGAGCGCGGAAGGATGACGAGCGCTTGGAGGTCGGAGCGGCTTCGGAGGGTGGAAGAGAGGTCGTCCGCCCACTTGTCGTCGCCGTCGGACCCCGCGTCCAAGATGAGGACCTTGGTCTCGGGGGTGGGAGGCAGGCGCTCGATCCCCTCCCGTGTTGGGGCCTCCAAAAGGACCCGGTGGCGATGGAGACGCAGGATGCCGCGCAGCAGGAGCCGGGTGTCCTCACTCCCCCCGAGAAGGACCGCCGGTGCGGCGGGGGAAGGGGGGGTCGTTGACGGGGCCGTCGAGCCGCCCCCGGTCTTCTCGCTAGCGGTTAGGAGAGCGTGAATAGTGGTCACCCCGTGGGTGAAACAAGCAAGGTACCCTCTAGTCGCACTACCTAAAAGAACTACCCTCGCCGGCCCGGAACGGCCTGTGGCGCACGGAAAAGGGCACCACCGTTCACGCTCCGACCCCCCTGATAACTATATAGTCTCTCGCGGTTGTACATTCTTTGGCCTCGGGCATCGGCGGCAGCGTCTCTTGGTGGCACCGTCCAAGAGGCCAGGGGCCGCCCCGCCGGTGCCTCCCTTTTTCCGTTCGCATGGAGCGATAGGTTCATTCAACGGGACGGTGGAGGCCGCGCGATGGTCGCCTTCTTCGGCCCTTCGCAGCAAGAGCTCGAGCGTCTTCGATCCACGGTGCAATCCCTCGGGACCACGAGCGTTCCCGGCCTCGCCGCCGCCCTATCGGTGCGGGAGCGTAAGGCCGAGAAGCTCCTGGCGCACGAGCTCGCGCGGCCGGACAGCCCGATCGTCTACGAGCCGAGCCGTCGGCTGGTCCGCTGGGCGGTGCTGGCCCCGACGCCCCCCGCGACCGACGCCCCTACGAGCGCGCCTCCGCTCCCCGAGCCCCCACGCGCTCCGCGGGCCCCTTCGCCCGTGTTCACGCCGGTCGGTCTCAAGACGCTCTGCCCTCACTGTCATGTCGCCTTGCAGTCGACGGGCACCGAGAGCCTCGCGGTCTGCCCGCAGTGCGGGCGGCTCTCCTCGACCCGGGAGGGACGGGCCGCGGAGCCGACACCAGCCACGGCTCCACCTCCTCTCCCCACGGCCGGAAGCTCCGGGTCGACCAGCCTCGACGACCGGCGCTCGCAGGAGATGTTCGCCGCCTACGTCAGCGCGAAACCGATCCCTTGCCCGAAATGCCGGACCCCTCTACGTCACCGGGCTCTGAGCGAGTACGTCTGCCCGAGCTGCGGCCAGAGCGTCCGCTTCCCGAAGGCCGTGGAGCCGAGGGCTCCTCCCGTGCCGGCTCCTCCGGCCTAGGCTAGACTAGATCGAGGCCCTAGAGCGCGATCCCGGGGTGACCCGGAGATAGAGCGGGCGTCCGTCCCCGGACTAGGCGGAGACCGGAACGACGAGCTCGCCGCCGGACTTCTGCATCGACGGCTGCCGCTTCGTCTTCGCGCCTTTCGTCTGCCAGAAGATCTCCGCGAACTCCTGGACGAGCTTGAGGAGCTCCTGGGCGTCGGCGAGGCTGGTCCCCTGACGGGCCTTGGAGGCCTGCTTGAAGATCTTCCACACGAGCTCGTGGGTCTGCGGGAACTGCTTCGCGTGGTCCGGAGTGAAGTAGTCGCCCCAGATGACGCGGATTTCCTGCTTCACCTTCTCGGCGTGCTGCTCCTTGACCGCGGTGTAGCGCGCCATCTTGGAGATGAAGACGGTCCGCTCCTCGGGCTTCGCGTCCATGGCGGGAGGCGTGAGCTCTCCGATCAACTGGTCCATCCGCAGGACGGTGAGCGCCGCGATCTGGGCCTCATGCGGGTCGTAAATACCGCAAGGGATGTCGCAGTGCGCGTAGACCGCGCGGGGGGGGTTCACGGCGTCCAGCAGGCGTTCCACCAATCCGAGGGAGGGGCGGCTCGTGGGCATGCCCCCGCGAACCCCGGAGGGGGATAAAGATGCCGGAGCCGCCGGAGCGAGTTCGGCCCTCCCCTCCGACCCCCGGCCGTCGCGCTTCCGTCGCTGGTGGAGCCGAAGGGTCGTGGTGCAGGACGAGAGCATGCGCCCGACGCTCCTTCCCGGGGACCGGTTGCTCGTCGACCGGCGCGCCTACCGGGACCGGCCTCCCCGGGTAGGGGAGCTCGTCGTCCTGGTGGACCCCGAGGACGCGAACCGCTGGCTCGTCAAGCGCGTATCGCAGGTCGACCCTGCAGGAGGGGCGATCGAGGTCCGGGGGGACGCGGCCGAAATGGCCCGGGACAGCCGTCGGTTCGGGCCCGTTCCCGCGTGCTCGGTCATCGGCCGGGTCTACCGTTGCTACTTCCCCGTCGAACGACGGCGGGACCTCTGAGGGACGAGGGAGCCCGCGCGGGGACGAGCGGGTGAACCTGCCGGGAGGCCCTAGTCTCGGATCCCTTCGGTCGTGAGCGAGAAGACCGCCTCGCCCTCGGGCAGGTTCGGGGAATCGATCAACCGGGCGATCCGCTTGGGAGGCTTCGACTTCCTCAGGTAGACGCGGTACGTCGCTGCGTGCGCGACGATGTTCCCGCCGATCGGGCGGGTCGGGTCGCCGAAGAGGATGTCCGGCCGGGCCGACACCTGGTTCGTGACGACGATCGCCGCGTTGTAGGTGTCCGAGAAGCGAAGGAGCTCGTGGAGGTGCCGGTTGAGGTGCTGCTGCCGGGGCGCGAGCTCGGCGCGCCCGAGGTATTCCGAACGGAAGTGCGCGGTGAGCGAGTCGACCACGAGCAGGCGGATCGGCTTCTCACGGGCGAGCTCCTGCGCCTTCTGGACGAGGAGCATCTGGTGGTTCGAGTTGAACGCCCGCGCGACGTGGATGTGACCGAGCGCCTCCTCCGGGTCGAGGCCGACGCCCTTCGCCATGTCGACGATGCGCTCGGGCCGGAACGTGCTCTCGGTGTCGATGTAGACGACCTCGCCCGAGAGACCTCCCTGGGCGGGCGGAAGCTGGATGTCGACCGCGACCTGGTGGGCGATCTGGGTCTTGCCGGTCCCGAACTCCCCGGAGAACTCGGTGATCGCCTGCGTTTCGACCCCGCCGCCGAGGAGCTCGTCGAGCGCCTTCGAGTTGGTCGTGATCCGGCCGAGCTTCTTGCGGCGCTCGAGGAGCGTCGTGCCGCTCTCGAACTGCCCGACGTCCGCCTTCCGGCGGGCCTCGCCGATGATCCGCTGGGCGATCGCGACGCCGATCTCCGCGGCCTCCGCGACGTCGCCCGGGGAGGCGACGGCGAGCTCCATCAGGTCGGTGTAGCCCGATTCGCGCAGCTTCTCTGCGGTGATCCCCCCGATCCCGGGCAGGTCCTCGAGGGCGATCGTGGGCTTCGGAGCCGGAGGGGCCTCCTCCGCGCCGGCGGCTTTCGGGCTCGGTTTCGTGGGCACGTTCGACCGACCGGGACGCGGAGAGATAAGGGTACGGGAGGGGTCGCGAAACGGTGAACGCTGCGGCCTATCCCGACCGGGCGAGCGGCACGAACGGCTCCCCGGTGAGGCGCTGGTACACCGTGGTGTAGAGACGGCTCACCTCGTCCACGAGGAGCGGAGGGAGCGCCGAGATCGGCGGCTCGGGCGTGCCGGCCTGCCGGGCCTTGAGGAGCGCGTCGTAGTAGCCCGTCCCTCGGTAGTGCTGGCGGACGAACTCCTTCGAAAAATCGACCTGGCGACCGCGGTCGTAGGCGGCCTGGTCCCAGAACCGGTCCTCGTCGGCGGTCCCGAACGTGTCGACGACCATGAGGACCCCTTCCGCGTCGACCGCGAACTCCTTCTTGCCGTCGACGTGGATGAGGCCGCGCGGACCGACCTCTTTCTGCATCGCCGTGTCGACCTTGAGGATCGTCTCCCGGATCCCGTCGAGCTGCGTCGGCTCGAGCGCGGAGAGCGAGAGCGCCTCCGCCCTCGAGAGCAGGCGGTCGACCGGCTCGAGCTTCGTCGTCACCTCGAAGTGGGGCTCGGGGAGCGGCACGCCGTAGGTGAGCGTCTTCCCCTTCGGGAAGCCGAGCATCTCCGCCGAGACCTGACCGGACTTCACCCGGTCCCACATCGAGCCGGCGAGGTAGTAGCGGACGATCAGCTCGAGCGGCACGAGGTACCCCTTCGGGTGAGGCCCCAGGGTCGCGGGCTTCGGCACCACTTGGACCCGCTTCACCCGCATGGCGGTGGGTCCTGCGAGCCCGAGGTAGTGGTGCGGGATGCCGAGGCGGGAGCAGAGCTCGAACCAGAACGCGGCGGTGCGGGCGAGGGTCTCGCCCTTGTGCGGGATCTCGCTCGGGATGTGCTTGTCGAAGACCGAGATGTCGTTCGTGAACCGGAACTCGAGCTCGGTCGGGGAGATCTCGTAGACCTCCTTCACCTTCCCTCGGCGCAGGAACTTGGGAGCGGAGGTCGAGGCGGGGGTCGGGGTCTTCGCCATGGCGAGCGAGGAGCTCCGGGTAGTTTAAGGTCAGCGCCCCCGCCCCGGGCGGTCGGCCGCCAAAGCGCGCCTACAGCGAGCGGGCCTGGACCGCGGTGATCGGCCGGAACCCGCGCTTCGTGTAGAACCGGTTCGCGATCTCGTTCTGGGCGGGGAACTCGGCGGTGACGATCCCCGCTCCCTTGGCCTTGAGCGCAGTCGTGATCTCGCCGAGCACGAACTCGCCCACCCCGCGGCGACGGTAGAGCGGGAGCAGGTAGATGTCCAGAATTACACCCTCGTGCTCGGGAGTGTAGAACGGCCGCTCGCGGACGAGCGCGCGGACGAACCCGACGACCTTCTCCCGGTCCGCGCCGACGCCTTCCGCGACGAGAACGACCGCTTTCGGATTCGCCAGGTCCGCCTTCAGGACCTGACGGGCCTGCGCCTCGGCGTCGTCGCGGACCTTGAGGAGCGGGTCGAACTCCTCGTTGAGCCGCTTGAGCCGGAGCAATAGCGGGACGATCGACGGCAGGTCCGCCTCCCGGGCGGGTCGGAGGTGGATCGGGGGCGACGGCGCATCGCCCGATCCGCTCGACCGGCTCCCTCGTTCACCGTGGCCGCTCATCTGGTCCGCCTCCGTCGGGGGAGGGTCCGAGGCATCGGAGGCGTAAGACGGGCGCGGGCGAGCGCTCGGACGAGGCGCGCCGGCCGTCCCATGAGCGTCCTTGCCCGCGCGAGGAACTCGTCGTGCGAGAGCCTGCGACGGGCGATGCCGAGGCGCACCGCCGTGTCCCCGACCGCTGCCGCGATGCGCGGGAACACCTCGGGCTCCTCCATCGTGGGCAATAGGTGGTCGGCCGAGAGCCCCTTGCGCGCGGCGCCGCGCGCGAGCTCCCTCGCCGCCGCGAGGACCACCTCGTCCGGGATCGACCGCGCCCGGGCGTCCAGGACCCCGCGGAAGACCGCTGGGAAGATCAG
Source organism: Thermoplasmata archaeon (assembly GCA_052326485.1). Classification (GTDB taxonomy): domain Archaea; phylum Thermoplasmatota; class Thermoplasmata; order Lutacidiplasmatales; family UBA184; genus Lutacidiplasma. The sequence goes on along the minus strand of JBKQMS010000016.1, from coordinate 99,112 downwards.
CGAGTTGTTGACCTGGTTCGGGAAGTCGCTGCGCCCCGTCGCGACGACCGCGGCGCCGGCCGCCCGGGCCACCTCGGGCCATATCTCGGGCAGCGGGTTCGCGAGGGCGAAGACGATTGGACCCTTCGCCATCGCGCGGACGTGCTCGGGTCGGACCGTGCCCGGTCGGGGCGTGGACGCCGCCACCAGGACGTCCGCGCCCTCGAGGGCCGCGGCCAGGTCCCCCGTACGATTGCCGCCGTTCGTCGTCAGGGCGATCCGGTACTTCCACGGGTTGTGCAGCTCGAGCTCGTCCAGGTCCTCCCGCTCGGCGTGCAGGACCCCCTTCTGGTCGACGAGCGTGAGCTGGCGCGCCGGATGGCCGAGCGCGAGCAGGAGTCGGGCGGTCACGAGGTTCGCCGCCCCGGCGCCCAAGAGGACCGTGCGCGCCGTGCGCACCGAGCGGTGCGTGAGCTCGAGAGCGTTCAGGAGCCCCGCGACCGTCGCGGCCGCGGTCCCGAGCTGGTCGTCGTGCCAGACCGGTATCGAGAGCCGCTTCGAAAGCTCCTCCAGGATGCCGAAGCATTTCGGGGAGGCGATATCCTCGAGGTTGATCCCGCCGAACGCGGGCGCCATCGCCTCCACCGTCTCGATGAACGCGTCGGCCGACCCGACCTGGATGGGGATCGGGATGGCGTCCACGCCCCCGAGGACCTTGAACAGGAGCGCCTTCCCCTCCATCACCGGGAGCGCCGCTTGGGGACCGATGTCGCCGAGCCCGAGCACGCGGGAGCCATCCGTGACGATCGCGATCGTGTTCCAGCGTCCCGTGAGGTCGAACGAGCGTTCGGGGTCGGCCCGGATCGCGCGCGACACCGCGGCCACCCCGGGCGTGTACCACAGGGCGAAGTCCTCGAGGGAACGGACGGGCACCTTGGGCACCGTCTCGATCTTGCCGCCGAAGTAGCGCGAGAGTTCGACCGCCCGCTCGCCTAAGAGGTCCGTCCGGTCCTCGCTGCGCGCGGCCGCGGTGGTCCTACGGCGGGTCTTCCGTCGAGCGGCTGGGTCGGGGTCGACCCGGGAGGGAGAGCCCTGGGTCATCGAGGGGCGCGGACCCGACCTCGGTTTATTAGCCCTGTGGCAGAGACGTCCGGAGAGTTCGGCAACTGCCGGACTCGCGGGCCGCGGTCGACGGATTCCCGGAATCGGCCCGAACTCTCGTTAAATACCCGAACGGATGCACCTCCGCACTCCATGAGCGCGTCTCCCGACCCCCTTCCGCACCCGTTCGTCCGTCCCCCGGCGAACGGAGCGGCCCCGCTCGTGTCGCCCCGGGACCTTCGACCGATGATGGAGTCCCCCAACCCTCCCCTTCTTCTCGACGTTCGTTCCTTTGAGGAGCGGCAGGCCGTTCACCTTCCTGGGGACCGGCATGTTCCGCTCGACACCCTCGGTGCCGCACTGGCCTCCCTTCCGCACGACCGGCCGATCGTCGCCTACGACCACTTCGGCTCCCAGGCCCGGCGCGCGGCCCGCTTCCTCAACGACCGCGGGTTCCCGCTCGCCGCGGCGCTCGAAGGCGGGATCGAGGAGTACTCCTGGACCGCCGACCCCGAACTCGCCCGCTATCCGGCGGAGGACCCGGCGGCGCACCTAGTTCTCCGCCAGATCCCCAGGCCCGACGCCGGTTGTCTCACCTACTTCCTCGGGGATCGGGACGCCCGCGAAGCGATCATCATCGACCCCGGCCGCGACGTCGCTCCGTACCGGGCCCTTCTCTCCGATGGGAACTGGCGTCTCGTGGGCATCGTCGAGACCCACACACACGCCGACCACCTCGCCGGCCACGCCGCCCTCCACGCGGTGACGGACGCGCCGATCTACCTGAGCCGTCGTTCCGAGGCCCGCTACCCGCATCGCTCCTTCTCCGAAGGGGAGTCGGTCGGGTTCGGGGACGAGGAGGTCGTGGTCCTAGAGACCCCGGGCCACACCCCGGACCACGTGACCCTGCACGCGCGCGACAAGATCTTCACCGGCGACACGCTCCTGCTCGGAGGCTGCGGACGGACCGACCTCGGAGCGGGCTCTCCCGAGCAGCTCTACGCGTCGCTGCACGAGAAGATCCTGACCCTGCCGGACGACACCGAGGTCTACCCCGCGCACTACGGCGCGCGGCATGCCCTGCCCGAGCGGCACGTCTCCACGGTCGGCTTCGAACGGGTCCGGAACGAGGCGCTCACCCAGGGCTCGCTCGAGGCGTTCGTCCGGTACATGACGGAAGGCTGGCCGCCAACGCCGGCCGACTTCGACCGCATCGTCCGGGCGAATCTCGACGAGTAGGACTCGGGCGGATTGTCCCCCGCGTAACCGCCTTTCTTCCTCTGCACCCTCCCGTAAATTCGTCAGCCTTAAGCCCGTCTCCGGGTCGGGAGGTCGATGATCGTCCGCACCGGGCTCACGGGGGCATTCCCCCGCTCCGAGGCGTTGGTGACCGCGACCCGGGACCTCGACCGGGGCCGAACGAACGCGGACGCGGTCGAGGAGCAGTTCGCGAAGACGGAGGAGGAGGTCGTCGCGCTCGAGCAGCGTCTCGGGTTCGACGAGCGGACCGCGGGGTACCTCCGCTGGTCGGACCTTTTCCGTCCGTTCGCCGAAACGTGGGAGGGATTCACCGTCGGTCCGCTCACGCGGTGGCTCGAGACGAACACGTTCTACCGCCAGCCGATCCTCCTCGCGCCGCCCGGCCGGACCCCGGGCGCCATCGCGGCCCGGCTCCCTCCGCCCCTCCTGCGCTCGCCGAAGACGGCGCGCGTCCTGCTCCCGGGCCCGTACTCGTTCTCCGAGATGCTCGACAACCGCTCGGGCGAGACCGATAGCTCGCTCATCCACCGGCTCGGCCGGCTCCTCGGCGACGAGGTGAAGGAGCTCCGGGGGCGAGGCTTCACGACGTTCCTCTTCTCCGAACCGCAGCTCGTCGTTCGACCCCCCGAGGGCCCGCGCGCCGAGGCGGTGGTCGCCGGTTACCGCGCCGTCGCGGCCGCGCTCGACGGCGGTACATCGATCGTCTGGACGTACGGCGCCGACGCGCGCCCGGCGTTCCCGCTCCTCGACCGTCTTCCCGTGTCGGTGGTCGGGGTCGACCTCGCCGAGACGGAGGTCGACCATCTCCCCACCGGGCCCTCGCGCACCGGACTGGGCCTCGGGGTCGTCGACCCCCGCACCACCCTCGAAGAGGACCCCGCGGAGGTCGCGCGGGTCGTTCGCGCCGCGCATGCGCGTCGACGGCCGAGCACGGTCTGGCTCGGCCCCGGCGCCCCCCTAGACCTCCTCCCGTGGGAGCCGGCGGCACGGAAGCTCCACGTCCTTCCGGCGGTCCGTCGGGCGCTCTCGGAGGGGACGACGTGACGCGGGGGCTCTTCCCGACGCAGGAGATCGGGAGCCTCGCAAAGCCGCGCTGGCAGCTCCTCGGTCAGCGGTCGGAGCCGCTCGACGAGAGCGCGAAGGAGGAGCTCAGGAGCTGGGACGCGCGGGTGGGGTTCGCCGCCGAAGCGCCCGAGGTCCGCGACGCGCTGCTAACCGGACGGCCGAGGGAGACCAGCCCCGACGCGGTCCGGGACCTGGGCGCCCTCTTCGGACTACGGTTCCTCGAGACGGCCGGGCTCGACCGGGTCTATGATGGGGAAGCCCGTCGGGTCGAGATGTACGAGCACCCGATCCGCCAGATGCACGGGTTCCGGTTCGGAGGCCACGTCCGCTCGTTCGACAACAAGTACTACCTCAAGGCGGCCGTAACGGACGAGGTCCGCCTCGACCGGCCGTACCACGTCGATGAGTTCGAGTTCGTTAAGGGCCACGCGCGCGCGCAGCCGAAGCTGCCCGTCACGGGGCCGTACACGCTGGCCGATTGGTCGTACAACGAGTACTACCTCGCCCGTCAGCCCGGCTGGAAGGGCCGGGCGGCGCGACGGGCCGCGCAGCAGGAGTTCGTGGTCGACCTCGCCCGCCGGGCGGTCCGACCCACCTTGAGCGCGCTCATCGAGCGCGGTTGCCGGGTGATCCAGATCGACGAGCCGGCCGCGGGCACGCACCCGGACGAGGCCGCGATCGTGGTCGACGGGTTCAACGCCGCGACGGAGGGCCTGGACGCCGAGTTCACGATGCACATCTGCTACTCGAACTACGCGGACCTCCTCCCGACGCTCCTCGAGGCGAAACGCTGCCGGCAGTGGGCGTGGGAGTTCGCGAACCGCGACGTCCCCGGGCACGACGGCTACGCGGTCCTGAAGCTGCTCGCGGAGTACGGTGACCGGCGGGAGGTGGGCCTCGGCGCCGTCGACGTCCACCGGGACGCGGTCGAGGCCCCCGAGGTCGTGGCCGACCGGATCGGTCGGGCCGCGAAGTACCTCGGGGACCCGAGTCGGATCTGGGTGAACCCGGACTGCGGCCTCCGAACGCGCAGCCTTGAGGTCGCTCGCGCGAAGCTCGAGGTGGTCGTGAACGGCGCGGCGCTTGCGCGCGCCGCGCTCGAGAACCCCCGGCGCTAGCGGACGAACTACGGGCCCGAAAGGACCTCGGCCCCGCTCGGTCCGACGAGCACCGTGTGCTCGGCCTGGGCGACCATGCCGCGGCCGCGCTCGACGAACACCGGGTACGACTGGAGCTTCCGACGGACCCGCCCGAGCGCGCTCACCTCGTCCGGCGAGACCACCCAGCGGGCGGTGAACGGAAGGGTCCGGAACCGGGCGAACATCGCGGCGAGGGCGGGGTCGGACCCGCCCGGGTCGTTCCGGAACCTAAGGATGTTCCCGAACGGCCCGTTCCCGATCGACCCCATCCCGTTGGTGGCGAACGGCTCGATCGCGATCACCTCGCCCTCCTCGAGGAGTTCGGCGCTCACTCCGGGGACGTTCGGGATCGACTTGCCGGCGTGCAAGAGGTACCGCTCGATCGAGTGCCCCGTAAGGTCGACGATCGGCTTCAGCCCCCGGGCGCGGATCGCTTCGGCGATCGCGCGGGAGACGTCGTCGACCCGGCCGCCGGCCCGCACGCGCGCGATCCCCGCGGCTCGGCCTTCCCTCGCGGCGCGGATCAGGTGGTCGTGCCGGTGCGTCCCGCCGACCTCGACCGTGTCGGCCGTGTCGGCGATCGCCCCGTCCAGGTGGGCCCCGACGTCGACCTTGAGCAGGTCTCCCTCCTCGAGCGTGGCCGAATCGCCGGGAGCCGGGGTGAAGTGGGCCGCCTCGTCGTTGCGCGAGAGGTTCGCCGGGAACGCCGGCGCGGCGCCCTCCGAGCGGATGAACGTCTCGATGGCCTCGGCCACGTCTGCGAGGCGCGCGCCCGGGACGGCGAGGCGGAGCCCGAGCTCGCGGGCCTTCGCCGCGACCCGGGCGGCTTCGCGCCAACGGTCCAGGTCCGCCGGGTATCGTGCCATCTCGTTCGCTCAGCCCCTCACGACCTCGCGCGGCTCGGGTCCGATGAGGTCGACCACGGTCGAGGGTTCCCCTGAACCGGGAGGGAGCGTCGGTAGGTAAACGCTCACCGCCGAGCCGAGCGTGCGACGGGCCTCGGCCACGGTACGGGCCGGCGGGGCACCGTGTCGGTTCGCGGAGGTCGCGGTGATGGGCCCGACCGCCCGGGCGAGCTCGCGCGCCACGGGATGGTCCGGCACCCGGAACCCGATCGTCGAGCCACCGCCCACGCTCGGCGCGAACCGGCGGCACGCTTCCGGGGACGGAAGCAGGAGCACCGTGAACGGACCGGGAAGCTGGCGACGCAAGAACCGTCGCGCCATCGGGGAGACGAGGGCGTACCGCTCGACCTCCTCGGTCGAACTCACGCAGACCGAGATCGGCTGCGCGGGGGAGCGACCCTTCGCGGCGATCAGCTTCCGCACGGCGCGACGGTCGCTCGCGAGCGCGCCCAGGCCGGGCAGGGTGTCCGTCGGATAAACGACGAGCCCGCCCCGTCGGAGCGCCTTCACGGCGTTCGAGAGCGCAGTCCCCATCGAAGTAGCTCTAGCAGTACTCCTCGCCGACGCGCGAGTAGGCGAGGTACTCTTCTGGGGTGAAGTAGAGCGCGAGCTCCCGCGCGGCCGATGCGGGCGAGTCGGAGGCGTGCAGGAGGTTCGGAGTGATCGCGAGGGCGAGGTCCCCGCGCACGGTGCCGGGGGCGGCGGTCTGAGGGTTCGTCGTTCCCGTGAGGAGCCGCACGACGGCGATTGCCGAACGGCCCTCGAGCGCGAGCGCGACCACCGGTCCCGACGTGATGTGCTGGACGAGTCCCGGGTAGAACGGCTTGCCCTGGTGCTCGGCGTAGTGGCGCTGCGCGAGCTCAGGGGTGACGCAGAGCATCTTCGCGGCCACGATCTTGAGCCCCTTCCGCTCGAATCGGGTGAGGATCTCCCCGACCAGGCCCCGGCGCACCCCGTCCGGCTTCACGAGAGCGAACGTCCGCTCGACCGTCCCTTCGGCCATCGGCCCGCCGAGCCCAACCGGGGGTTAAGGTTTCGCGCCCGCCCTTCCCCACCTCCCTCCGACGAACGGCTGCTCGAAGGAGGGAGGCCTCATACGGCCCGGGCGTCGCACACCAGGAACCACGGGCACCGAGCGCACCGGGCTCGAGAGGGGGTGGCCCGTCCGTCGTACGGTCGAAGGAGCTCGGCCCGGACCGACAAGAGCTCGTGCCGGGCCCGGTCGTCCCAGCGGATTCGGAACTCCCCGTCCGAGTAGCGCAGCACCCCGAACGGGGGGGCGACCCCGGTCGTCTCCTCGACAAGGAGGCAGTACGCTCGCACCTGGACGACGTGCGAGGGCGTCGGGCCTCGCGGCGGGGTCGCCCGGCTCTTGAACTCGACGGGGACGACCCGCCCGTCCCGAAGTCGACGCAGCTCGTCCGGTCGACCCACGAGTCCGTACCGGTCGCTTCGGAGCGTTGCCGGACGGCCGGCGTCGACCGCGACCAGCCGACCTCGCCGGGCATCGTCCCGGCGCCGGGAGATCGCGCGGAGCGCCCACGCCGCGAGAGCGACCCCGACGACCGCCACGACCCCCGCGACGAGGACCGGGGTCGTCAGAGATGTAGAATCCACCAAACCCCCAGGGCGGCCATCGCGAAGCCGAGGAGGAGCACTCCCCAGTAGGTTCCCCCGCGCTCGGCGCGGTGTCGTTCGGCGGTCAGGACGCGGTCATGGTAGCGGACCCCTCCGAGAGCGCTCCGCTGGGAGACGCGGCTCGGACCGCCAGAGGGAGGATGGTGGCGATACCAGTGGGAGCGGGGACAGTAGACAAAGTCGGCGAGGTCGGACGGAGAGCTCCAGCTCTCGTCGGGTCCCATGCGGCGGAACGCGGTCCGCGCGAGGGCTTACGGATTCCGCTGCACGCGCACCGCAAGGGCGGGCGCGCTCACTCTTTGGACGCGGACGCGGCCTCGGCCTTCTTCCGGGGGCGTCTCGGCTTCGCCGCGGGAGCTGGGGGAGCCGTCGTAGGCTCGGCGCCCGGAGCGGCTTCCGCCGAAGCCGGCTCCGTCGCGGGAGCGGAGGACGGTTCGGCGGCGGGCGCGACCGTCGGAGGCGCGGCCGCGGTTCGGCGGCCCGGGCGGGTACGGCCGGCCTTCACGTTCGGCGCGGCGGACGGGGTCTTCTGGGCGGACGAACGGTCCGCAGCGCGCTTCAGCTCGTGCGCGCGGGTCCACTTGAACCGGTGGCCGACGCGGTGGAGGTGGAGCTGTTGCTTCCGGCACGAGGAGGTACAGAAGTGGAAGACGGTGCCGTCCCGCTTCACGAACATCATGCCGGTGCCCGGTTCGATCTCCTGGGCGCAGAACGAGCACTGCCGCTTGATGACCATCGATCCCTCGCTACCTACCGGACGGAGAGCTTGCGCGCCTCGCGCGCCGTCTCCCGGAGGATCAGGACGTCCCCGAGGCGGATCGGGCCGGCGACGTTGCGGGTGATGATCTTGCCGCGGTCGCGGCCGGCGAGCACCCGCACCTTCACCTGCGTCGCCTCCCCGGCCATGCCGGTGCGACCGACGAGCTCGACGACCTCTGCCGGCGAGCCCTTCTCTTCTGCCATCGTTCCCTCTCGTCCGCCGTTCGGGTGCCCGCTTCCTTACTTCTTGAGGGTCGCGAACGCTGTGGAGAGCTCTTCCAGCAGCGCTCGGGCCTCGCCCGGCTCGACGACCGCCACGCTCGCGGCGGACTTCGAGAGCCCGGCCGACTGGCCGAGCCGCTGCTTCTTCGGGACGTAAAGGTACGGGATCCGCTTCTCCTCGCAGAGCATCGGGACGTGGACGAGGATCTCGACCGGGTCGACGTCCTCGGCCATGATCACGAGCTTCGCCTCGGCGCGCTCGCTCGACTTCGTCACTTCGTTCGTGCCGACCCGGACCTTTCCGGTCTCGCTCGCCACTTGCACGAGCTGTAGGGCCTTGTCGGCGAGGTCGCTCGGGGTCTCGAATCGCACGTAGATCGGTCGCGCCATCGTTCGTTCCTCGCGTCAGCGGAACCCCCTCATCGGGGGGTCCTCGGCTCACGGGTGGGGCCGGCTACGGGATAGGCTATTTAAGGCTGCGCTGCGCGCGGCCCCCTTCGGGCCGAGCCGGAGCGGCCGCTCCCCTAGCGGCCGAGCGCGCGGTCGCTTACGCAGCAGGGGACGCGGAGGCCGCGAACGAGGCTGGGGATAGCTCGGGGTGGGCCGCGAAGTACCGTCGGGCCGGGTCGACGAGCCGGTCGAGCGCCTCGACCACCGCTCCCTTCAGGTCCTGGGGATGGAGGAGGCCGGCGGTCCAGCTCGTGAGGAACTCCTTCTCGGTCGCGAACTCGAGCGGGCCGCCGTACTTCGTCGGGCGCTCGACCCGAAGGCGACCCTCCCACGGCAGCACGATGTAGCGCACGATCTCGACGACCGGGTTCCCGTCGACCCCCTTCGCCGGACAGAACGCGCTCGCCACTCTCTCCGCAATGGTCTCTCGGCTTGCCGGGATCGGGATTCCGGACGACGGGTCGGACTTCGACATCTTCCGCTCGACCGTGCCGTCGGTCGGGTCCATCCGTCCCCCGCCCTTCAGCGACGAGAGGAGCGGGGTGTGGACCGCCGTAGGCACCGGCCAGTGGTAATGGTGGGCGGTCTCCCGCGCGAGGACGTGGCCCCGGCGCTGGTCCATGCCGCCGTAGGCGATCTCGACCGGCAGCTCGAAGATGTCGGCGACCTGCATCGCCGGGTAGTAGAACCAGGAGGTGTCGAGGGTCGACTCCTCCTCGCTCCGCCCCATGATCGACATCGCCCGCTTGGTCCGCGCGAGACTCGTCGCCTTCGCGACCCGCACGACCCGCGCCCAGTAGTCGGAAGCGCCGGTGAGCTCGTGCGCCCAGCGAAAGCGGACCCGCTCGGGGTCGGCGCCGAGCGCGGAGAACGTCGCCTGCATGTACCGTCCCGCCGCGGTGATGCGGTCGAGGTCCCCGCCGAGCTTGCCGTTGATCCACGCGTGCCAGTCGGCGAGGAAGACCGTGACGTCGCAGCCGGCCTCGGCGAGGTCGAGGATCTTGCGCGTGGTGATGAGGTGGGCGATCGTGAGGGAGCCGGACGGCTCGAACCCGATGTACGCCCGCGGGTGGGCCGTGGAGGCGAGGAGGGCGCGCACCTCCTCAACGGTGACGACCTCTTCGGTGTGCCGGACGACCCGGGCCAGGCGCTCGTCGACGTCCATCGCCGGGGCGCAGGGGCGACCGTATTTATCCGATAGAGGTCGGCGGCGCGCTGGCGGGAGCGGTCGGCTCGGGGGCGCCCGGACTTATTAAGTCCCCCCGAGCTGCTAGTAATGACCCGCCGCTCATGGACGAATCGACCGAGACCGCAGCGCCGGCGGCACCGCCGGTCCCCGCTCCGGCCGAAGAGCTTGCCCGCGCCCTCGGGGTCAGCCTCGACACGGCCGAACGGCTCGTGAAGGCAGGCCACACGACCGTCCCGGCGGCGCGGGAACTGTCGACCGAGGCCCTCACGGAGCTCGGCATCCCCCCCGAGGAGGCCGCGCGGCTCCGTGGCCCCGTTGCGGAGCCGGGACCGACACCGAAAGAAGAGCCGAACCCGGAGCGGACGACGGAGGCGGCACCGGAGGCCACACCGGCGGTCACACCGGAGCCGGAACCCGAATCCACCCCCGCACCGCCGGACTCGGACCAGATCGTCGAACGATGGGCCGGTACGGTGCGTCGCCCCGACCGGACGCGTCGCCGACGGCCCGCGGTCGCTCCGAAGGAGTCGGCCGAGGTGCTGAGGAAGTGGGTCGACGGCGACGACCGGGCGATGGAGGACTGGATCCACGCCTCCGAGACCGACCGGATGGCGCCTGCCGCTCCTCTCGTCAGCATCCCCTCCCCGGGTCCGACCGAGGGCTCCGCCGCCCCTACTCCCGCCCAGGCCGCGGCGACCGCGCCCGTCCTGGCCCGGGAGGAGACGGTCGTGCGGTGGCTCACCGGACTTCTCGACCGGGTCAAGAGCGACCAGTTCGACCCGACCACGATGATTCAGGAGGTCCAGGACCTCCAGCGCCAGCTGTTCGACGAGCGGACGAAGCGCAAGCAGCTCGAGGACGAGGTCGAGCACGTGAAGCGCGGCTCGATCGCCGTCATCAAGTACGTCCGCTCGCACGAGGCGAAGGAGCGCGAGATCGCGCTGCGCTCCAAGGACGACGAGATCGCCGAGCTCAAGCTCCGGCTGCTCGCCGTCGAAGGGGTGGACGGGCAGCGTGCCCCTGCCCCCTCCGCGCCGGCGGCGCCCGGGACCGAGAGCCCGGCCGCCAGCGTCACCGCGGCCGACGCGGTCGAGAAGGCGACCCGGGAGCTCGACCAGCGCCTGCGCGAGGAGTTCGCGCAGCGCGAGCACGAGTACATCGAACGGGAAACCGAGCTCCGCCGTCGCATCGTGCAGCTCGAAGGCGACGTCCGCAGCCTCTCGAGCCAGACCGAGCGGGCCCGCGACCGGGAGTCGATCCTGTCGAAGGACCGGGGACCGGTCGCCGAGGACCTCGCCCGCCGTCTCGAGGAGGTCCACCAGCAGGAACGGGACCTGGTCGCCCGCGAGAACGAGCTCAGGACCCGCTTCGAGGAGATCCGGATCAACGCCGAGGAGAACGAACGCCGTCGCGGGCTCCTCGAGTTCAAGGAAGGGGAGCTCGCCGCGTTCGACCAGCAGCTGCAGACGCGCCGCCAGGCGCTCGACATCCAGTCCCGACGCATCGAGGAACAGCGTCGCGAGCTGGGGCCCGCCGGTTCGGCGCCCAGTGACGAGGCCCGCCGCGTCGAGGACCTCCGCCACCAGCTCTCGCAGAAGGAATCCGAGCTGCGCGCGCGCGAGGGGCAGCTAGCCCAACGGCTCCAGGAGCTCGAGCGGATGACCGGCACGACCGCCGAGGCGGAAGCGGACAAGATGCAGGCCGAGGCGGTCGCGACGGTCGCCGAGACGAAGGTGAAGAGCGGGATCCGGCGCCTGGACGACCTCCTGTACGGCGGGTTCCCCATCGGCTCGCAGATCCTCGTCAACGGGCCGGCGCACACGGGTAAGGACGTGCTCGCCCGCCTCTTCTCGGCCGAAGGGCTCCGGCTCGGGATCCCGTCGGTCTGGGTCGTGACCGACAAGACGTACCTGCAGGTGCGCGAGGACCTCGCCGGCCTCTATCCCGGGTTCGCGGAGGCCGAGAAGAAGGGGATGATCCGGTACGCCGACCTGTACTCCCGCGCGGTCGGCGCCACGCCGACCGGCGTCGGCGTCCGGTTCCTCTCCTCCACGGACAAGAACGTCCTCGACCAGTTGTCCGAGACCGTCCGGTCGTTCGCGGAGGAGCTCAAGGAGAAGTTCCCGGCGTACCGCCTCATCTTCGAGTCGGTCTCGACCGTCACGGCCTACCTCGACACCGCCGCGACCTTCCGTTTCCTCCAGCCGTTCGTCGGGCGCCGGAAGATCGACGGGGCCGTGAGCTACTACATGCTCGACAGCGGCATGCACACCCAGGCCGACCTCGAGACGCTCGAGCACATGGTCGACGGCTCGATCAACCTCAAGGTGGAGCAGATGAAGACCCTCCTCGCGATCAAGGGGATCGGGGAAGCGCAGGCCCGCTCGTGGGTCGGCTATTCGTTCACGAAACGTTCGTTCAACCTCGGGTCGTTCTCCCTCGAGCACATCCGCTAACGCCCGCGTCTCCACCCCAGACGTCGGACCTCGACGCGCGGTTCCGGCCCGGTGCATGGGGGAATTGACGGGCCATAGGGCTATGTACGAGCCCCGGCGTCGGCTCTCCGCTAGGCTGGACCGGGGGGTTGGGCGTCCCCTTACACACCGAAACCGTCCTTAGCGGGGGTGACAGGCAGGAGCGACGTTCGGACGAACTGTGCGTCTCGTGGCGCCTCGCAGACGCTCTGTTCCGCCGGGCCGCGGGTGTTGCGACGGGCGCTCGGAGGAGCGCCCTAGCGGCTATCCATCACGGGCATCGGGTCAGGTCCTGACGGGAGCAGCCTTACCGTGACCCGTCGACGCTGGCGGGGCGACGGGGCCGAGGGGCACGCGGGGTCTCCGCGCGGTCCGTCCGGACGGCAATCCTGCTGGCCTAGCACGCCCGAGAGGATGCTGGGCCGTCACGCAAGTCATTAAATATGCGGTCCCCGCGTGTTTTCCTCGGCCAGCCCCGATGCATACCTACGTCGACCTCTACTTCACGCCGGAGAGCGTCTCACCGCTCGAGCTCTCCGACCGCCTCCGGGCGGTGGCCGGCCTTTCGTTCATCATCGGCCCCCACGACCTCGTCTTCGATTGGAACTTCGAGAAGGAGTTCCAAGAGCGGTTGGCGAAGATCCACGAGGCGCTCAAGGGAACCGGGATCCTCTATCGGGTCGAGACGGTGTCGGACGCTCCGGATTTCGCGCCGCCAATCCCCTGGCCCCCACCGATGCCCCGCCAGGACCCCGAGCACCCCGGCTTCTGAGCCGGCTCCCCCACCCCCCCGTTTCCAGTGGAAGGGTACCTACCAGCCTTCGTCCGCGGGGTCGACCGCGTCGCGCTCGAGAATGGCCCGACGCGCCGAAGGGATCTCCTGCTTCTCTCCTCTTGAGTAGTCGTAGACGACGCTGACCGTCCGGCCGCGAGCGGTGACGGTGGACGTACCGGAAAGGGTGAAGCGATAGAGTAGGGTGAAGCTCGTGCGGCCGAGGGGACGGGCGGGCGCGACCTCGCCGACGAGCTCGGCCCCGTACGGAACCGGGGCCAGGTAGCGGCAGGCGGCCTCGGCGATGATGAGGTCGATCTGGGTGGGGTCGGTGCTCCTGAGGAGCGGTAGGTAGTAGTCGCAACGAAGCGTTTCCATGTAGACGAAGTACGCGGCGTGGTTGAGGTGGTTCAGTACGTCTAGGTCGTGGTACGGTACGTAGAACTGTCGGCGTACCGGCCAGGAGCGTCCGGGGACCGGAGCGGCCGGAGAGGACGTCACGCCGCACGGACGTCCACGGTCCATATATGGCCTCGAGGAGGTGTAGGGCCCCGGTCCGTCCGGGAGTGCGGCATCATGGCAGGTCATGGGGTGGGAGCCGGTTCCAGTGGAAGCAGGGGGGTGGGGGGGCCCATTGCGACGCCCACGACCCCTGGGGAGATGGCGGCCACGGTCGCCCGGGTCCGCGACGCGGTCCGGCGGCACTCGAAGCGGTTCGAGCACGCGATCCCGCTCATCGCGAGCGAGAACCTCCTTTCCCCGTACGCCAAGGAGCTCCTGATCAGCGACTTCCACTCCCGATACGCCGAAGGGCTTCCCGGGGAACGGTACTACGAAGGGAACGAGCAGGTCGACGAGGTCGAGGAGATATGCCTAGCGCTCGCGAAGCGGCTCTTCCGGTGCTCGTTCGCGGACGTCCGCCCGACGTCCGGCACGGTCGCGAACCTGGCGGTCCTGAAGGCGCTTGCCGAACCGGGCGACCTAGTCGGGACGAGCCGTCTCGCGGACGGGGCCCACATCTCGAGCGCGTCGTTCGGTGCGTTCGGGCTGCGCGGCGTGAAGCCCGTCTACTACGCCTGGGACGCGGAGCGGATGACGATCGACGTCGCGCGCACCCGTGAGATCCTGAGGGCGGTCCGGCCGAAGGTCTGCCTGTTCGGGCTCTCGCTCTTCCTGTTCCCGATGCCGCTCGAGGAGCTGCGACCCACGCTCGAGGAGATCGGCGCCCGCGGCTGGTACGACGCGGCGCACGTCCTCGGGCTGATCGGCGGGGGCGAGTTCCAGGACCCGCTGCACGAAGGGTGCACGGTAATGAGCGCCTCCACGCACAAGACGCTCCCCGGCCCCCAGCACGGGATCCTCCTCGGCTCGATGGAGGACACCGAGGTCGTGAAGCGCCTCCAGGGCGGCGCGTTCCCGGGCGTGACGAGCAATCACCATCTCAACGCGATGGCCGCGCTCGCGGTCAGCCTCGCCGAGCATATCGAGTTCGGACGGGAGTACGCCCGGCAGACCGTGGCGAACGCCCGTGCCCTCGCCCAGGCGCTCCACGACCGGGGGTTTGACGTCCTCGCGCCCAACCTCGGGTTCACGCGCTCGCACACGATCGCCGTTCGCGTCGAGAAGGAGGGTGGGGGCGAGCGAGTGGCGAAGCGTCTCGCCGACTCGGGGATCATCTCGAACAAGAACCTCCTCCCGGGGGACAAGAGCCCGAAGCACCCGGGCGGACTGCGCCTCGGCACCCCCGAGGTGACCCGGCTCGGAATGCGCGAGAAGGAGATGGCGCGGGTCGCCGAGCTGTTCGACGACCTCCTGCACCGCGGGAAGTCCGAGGCGGACGTTGCGCGCGCGGCGGCGGAGCTGAAGAGCCCCTTCACTACCCTCAAGTTCTGCTTCGGGGCCGGCGAGGCGGCGTATCGCTTCTACGACCTGGTCGGGCGCGAACCCACCTAGCGCGCTAGCTACGGGGCATCCTCGTCGTCACTCTCGAAGGCGGCATCGCGTCGGGCGATCCCCCGCTCGAGCGCTTCCTCATCGAGCGTGACCCTCGGCTTCCCGCGCGGCCGTTCGGCGAGGGCGAACCGCGCCCGTCCCCCCTGCCCGAGGGTGACGGTGAGGGTCCCGTCGGTCACAAGGGACGCGACCCAATCGGCGACCGCGGGGGGCGCCGGAGGGGGCTCCCAAGCGGCCTCGATATCGGGAAGCGCTAGCGCGCCGGCCCTCCGCACGAGGTCAACGACCGTTGCCCGTCCTTCGGCGAGCCTGCGAAGCTCCTCCTCCCCGTCGGTCCGGGGGGACGAGGGGCGAGCTCGGCCGCCGAGGAGGAGAGCCGCCATCCCGACGACCGCCCCCACCGCGAGCAGGACGATCGCGACGAGAACGAGCGACGAGAGCGATGGGGTCGAGGACGGTGCCGAGGCCACGGGCGCGAGCAGCGGGACGGGACCGAGGAGCGTCGTGTCGGCCAGGTCCACGACCGTTACCGTCCCGTTCTCCAGAGCGGCGGTCGAGTAGTTCACCCAGGCTCCCGTCGTGCCCCCGGCCGTCCAGGTCACCGGCACGAGCGTCTTGGTCACCGAGGAGGCATTCGCGACCTCGACGACGAGCAGCGCCCCCGGCGTCGGGTCGCCGAACCGGTCGCGGACATGCCAGAACGTGTCGTTCGACGACGCCGGAGGGGACGGGGGGAAGACGGGTCCGTAGAGCACGAGGTGGTCGAGGTCGGGCCGGACCGCGAGCGCGACGGAGGCGGGGAGGCTCGGAAGGAGCGGACCGAAGAGACGGACGGTCACCGGGACGGCGGAGGCGACACTGACGGTCAGGTTCAGCACGCCGTCCTCCCACGCGGCGGCGGGCACCGAGAACGTGCCGTTCGGGGACCGGACGAGCGGTCCGGTCGTCGACGCGTTCGCCCAGGCGCGCACGCTCGAGCCGTTGGCGCTCGCTATGATCGTGAGCTCGCATCCGACCGCGAACGTGGTCGCCCGGGCTCCCGCCGGGTCGAGGGCCTGCCAGGCGATCACAACCGGGACGCCCACGGTGGCCCCGGTCGGAATGGGGCCCGTCTCTCCGATCGAGGTTGCGGACCCCTCGTTGAGGACGGCCCCGTCCTGCGACGAGATGTGGGTCGCGGGCGGCGACCCGTCCACGGGGTGCGCGTTCGAACCGCCGAGCTGCCCGAGCGGTACGGCGATCGTCGCGAGCAGCGCGAACCCGATCACGACGAGAAGGACCGTTCGATGCCGTGGGTGGTCGAAGAGCGGTCGGACGCCAGTCGTCACCCGAGCCCTCTGCCCCCTGGGGCCGGGGGCGGACGAGCGAGTCGTGCCGAGCCGCTTAACGGTATCGTCGTTCGGTCGTAGAACGGTACCTGCGAACGATGGGCGGGCGACCGCGGCGTGGGGGTGGGCCTTTGCCTAGGTCGGCTCGGCCGTCGGTCCCCGGAGCGGGAAGGTCGCCACGGTCCGGTGCGTCGCCCCGCGCGGGGAAAGCTCGCTCTCTTTCAGAACGAACTCGTGGACTCGGAACCGATGGGGGACCGGCGGGGGAACGGTCCCGCTGAGGAGCTCCACGGCGTGCCGGTGGTCGGTGGCCGAGCGCACCCGGAAGAGCGTGAGATGGGGGGCAAACGACTCTCGTCGGGTCGGTTCTCCCTCGCTCGGGAGCGCCTCGCGAACTCGTCCCGCGAGCCGGGTCAGCTCGGCCGAACCCTCGGTGACGCCCACCCATACGACCCGCGGCCGATCGGGAGATGGGAACGCTCCGACCCCCTCGAGCGTGGCGTCGAACGGTGCGACGCCTTCCCCCACGGGGCTCAGGGCCTCGCCGATCGGCCCGACCCTCTCCTTCGGAATCTCCCCCAGGAAGAGAAGGGTGAGGTGCTCCGGAGCCGACCTCGGGTGCGCTCCCCCGGGCAAGGGAGGGATCTCGACCGCCACGAACGCGCGCACGGCCCGGATGAGCGAGCGGGCGCTCTTACGTGTTCGTTCCCCGAGGCCGCTCCGCCGACCCGGACGGAAGGCGGAGCGTCCAGACCTGCGCCCGGTCCACGCCGAGGCCCATTCCGTGGAGGACCGAGCGCACACGACGGGCCCGGTGCGCGTCGCCGACCACGAACAGCACGAACGCTCCTTGATGGAGCGCCTTCCGGACCCCATGGCGCACGCGCTCGGGCCGCAGCGCGCCCGACACCTCGACCTCGACGTAGACGTCCCGTCCGCCGAAGAACCTCCACGCCCAACCACGGCGGGCCCGCTCGACCTCGACCGCGAGCTCGGCCGGCACCCCGACCTTCTCGCCGCCGGGAAGCTGACGAAGTCGGGCATCCGGAAGGGTCGTGTCGAACCGTCCTTGCCGGAGGATCTCGAGACGATACCCTCGGCGGGCGAACCGACGGAACGTCGCCATGATCAGGGCGCGGTGCTCCGCGGTCTCCCGGGTCGCCCCGGTCGGGGTGGTGAGTCCAAGCCGCCGCTCGCCCGCCGCCGTCAGGCGGAGACCTGTCGCACCGTCGTCGAGATAGCCGTCCCGGAAGAGCGTCACGAGCCGGTCCGACAGCAGGGCTGGGTCGATTCTCGACCCCGGAAGGGTCGTCGCGGCGGCGACGATGGCCTCCCGTCGCACGGTCGAGCCCGCCTCCGCGTTCGAGAGCACGGCCAGAAGGAGGCGCTCGGTCGCGTCGTCCATCCCGCCGTTCTCCACGACCGCGTGGGCGCTGACCGCGAACTCGCGCCGGGTGGCATCGACCGCTTCCTTCCATACGGCCGGGTTGGCCTCGGGCAGGCTCTCTTCGGGAGCGCTCGGGCGGACCCCCTCGGAGAGCGGGTCTAGGACCAGTCCCTGACCGGTGGGGAGGTTCGGAAGCAGCTCGACCGCGTCGGTCGCTCCCAGGCCCAGCCACGACCCGACCTCCAGGGCCGAGGGACGAGGAACGCGGAACGCAACGAACCCCCGGAGCGCGCCCCGGGCGGCGCTCTGAACCTCTCGGGCCAGCCGGTCAGGATACTGCGTCGCGACGAGGGTACGGAGGCCGAACTTCCGGCCCTCGGTGAGGATCTCCGCCACCAACCGGGGGGAGAGGGCATGCACCTCGTCGAGGACGACCGACACCGGGACCGCGCGTCCGAGTCGCTCTGCGGTCGCGGCGATCCCCAAGTAGGTCCGTCCGAGCACGAGCGTCGCCGCGAACGCCGCCGCCTCCGGTCCCAAGCTCGCGAACGGCAACCGGAGGAGGAGCGAACGTCCCCCGGTGAGCAACGCCTCCACCGGCAGGCCCCCCTCCTCCGGCGCCAGTAGCTCCCGCAGGGCCGGCATGAGGACTACCTTCGAAAGGCGGGTCGCGGCCGACCAGAGGAACTCGGGATTCCGGCGCACCACCGGGGAGAGCTCGTCGAGGAACCTCGCGAGCTCGACCGACCGGGTCGCGAGACGGGCCGCGTCCCTTCGGTCGGGGTTCGTCAGAAGGTCGTACAGGTCGGTGAGGGACCCTCCGGTCTCGAGCGCGAGGCGGGCGAAGGTGTCGAAGACCCTCTCGAGCCGGAACCCCCAGTATAGGTCGGTCCCGTCCGGGCTCAACCGTTTCAGCGCAGCGACTAGGTGCGCCGCGGCCCGGTCCCGAGAACCCTCCTGCGCGAGCGCCGCGATGCCCGGTACGGGCGGAAGGGTCGCGTCGATCGCCACCACTCGGCGCCGGGACTCCGGCGGAAGCCGTCCGAGGATAGCCGGAGCGAGGTCCCCGTGCAGGTCGACCACAAGGAGAGCGCCACCTTGGCGCACGACCTGGGCGGCCCAACGGGCCAAGTACGTCGTCTTCCCGGCGCCGGATGCCCCGAGGACGATGGCCGGAGTCTCCACCGGTCGCTCCGTCGGAGACACGTCCGTCGGTTCGAGCGAGAGGGCCGACCGCGCCGCAATGTCGGCCGGCCGCTCGAACCAGCCGTCGGGCGGCACCGTCCCGAGGCCGCCGCGCCTCCAATCCCGCCGGGACCCTAGGCCGCCGGGCCGGAACGTCGCCGGCAGTCCCACCCTGAGACTCCATTCGGCCGCCACCGTGGTCCCGAGAGCGCGGAACCGGCGGCTGAGCTCGTCGTCCGACCCGGTCGCGAACCGAAACCGGCGAGCCAACCAGAGGGTGCCGTGCCGGGCCGGCAGCCAGAACGTCTGGAGGCCGAGCCAGCTCTCGGGAGCGACCCCCGAGGCGATCCCCACACGGTCGATGGTCGCCTTCGCGTCGCCGGAGGGAAGGTATCGACCCTCTCCTACCCGCACGACGCACCCCACGCGCTCGTACCGGAGCTGGGCGGGAGGGGTCGGTGCCGGAGCCAGCCGCTCCTCGACACGAACGGAGGCACCGACGAGGCTCCTTCGGAGAACGTCAACGATCTCCGTGGGTCGCACGGTCACGCGCGGAAGCGAGCGGTCGAGCGAACTCTCGAACAGGGCGGCGGCAGGGGACGGGGCCGAGGCGATGAGGCGGGCGAGCTCCCCGAACCACTGTCGTCGCTGAGAGGGAGCCCCGTGACAGACGACGGTGACCGTATCGATCGGGTTCACGGTCGGTGGCCGGACGTCGCCCGTTCCACCAGGGCGTCAACATCGGCGCGCAATCGAGCGAGGCCGTTCTCGCGCGCGAACTCGCGCAGCACCGCGGTGGAGACGAGATGCGGCACGACCCGGTCGACCTCCCAGAGGCGGACGAGCCAGAGGAGCCGTCCGTCCGGGTAGCGGTAGAGGCGCGCGCGGGGACGGTACGGCCCGGCAATCGGGAGCCGGAGCTCTCCGACCTTGCGCACCCGGGGGGCCGGGCGTTCAGGAAGGGGTAGGCTCGGAAGGGGTTCGGCAGACGTTACGACGATCTGTTCGGCATTCAAGGTTTTCAAAACTCCTCCGCCCCTCCCGCGGGTCCCGGGCGGGACAGAGCCGTGCGCGGGGAGACCCTCGGACGAGAGGGTTCGGGAACGCTCTCCCCAGGACCCGCCCTTCGGCCGGAGCGCCGTGGGGCTGGGGGGGGCGCGTTCCGGCGGATGGCCGGGAAGGGGCTCGGGACCGGCGTTCCGACCCTCGCTCAGGATTCCCGGCGCGTCCGGCCGGGCGTCCGCTCGCGGGAGGCGTCCTCGAAGGACCCCTCGTCCTTCGGGGCGACGCCGGTCACTGGGCCGTTAGAGCTGAGAACGGTTCACGGAGCGGGAGACCGCGCACGCGGTCTCGGAGCTCGGGGCCCGCTCGGCTCGGGGATGTCGGCGAGGCACATCGGGGTCCGTCAGAGTCCGTGCGGGGACCGTGGGTTCGAGCACGGAGTGAGGCGGAGGGGGCGACGCGCGATGCCATAGGGGGTCGCGCCGCGATCGCGTTCGGGGATAAGGTCGATTCACGGGCCGGCGAACGATGAACAGTGATGACCCCGCGCTTCGGCCCAAAGAGTTGTAACGCGACGGGGCTCCATCCACGGTGGACGGACCGAGCCCATGACCTACGTTCGCGCCGCGACCGAACGAGACGCGCCCGGGATCTGCCAGGTCTACCGGTCGGAGGTCGACTCGTGGTACCGGACGCTTCCGGACGGTTCTCAGGTTCCGTCGAAGTACGAGGACCTGAGCCTCTTCGAGCGGTTCCTCCACGGCGGACCGTGGATGGACCTCGAGGGGTGCTCCGCGCACCTCCGGGGAGTCCTCGCGAGTGGCCAATGGCCGTTGGTCGCCATCGAGGGTGACCGAGTGGTGGGAGAGATGGAGGTGGTCGTGGGTCCGGACCGTCGGTGGGGAAGGACGGCCCACATGGACGTTCTCAACGTCGAGCGCGGCTTCCAAAGGAAAGGCGCCGGGCGTGCGTTGGTCCTCGACGCACGACGGCGGGCCAAGGACGCCGGTTGCGTGACGCTAACGACGAACCCGGAGGCGACCGCGGTCGAGTTCTACCGCAAGTGCGGTCTCGTGAACGTTCTCGCGCGTCAACAGGAGCTCAGCCTCCCCGTGGAGGTCGCCGGCACGGAAGGGACCTTCGAGATCCTTCCCGGCCCGATTCTGTCGTTTGCTCCCCTGGAACCGCTCGACCACGTCCTGGGGCGATTCCAGACCAGCTTCGCGAACTGGGTCCGGTCGCAGTGGTCTGTTCCGAGCCTCGCGGACCGCCTCCAGCAAGAGGAGGGGGCGATACCGTCGCAGAGGGCGTACTATCGTCTGTGCCAGTCCGCCCGCCGGGAGACGAGCGTGTCGCTGTACGCCTGGGCCCCGGACGCCTCGGAGTTGCCCGATCTGCTGCGTTCGTGCGTTCGCCGAGCGAAGGCCCTCGGTTATGACACTGTCGAGACCACGGTCGATAGTAGCGACCTGGCCCGGATCGCCGAGGTCGGCGGTTCCCTCGGCCGAGAGACGATGCTTCTCGGAAGTCCCCCATAGAGCGGGACGCCGTCGACCGAGAGCTACCATCACGGTCGACCGGACCGCCGCGCTCCCGACGAACGGTCGGATCCCCGACCTAGGGGGAGCACGGACCTCCTTTGGAGGACCGCCATTGGGAAGGGGGCGAGGGTCCCTCGGGCTCAGCCCCGGCGTTTCTTGAGGAAGGTCTGGTGCGAGGCGCTGCCCAGGATGGCTCCGCACCACCCGCAGTAGGTGATCGTGACCCCTCCCATCGCGACCATGGGCGTGTGGTCCCAGAGGATGTCGGTCTTGGGGTCGATGCGATGTTTGCAGTGCGGGCAGAAGGGGGTCGGCTCCTCGGAAGCCGCCATCGGACCGACGAGCACCTAGGTGGACAAGAGACTTCCTCTCGGCACCGTCGAGGGCACCGGCTTCGAGATTGAGAAGAAAGATTTTGGAAAGGTCCCTCGCACGCCTGGGACACGGTGCTGTCCCCTTGCGGCGATATGGAAGGACCTTTCCGGGGTGGTTGCAATCTAACGAGGGTCGCCCGGGGTATTTGAGCCGCGGACGGGGGGTCGTGAAACGGCTCGAGAGCGAGCCGTTGCGTCGGCCTATCGGGACCGGTGGCTCTCCGGCTCGGCGATCACGATCCGAGGGAGCTCTCCCTGGATCGCCGGAGGCCGGCGCGCGGACGCCGCGGCGGCCCGGTTCGTCTGCGCGACCCGGGGGAGGAGCCAGCGCTCGCCCCAAGCCCGCAGCTCACGCGCGGCGGGCGCGAGGCCGAGGCCCATCTCGGTGAGCGAGTAGACGACCGAGAACGGCCGAGTGCTGACGACGGTGCGCTGCACGACACCCTGGCCTTCGAGGAACTTCAACGTCGCGCTCAAGGTCTTCGCGTTCAGCCGAGAGTTCGACTTCAGGATCTCGCTGAACCGCTGCGGCCCTTCGAGCAGGCGATGCACGATCGCGAGACGCCACTCCGTCCCGATGACGCCCACGGCCGCCAGGACCGGGCACAGGTGCCTCGGGTCAGGCGAGTCGCACGCGTCGCTGGTCGCCGGATGAACGGGATGGGCACGTCGGGAGGTTTGGGTCTCCATCGGTCTCGCCTCGGCAGCGTAGACCCGCGGACCCTCATATAGTTACTGTGTGATAGCAAGTGAATGGTGGTAACTTAAGACCGCTCCGGGCACGTCTCCGCGGCTCGACGTACCTTTTCTCCGCGCTCGCCCGTCGGGCGCCGTGACCGTGCGTCGTCGCGAGATCGAGCTCACGGTCGTGCGACCGCTCCGCCCCGACGACCCGTCCGGCGGGACGGTGCGGCTCTCGGCCAAGTTCGAGCTTCCCCCCGACGGGTCCGGCCCGGACCACTCGGAGCTCGCCCGCGCGTTCGACGACCTCCGCGCCGACCTCGACGGTCTCGTCGGCCCTCCGCTCGCCGCGGCCCCGGCCGCGCGGCCCGACCGTGACCTGACCGAGCTGGTCGAGACCTACCGACCGCGCCAGCGCGAGCTCGTCGACCTCCTCCTCGGCGAAGGCGAGCTCACCCCGGGGGAGCATGGCCGTCTGGTCGAATACCTCGGTGCCCCTCCCGCGCCGGCCGAACCCCCTGCTCCGGCTCTGGAGCGGAGGTTCGACGCACCCATCGCGGCGGTCCCCATAGTAGTGGGACGCGCGGACGAAGGCTCCCGTCCCGTCCCCGAGCTATTACGTCGATACCAGATCGACTCGTTGAAGCAAGCGGGAGCCGTGCGCGCCCGTCGGGAGATCTCGTTCGCAGAGTACATGGCGCTCAAGCGGCATTTCCAAGAAGCGGACGCGAGCGCCGAGCGCCGCGAGGGTTCCGGGAGCCGTTAGTCCGACCCGGCCGCCCGGCCTCGGGCGACCGTCGGGGTCGGAAAGAGGGCGACCGCGAGCATCCCCACATCCGTGATCCCCCGTCGCATCGCGACCACCCGTGCCCGGTCGGGGCGGACTCGGGAATCCGGGTCGGTCGCGGCACCGACGACGGCGCCGGCCGGGAACTCAGGGGCGCCGATCGCGCCGGCGGTCCGGAAGAGGCCCACGCTCATCTCGCGTCGGTGAAGATTCGTCCGGGCCGCGGTCACGAACTCGCCGAACGCCGGACCCTCGTCCACCCCTTCGGGAACCCCGAGGGTCGTCATCGCGAACGCGCCGACGCCCTTCGTCCGGCTGTCGGTCGTGAGTCCCTCGGCGACGTAGAGCTCCTCCGCGCGGCCGAGGAATCGCACGGCGGCCGTGGACGGCGTCTCCCGAAGCGAAAGGAAGGCGAGCCGGCTGGTCCATCCCTTCTCGAAGACCGCGTCGGCCGCGGACTTGAGCGCGTCCCCCGGACTGGCCACGACCACGGGACGGGCGATCCGGTCCGGGAGCGCGACCCCAGGGGCATCCCCGGTCCCGAGCGACTCCCGGATCGGCGGCGGAAGCGCGTCGGTAAGTCCGAGGCGCGCCACCAGCTCCCGACATTCTCCCCGTTCGGTCGGTCCCAGGGGGTAGACCGGGCCACCGCCGAGCACTCTCGGTCCGTCGCCTCGGTCGACGATCAGGGTCGCCGTGTCCGCGCGCAGGATCGCGTTCGCGAGGCGGCCGGCGACGGCGCCTTCTCCGAGCACCCGGCTCAGGAGCCCGACCTCAGCGCCGGTGGCCCCTCGTCCGTGAGCGTCTCGAAGGAACGCCCCGAACTCATCCTCTCCCATCCCGCGCGGCGGGAGGGTGAGGCCGCGCACCGCGCCCCCCGATAGGAGCACCAGCAGAAGGTCCTGTTCGGAGAGGCCACCGGCGAGCTCGGTCGCCGCGGCAATCACCTCCCCGGCCTCGGGCGCCCCGCCCCAACCGGGCGGGACCTGGATCCCGCGGAACGGGATCTCGGGGACGACCGGCTCCGGCCCTGCGAGGAACCCTTGGGTCAATCGGTCGCCGATCACGTGTAGCGCGGCGAGCGCCATCGAGTTCGCCGCGTTCCCGAACGCAAGGAACGCGACCTGCCGGTAGCGTCCGTCCGTCACGAACCGATTGCCGACCCGCAACGAACCTGACTCACGACGGAGCGCGAGCCGCACCGAGTGGTAGGCGTCCGCGGACGTGACGGCCGCCCGGAACGCGATCGTGTGGACCGGGTCCGGACCCTTCGGGTCGGGTTCCCCCGAGGGAGGGAACGGGTCCCACGGGAACTGTCCGATCACGGAAACGGGAGCGGGCCGCGCGCTCAAGAGCGTAGCGGAGGAGAGCGGCGACTATCCGAGCTGGAGGCGCTCGACGGCCGCTGCGGGGCTCGGGGCGAGGAACCTCTTCGGCGAGAACTGGGCGGGGTCGAGGTCGGTCGGCTGGCCGAGGGCGGCGAGGGCGATGCGCCGCGAGGTCGCCGGGGCGAGCATGAACCCGTGACCTCCGAGGCCGTTCCCGTGGACGAAGCCGGGAAGGCGAGGGTCCTCGCCGATCACCGGGAACCCGTCCGGGGTGTCGTCGTAGAGCCCGGACCAGGCGCGCAGCACACCGACGGAGCCCAGCCGCGGAAGCAGGCCCACGAGCGCGCGCGCCATGGCGGTAAGGAACGTCGGCGAGCTTCGAAGGCCTCCGGACGATCCCGTACGGTGAGGGAGGGCCAGCCCCCCGATGACCTCCCCCCGCATCGACTGGCTGAAGTAGAGCCCGTCCGAGACGCGGACGACCATCGGGTCGAGAAACGGCTTCAGCGCCTCGGTCGCCAGGATCTCGTGGCGCGTGGCGACGTTCGGGACCTCGAGCCCCGCCCGGCGCGAGAGGTCGCCCGACCAGCCCCCGGCCGCATTCACGACCGTCGACGTCGCGACCGGGCCTTTCGAGGTGAGGACCCCGGCGACCCGGCCGTCCCGAGCCTCGACCCCGAGAACCTCGACGCCGAGTGCGACCTCGACGCCGAGCGAGCGTACCGCCTCGTAGACGCCCCAGAGCGCGGGGAACGGGTAGAGCGTCCCATCGCTCTCGAGGTACGTGCCCCCCACTGCGGCGCCGGGAGCGATTCCGTCGACGAGCTGCGCGACGCCGTCTGCGTCGAGGACTCGGGAGGGGAGCCCTTCGGAGGCGACGAGCGTGTGCACGTTCCTCAAGCGGCTGAGCTCGGCGTCGTTCTCGGCGAGGAACAGGTAACCGGATTGCCGGAACCAGATGTTGAATCCGAACTCGAGACCGAAGCGGCGGTACGCCTGCACCGACTCGCGGGCGAGCCGGATCGTTCCCCGGGTCTCCCACTGCTGACGGACCCCGCCGCCGTTGCGGCCGGACGCCCCGCTCGAGAGGAAACCCCGGTCGACGACGAGGACCGGTCCGCCGCCGGCCCGGGCGAGATGGTAGGCCGTGAAGAGTCCCACGATCCCGGCTCCGACCACGACCGTGCGGTAGGAGTCCCGGACGAACGTCATGGGGGCACCCCTTCGACGGCCGAACGGGCCGACAGGGAGGCGAGCGCGGCGAGGGGAGTAGGCACGACAGGGGGCCGTTGGGTGATGTACCCCACTTCCGGAGGCGTTCGCCCCTCCAGGATCGAGAGCAGGAGGAGCGCATCCGGGAGGCAGTAGCGGCCCTGGCAGATCCCTGAGCCGAGACTCGAGTACCGCTTGACGACCTCGATGCCGCGGTATCCCGAGCGGACCGCTCGCTCGACCTCCCCGACCAGCACGTCCACGCAAGGGCAGGCCACCCAACGCCCGTGGCCAGGAACGCGCAGGAGTTCGCGGTAGTACCCTAGGAGCTCAGTGGTGGTCTCCCCCGTAGGAGGGGAAGGCGCGGGTCCGGCCGGTCCGGCCCCTCGAACGACCGAGTCGGTGACGATCTCTGCGTGGAGGGCGAACTCGGAGGGCGAGACACCGGCCACGGACCCGGCGGCGAAGAGACCGGGGACGCTCGTGGCCCCGTTCGCGCTCACCGTCGGCGCGTACGCCCCGACGTCCGACCGCCAATCCATCGTCGTTCCGACTTGGAAGAACAGTTGGGCGTGCGGGACCCTCCGGTGCGCGAGGATCACCGCGTCGCAGGCGATGGTGGTCTTCGTTCCGCCGCTTCGAGCGCGGAGACGAACCGAGCGGACGTGCTTGCGCCCAGCGGCCCGGAGCAAGAGAGAGCGCGGGTACAGCAGAATGCCTCGGTCGCTCGCGGCCCGGACGACATCGGGGCGGATCTCTCCGGGCGCTACGACCGCCTCGACCGCGTCACCGCAGGCCTCGAGCACTTCCGCGGCGCGGCGGCCCCCGCCCACGACCACGGCCTGATGGAACGGGGGAGGACGCGACGGAGCCACGAGCGACAAGGCCGCGTCGGCGGTGACGACGCCGGGCCGGTCATTTCCGCCGAACAACAGCGAAGCATCGTAGCCGCCCGTCGCGATCACGACCGACCGCGCGTCGATGCGAACGCCCTGCGCCGGCTCGCGGAATGCGAGGAGGGTGAACCGCCGCTCCCCCACCTCCACCGGAGGCGGGAGGAACACGGCGGTCGTTGCCCCGAGGAGCTCCGCGCCGGCCATGGGAGGTGGGTGGAGTCCCCGCTCGAGGACGACCGGTCGGACCCCGCGGGCGACGAGCGACGCGGCCACCGCGCGGCCCGCTCTGCCCGCGCCGATGACCACCACTTCCGGGGTGCGCTCGACCGACGGGGCCGAGAGCGCCCGGGAACCGGCTTCCGTAGGGGGCGCTCCGGTGCCGGCGAGCCTTCGGACGAATCGTTGGTAGAGTCGAGTGGCCAACGCCGGCCGCCTCAGCCCATGCAAGCTGTCGACGCCCCCGGGCTTGATGAGGCCGATCGCTCCGAGGAGGTCCCAGGTCGGCGAGGGCCAGGCGTTCTCGGTCGTGATCGAGTCTCCCGGGGCCGGCTCGTATCGGCAGGCCCGCACGTTGGGGCGGCCGTTGACCCGGACGAGGCAGCCGGTGCAGTGGCCAATCCCGCAGAGAGGTCCCTGGGGCCGATGGTACTGGATCGACCGATGAAGGAGAGGAATGCGGTCGGTCGAGAGGGCGGAGAGGAGGGTCTCTCCGTCCCGAGCCGAACGGGGTCGCCCTCGGAACGAGAAAGAACGGTCTGGCTCCCTGACCATGCTGAGCGACCGCTCGGCACCCGCGCCCCACGTATTTAGGGTCCGCGCCGCAGCCGGACGACGGCCCGGAGTTCGGCCGCCAAGGCCGGTGGTTCGACCGAGGCTATATAGAGAATGGTGACTCCGCCCAACTACCATCAATGCGTAGCAGTGGCGGGTTTCACGGGCGACGTATCCAAAAGACGGGCGGGTCGACGTTCATCATCTCGCTGCCGAAGAACTGGGTGACCTCTCGAGGGCTCGGACCGGGGGACGTGCTGTTCTTCACGCCGCGCGCGGACGGGTCGCTCACGGTCTACGCGGAATCCGCGAACCCCTCCGAGATGGAGCGAAGGGTGGTCGACGTGCGGAACGACATGAACGAGGAGCACCTCTTCCGACGGCTGATCGGCGAGTACATCGCCGGCTACCCGCTCCTCGATGTCCGCACACCCGGCCGGATGGGGGCCCGGACCCGCGAGGTGATCCGCAGTTTCGCCCAGCGGATGATCGGTCCCGAGATCCTCGAGGAGACCGCGGAGTCGGTGATCCTCCAGGACGTCGTCGGCCAGAACCCGCTGCCGATCCCGTCCATCATACGACGGATGCACCAGATGGTTCGCGCCATGCAGACGGACGCGATGACCGCGTTCCGGTCGCGCGACGCGGCGATCGCCCGCGACGTGATCGAGCGCGACTGGGAGGTCGACCGCCTCCACTGGTTTCTCGAAAAGCAGGTGACGAGCGCGCTAAGGGACGCGCGGATCCTCGCGACGGTCGACCTGACGCTGCCCGAATGCTCGACGTACCTGCTCGCGTCGCGCACGCTCGAGCGGATCGCCGACCACGCGGTCCGGATCGCCGAGACCGTCACGATCCTGGGACGCGAGCGGACCCCCGAACGGCTCGTCGGCGAGCTCGACCGCATGGCGACCACCGCCGCGACCGCCCTCGCCGACGCCCTCGACTGCCTCGATTCGCGCGATATCGCGAAGGCGAACGAGGTGATCGACGCCGCCCACCAGGTCACCGAAGAGCGGGACAGCATCCTCCACGAGCTCACGTTGAAGAAGGGCCGTCTCGCGGTGGGGCTCGCCTACGTGCTCGAGAGCCTCGAGCGGAGCGCGTTCTACGCGAGCGACCTCGCGGAGATCGCGATCAACCGCGCGGTCGAGTCGCCGCGGCCCGACCCGTCGGTCGCGTCGGCCTCAGGGAAGACCGTCGCTCAGGCCGCGCCGGGCGCGTAACGGACCTCGAGGTCCTGGAAGACGTCCGTCACGTCCTCGCAGCGGTCGGTGATGACCTCGAGCCGCTCGTAGAAATCCTTCCACTTCAGGATCTCGATGGGGTCCCGCTCCGCGAACAGCTTGTCGAGGAGGTCGCGGAGCAGGTCGTCGGCCTCGTTCTCGAGCCGGTTGACCTCGACGATCGAGCGGTTGAGGTTCGTCGCGGACCCCCGATAGAGCTCGTCCAGCCCCAGGATCCCGTTGCTGACGTACTTCACGGACTCGACGACGATGTCCGCGAACCGCCGAAGCTCGGGCCGGCCCTGGACGAGCTGGTAGGTCCGCACCCGGTTCGCGACCGACTCGATCCCATCGACGATGTCGTCGAGCGCGCTCGCGAGGTGTCCGACCTCGGCGCGGACCTCCGAGCTCAGACGTCGATTGTTCAGCTCGACCCAGATCCGGTGGACCTCTTCGTCGGCCGCGTGCTCGATCGCCTGGATCCGAGCTACCTTCGCATCTCGGTCGGTCGTCGGGTCGGCGAGCAGCTCCCGCAGCGCGAGCGCGGCCTGCTCCGCGGTCAGGGAGAGCGAACGCAGGTACGTCGAGAACCTCCGAACAAGGACGGCCAGCTCGTCCTCGCCCGAGACGTCCTCTAAGGAGCGTTGCGACGTCTCGGGAAGCAGGGCTAACGTGAGGAGGAACCCGAGGAACGAAACCCCGGCGAGCACGCCAAAGAACCACGGGAGGCCGTAGGCCGCATAGAAGTTCGCGAAGACGAAGACCGCGAGAACGGCCCCGATCTTCCCGGACGCGGCCGCGATGCCGTGCCCGGTCGTCCGGAAGGACGTCGGGAAGACCTCGCTCGGGTACACGAACGTCGTCGTGTTGGGACCGAAGTTCGCGAAGAAGAACGTGAGACCGTAGATGGCCAGGAAGGCGGGGAGGATCCCGACGAGGGTGCCCCATCCGAGCGAGAGCGTGAGGAACGCGGCCGTCATCACCCCGAACCCGATGTACTGGAGTGGACGTCGTCCGACCCGGTCGATGAGCGCCACCGCCACCCAGTAGCCGGGGACGGAGGCAACGAGCGCGATCAGGACGTTTCCGGTCGCGAGGAGTCGTACCTGCTGGAGGGGAGGGAATGACGACGCGTTCGCGAACCCGATCTGTTTCAGGATGAGCGGGTTGAAGATGTTCGTTGAGTAGAACGCGATGTCGAGAAGAAACCACGTCGAGGCCGTCCCGAAGATCAGAAGGCCGTAGGTGCGGAGGATCTGGCGGAACGGGACCCTGGCGGGGCGCGCGGTCCCCCCGGAGGCCACCGCGACCCCCGTGATCGACCCGACGGTGCGCGCGGCCTCGCCGACCGCCCCTCGGGCGAGGCTGAACCGGGGCGATTCCGGGAGCCGGAGCCGATAGTAGATCGTGAAGAGCGCCGGGACGGCGCCGAAACCGAGGATCAGCCGCCACGCCACGTCGAGGTTCGGGGCGAGGAACACGACAGCTAGGCTCGTCCCGGCGCCCGCGAGGAGGCCGAATCCCTGCATCGCGAAGACGCTCGCGACGAGGCGGCCTCGGTTCCGGACGTTCGAGTACTCGCTCATGATGGTGGCGCTGAGCGGGTAGTCGCCCCCGACCCCGACCCCGAGAGCGAACCGCCAGAGGATCAACACCGTGACCGTGGAGAGTCCCGCGACTGGCACGCTGAGCGCGCTGCCGACGGCCGCGATCGCCATCACGGCCAGGGTGACCCCGTAGACCTTTCGACGGCCGAATCGGTCGCCCAACCAGCCGAAGAGCACCTGGCCAACGGCAGCCCCCATGAGCGCCGCCGACCCGAGGAACGCGAGCTCCGTCTTTCCGATCGCGCCGCCGGGGGCCAGCGCGACCAGGATCGGGAGCACGAGCGAGATGACGAAGAGGTCGTAGGCGTCGGTGAAGAAGCCCATCCCCGAAACGACGATGGTCCGGAAGTGGAACCGTTGGATGCGCGCGGAGTCGAGCGCGGTGAGAATCCGCCGGGGGTCGGAAGAGGTTCCGGGAGATTCCGGCTCCGGTGGGGCAGGCCCCGATGGCACGAACTACCGACGTTTACGGATATTTAGTGGGCGACTATGGAAACCCCGTAGCGCCGGAAATCGGGTCTTGCGACCGGGAATCGGCTACGGCGCGGAGCCGGGACGCTCCCATGCCTGATCGAGAAGGGACTCGATGTCCCGGGGCCCGGGGACCCTGGGGTTCGCGAGCACGGCCGGTGAGCGGAGGGTTTCCGCGACGATTGTAGAGCGGGCGGCGTCGAGGCGCGAACGGTCGACCCCTGCGACCGATAGCGACCCGGGGGCCCGGAGCGCCTCGAGCAGGCGGAGCACGCGCGTCCCGAGGGGCACCGACGACCGGTCGTCCGCCGAGCGAACCACCATGGCCAGTGTTTCGACCCGGTCCCGGGCGGACGGTCGATCGAACTCGAGCACGTGAGGCAGCAGCATCCCGAGCAGCCGTCCGTAGGGAACTCCGGTGGGCCGGACCAGCGCGCGCGCGAGCGCGTGCCCGACGCCTCGCTGGGCGTTCGAGGCCGCGAGCCCGGCGAGGGTGGCGGCGTAATGCACGGCCTCCTTCGCGTCCGGGTCGTCGCTCCACTTGAGCGCGTGCGGCAATCGCTCGAAGACCGTACGGGCGACGGAGAGCGCGAGCGCGTCCGAGAACGGGTTCGCCCACGCCGAAAGGTACGCCTCGATAGCCTGCGCGAGGGCTTCGAACCCTCCATCGCGGACGAGGTCGCTCGAGAGCGCCTCCGCGAAACCGACGTCGACGATCGCCCAGTCGGGGACTAGGCCGCGATGCGCGAGCTCGACCGGTTCGCCCTCCTCGGAACGGAGGTCGGCGCTCCAGCTGGCCTCGCTGCCGCTCCCGCTCGTGGTCGGGACGGCCACGAGACGGCACCGGGGCGGGTCGGGAAGCTCGAACACGGGGGTGGGTGCCGAGAGCGAGAGGTCGGGCCGCTCGAAGACGAGGCGAGCGGCTTTGGCGCTATCCAGCGTGCGGCCCCCTCCGACGGCGACCACCCAGTCGGGACTGAAGTTGGCCATCCGTTTCGCGAGTTCCCCGACCGAATCCAGGCGGTCGATCTCCGGGCCCGCCTCGAAGACCTCGACGACGGTCGCGGATTTCTCAAGTTCCTCCACGATCCGCTGGTGACCGAGGTGGGCGGCGACCGTCGGGTCTACCACGAGGAAGGCGCGACGTGCGCCGAGGCCGCTGAGCTGCTCTACCGCGCCCGGTCCCCAGGCGATACGAGGCGAGGTGAAGAAGCCGGTCATCCCATCCCGGGGTCGCTTGGCGAGAGGTTCACGGTGAAGGGCCTTCGCGGCACCGTCGGCAGGCTCCCATCAAGGAGAAGGCAATCCCGTCGACACTCCATCCATCGGGGTGATGGCCGGCGAGCTCGGTCAGGAAGTGTCGGTCGAGCTCGGTGAGCTCGACGGACTGAATCCGACCGCAGGCGCGGCAGACGATGTGGGCGTGGGGGTCCTCGACGAGGTCGACCCGGATGACCCGTGGGGTCGGCGCTTCGATGCGGAGCTCCGGCGGGACCCGGAGCCGAGCCGGAGGCCGTCGTGCCACAGGTCGGTGGCGTGCCGCCATCGTCGGTCGGACCCCGCTCCGCTATTTAGGGAGCCGGTGGCGCCCCCCGGTCCGGGCCAGGTTGGCCGGCGAGGGGCAATGCCCTGGCCTTCCGGAGGCTGTGCCCCGGTAGCATGCCGGAGGGCACGCGATGTTCCGGTGCGGGGAGAGGGATTTGAACCCACGAACCCCTACGGGACCAGACCCTGAATCTGGCGCCTTTGGCCAAGCTTGGCAATCCCCGCGCGGCGGGGCCGAACGAGGTCGGCCTTAAGATGCTTCCGAGGAGAAGCGTCCGCCGACCGGTCAGGTCGGGGCGGCCCGCTTCGGAACGACCGGGACCGCCTTCTTCGCCGCTTCGAGGATGTCAAGCGCCTCTTTCACGGTCGCCTTCTCGTGGACGATCGCCCGGAGTCCCTTCAGCATCGCGACGGGATGGTCCGACTGCCAGATGTTCCGACCCATGTCGAGCCCGTGGGCCCCCGCTTGGATCGCGCCGTACGCGAGCTCGAGCGCCGCGCGGTCCGTGTCCAGCTTCGGGCCGCCCGCGCAGACGACCGGGACCGGGCAACCCTCCACGACCTTCTCGAAGTTGTCGCAGTAGTAGGTCTTGACCATGCGGGCCCCGAGCTCGGAGGAGACCCGGCAAGCGAGCGCGAGGTAGCGCGCGTCGCGCTTCTCGAGCTCCTTCCCCACCGCAGTGATGGCCATTACGGGGATTCCGCAGGCCTCGCCGGCGTCGATCAGCTGGGAAAGATGGAGCAGGGACTCGTGCTCGTGCGGAGCTCCGACGAAGACGCTCAGCGCGACCGCGCAGACGTTGAGACGGGCCGCGTCCTCCATCGAGGTGATGATCTCCTCGTGGGAGAGGTCCTCCTTGAGGACCGTCACCCCGCCCGATACGCGCAGGAGGATCGGCGTGGTCGCCGTCGGGTCGATGGCGTGGCGGAGGACCCCCCGGGTGACCCCGAGCGCGTCCGCGTACGGGAGCAGCGGTGCGATGGTCGCCCGCGCGTTCTCGAGACGGCGCGTCGGCCCCATGAAGTAGCCGTGGTCGACCGCGACCATCACCGCGTTTCCGCTCACCGGTGAGAACATCCGGTGCATTCGGTTCGCCATTCCCCATTCCATGGGTGTTCCTCGGTCCGTATGGGGGGACAGCCCCTCTTAGGCGTTGCTCACGGAAGGGGAGCCGGGGCGCGCTCACCTAGGTCGGGAGCTCGCTGTCGACCGTGCGGCGGGAGACCGGCACCCGGCGGTCCTCCTTGACCCGGTTCAGGACCACCTGGGTGTTCGTCCGTTCGACGTACGGGTCCTGGAGGGCGTGCTTCACGAACCGGTCGAGGTCGCGACGGTCGCGGAACCGTCCGATCAGGAGGGCATCGTTCTCCCCCGTCACATCATAGATCGCGTACGCCCGGGCGTCCCGGGCCAGGCGCTCCTCCACCTCGCGGAGCCGCCCTTTCGAGATTCGGATGCCGATCGCGGCCCACAGGTCATAGCCGAGCTGCTCGTCGTCCAACACCGGGACGTAGCCGCGGATCACGCCTTGGCTCTCCAACCGGGCCACCCGGGCGCTCACCGTGGTCGGGGAGACCTCGAGCCGATGCGCGATCTCGCGGTGGCTGCGCCGGGCGTCCACGTTGAGCTCCTCGAGAATGGCCCGGTCGAGCTCGTCCAGAATGGACGTTCGGCGCATACTGCTTCAAGATGTAGGTCAGAAATATAGATGTATCCAACGAATACGGATGAACGTCCATTCTCTTGGGAAGAATCTTGATGTAGCGGATTTCGTTCCCATTCGTGGAGGTAAGTGAGTGGCCCCTCAACGTGGTGTCAAGTCCGGGTCGAGCGCGACGGCGACCCTCGCGAAGCTGAAGGCCGAGAAGGTTCGGTGGGTGCAGCTGTTCTACACGGACGTCTTTGGTGGTTTCAACCAGGTCGACGTCCCGACGGCGACGTTGGACGAGGAGTCCTTCGAGGCGGGAATACCCAAGCTGGACGGCTCCTCGGTCCGCGGGTTCCGGGAGATCTACGACTCGGACATGAACCTCGTGCCCGACCCCTCGACGATCGCGACCATCCCGTGGAACCCTGAGGCCGGGGGAACGGCCCGGTTCATCTGCGACATTCGCATCGGGGGCTCGAAGGAGCCGTACGCCCACGACCCCCGCTGGGTCGCCCGGAAGACCGAACAGGTGCTCGCGGCCGCGGGATACGACCGCTCCTACTGGGGTCCCGAGGTCGAGTTCTTCGTCTTCGACTCGATCGAGCTCCTCCCGTCCGCGGCCGGGGTCCGGGACGCGTGGGCCGGCGCCGGCTACCTCGTCCGCCACTCAGAGGCACCGTGGCAGGGAGGGCCCGTCACGGGATTGGTCCGCTTCAAGGAAGGGTACCACCGAACACCGCCGCAGGACTCTCTGCTCCCTCTACGCGCGGAGATGTGCAACATCCTCGCCGACGACTTCCATCTTACCTTGGACGCCCACCACCATGAGGTCGCGACCGCGAGCCAGTCGGAGATCAACCTCCGCTTCGACGAGCTCGTGCCGATGGCCGACCACATCCAGGACCTTCGCTACGTCATCCGGAACGTCGCGGCCCGGCACGGGAAGATCGCCTGCCTGATGCCGAAGCCGATCTACGGCGACAACGGCATCGGCATGCACGTGAACCAGTCGCTCTGGTCGAAGGGGAAGAACGCGTTCTTCGACTCGAACGACGCCTACGGCGAGGTGAGCCAGACCTGCCGGTACTACGTCGGCGGTCTCCTCGAGCACGCCCGGGCGATGTGCGCGATCACGAACCCGATCACGAACTCCTACCGGCGGCTCGTTCCCGGCTACGAGGCCCCGGTGTTCATCGCTTGGAGCAAGGCGAACCGCTCGGCGAACGTCCGGATCCCGTTCTACCACAAAGGACGCCCCGCGGCGAAACGGGTCGAGTACCGGACCCCTGACTCGGCCGCCAACATCTACCTTACCCAGGCCGCTCTCGCACTCGCCGGCCTCGATGGGATCCGACGGAAGATCGAGCCGCCCCCTCCCGTGGACGAGAACATCTACAAGCTCACCCCGGCAAAGCGCAAGCAGCTCCAGGTCCGGGAGCTTCCCGGCTCCCTCGGCGAGGCGCTCGACTGCCTCGAGTCGGACCGGGACTTCCTGAAGCCGGCGTTCGCCGCGTCGCTCCTCGACACGTACATCGAGCTCAAGCGCGAGGAGCAGCTCGAGCTCAACCTGCGGCCCCACCCCTACGAGTTCTACCGGTACATGGACGTCTAATCGGGCGGAGCGTCGCCGCGGCCAACCCTTTCATCCCGTCCGCCTTCCTTCGGCCGCGGCGGGCCACCCATGAACGAGGCGCGGCTTTGGACCGGGGGTCGGGTCTTCACCGGTCGGCGGTACGCCGAAGCCGTTCTCGTGGACCAAGGGACCGTCGTGGCGGTGGGGGCGGACGACGCGGTCCGGCGGTCGGCCCCGACCGGAACCGAGGTCGTCCCGTTGGGGGGTCGCCTCGTGCTCCCGGGGCTCATCGACGCCCATCTCCACCTTGACGATCTCGCCCGGTTCCGCGAAGACTTAGACCTCACCGAGGTGCGTGGCCTGGACGACCTCGTAGGCAAGGTCCGCGAATGGGCCATGGCCCACCCCATCGGCCCGATCGTCGGGCGGGGTCTCGACCTCGACCGCTCCCTCGGCGGCCATTGGCCCCTTCACCAGGACCTCGACCGGGCGGTGGACGACCGTGCCTTGGTCCTCTACCATGCGAGCGGACATGCCGCGGTGGCGAACGCGTTCGCCCTATCCGCGGCGGGGGTCAGGTCGCGGTCGACGGCCGAGCGCCGAGGTCGAGTCGGCACGGCCGCGGACGGGGAAACCAACGGCATCCTGTACGAGGAAGCCCTCCACTGGGTGGCCCCCCTCACCGCGGCGCCCAGCGACCCCGAGGGGACGGTTCGCGCCCTCGACTTTCTCGCCTCGTTCGGACTGACCACCGTCGCGACGATGAACGTCTCCCCGGAGGGGCTCACCGGGCTTCGGTCGCTGGCCGCTCGAGACTGTCTCCCGATCCGGGTCCGAAGCTATCTGAGTCTCCGGTCGATCGGTGACTTCCGCCGACCGGACCTCGCGTCCGTCGGTCGTCCCGGTCGGTTCGCGGTGGTCGGGGCGAAAGGGTTCACGGACGGCGCATTCGGCCCCCGAACCGCTTGGCTCTCAGAGCCCTACGCCGACGCCCCGGACGGGAGCGGGCTCTCGCGCGAGTCCGACGAAACGCTCTCGAGCGCGTTGGCGGCCGCCCACGACCTCGGGCTCGCCCCCGCCCTGCATGCGATCGGGGACCGCGCGGTCATCCGAGCCGCCCACCTGCTCGCACCGTACGTCCGACGCACGGGGGCCCCCGCTCGGATCGAACACGTCGGGTTGACCCCTCCACCGGTCCTAACCATCTTGGGAACCGTGCGGCCCGCCCTGGTCGTCCAGCCGGGGTTCGTCTGGAGCGACTCCTGGCTCCCAGCCCGGCTCGGCGCCGAGCGCGTGCGCTGGGCCTACGCGTTCCGGACCCTCACCGACTCCGGGCACCTGCTCGCGGGGTCGAGCGACGCGCCGTATGACCCCCCCGACCCTTGGCGCGGTCTCCGGGCCGCGACCGAGCGGCGGGACGAGCTCGGGCGGTCGGCGAACCCGGAGCCGCGAGAGGCCTTGGCGTTCGAGGAGGCGACGCGGTTGTACGGGGTCAACGCCGGGGCGGCTCTCGGAGAGTCTTCGCTCGGGTCCTTGGAGATGGGTTCGAAAGCCGACCTCATCCTCCTCGAAGCTACGAGCCTCGGTGAGGCGTTCCGGGTCGGTGCGAGGGCGGTCCGGGAGACGTGGGTGGAGGGAACCTGCGTCTTCCGTGCTGGCGGGGCGAGCCGGGGAGCAATCGGTTAACCCCCCACGGCTCTCGCGGAGGCATGCCCGCCTCGAACGACGTTCCGTCGCTCAAAGAGTTCTCTCCCTCGATGCGGGTCGACCTGCTCATCTCCGACTGGAAGGCCGCCATCGGCCCGGAGCTCCCCCAAGAGGAACGGGAACGAAGGCTCTACGGGCAGGCGTGGGAGGCGTACCAGGAGGGGGACTACGGCTTCGGCCTCTGGTGCTGGCACGAGTGCGACCGCCTCACGAACAACCTGAACGGCAACATCCGCGAGGTCACCCGGATCTTGGGGCCCGGACGGTACTTCGGCTTCTCGCACCGCCGCGTGGTCGCGGAGACGGTCCCGGTCGAGCGGATCTATCGGCCTCGCAAGGGCGATATGAGCACGCCCCGTACCGACGCGTTCGTTCTCCCGCACTACCAGGTGCTCTGCGTCTACCTGATCCGGGCATCGACGGGCGACGCCAAGGCCAAAGCGACGCTCGAGATCGCGCTCGGCGAGCTCGAGGACCAGCGAAGGGCGGACCCGTTCCTGCGGCACTTCGAGACGTTCCGGGACCTGCTGACCCGGACCTCGGCGAGCCCGGCGTCCCCCGGCCCAGCCCCGTCAGCGCCCTCCCCGGCCCCGACCAGCAGGGCTAAATCCCCCGGGCGTCGCGCCCCGCCCGGACGGCGTGGCTGAGAACACCCGAAGGTTCGTATAGCCCACCCGGCTCGGGCAATCGACCGGTGGAGTGTGTCAATGAAAGCCGTAGTACTGGGCGGTGGAGGGCTGACAGGACAGTGTTCGGTGCGCGACCTCGCAACGGGGGGGGTGTTCGACTCGGTCGTCGTGGCCGACCTCGATGTGGAGCTGGCCAAGGCGGCGGCGAAAGCCGCCGGATCGCGCGCCTCGGCGGTGAAGATCGACGCCGGGAACAAGGCGGCGGTCGCGAAGCTTCTCCGCGGGGCCGACGTGGTCGTGAACGCCGTCCAGTATCAGTTCAACCTGTCGGTGATGGAGGCGGCGCTCGAAGCGCACGTTCCGTACCTCGACTTCGGCGGTCTCTTCCACATGACCCGCCGTCAGCTCGAGATGAATGACGCGTTCAAGCGCGCCAAGCTGCTCGCCATTCCCGGCCTCGGGGAGGTTCCGGGGGTCTCGAACGTGCTCGCGATGCAGGCCTGCCAGGACCTCGACCGGGTCGAATCGCTCGTGATTCGGGACGGTTGGAGGGACCTTACGGTCGGAGGACCCGAGATCTACTTCACCTGGTCCCCGAGCACCTTCCTCGATGAGATGGTCCTATCAGCGCAGGTCTTCGAGCACGGCGCTTACAAGGAGTACCCGCCAATGAGCGGGGCGGAGGAGTTCGACTTCGCTCCCCCGGTCGGACGGACCCGGGTCTACCGGACGCTGCACTCCGAGCCGGCGACGCTGCCCGAGAGCCTCCGCTCGAAGGGGATCACGCACTGCGAGTGGAAGGAGGGAGGTCCCGGCATGGAGGTTCTGCGCACGATGGCGCTCCTCGGCCTGGCCTCCGACACGCCGCTCGAGGTCCGGGGGCAGAAGGTCACGCCCCGGGAGTTCACGCTCGCCCTCCTCAAGCGCGGCAAGCTCCTCGGGGTCCCCGAAACCGTCACCGTCAACGACTGGGAGGTCTTCGATATCGAGGTCCGCGGAACGAAGGGTGGCAAGCCGGTCGTACGCCACGCGATCGCCCGGTTCCCCCCGCGCCCCGACTGGCATCTCACCGTGACCGAATACGCCGTAGGGATCGCGGGTGCGGTGGGCGCCGAGCTCATCGCCCAGGGAAAGGTCACCGAGGTCGGCGTCGTGCCCCCGGAGCTGTGCATCCCGCCCGTTCCGTTCCGTGCCGGTCTCGCGAAGCGAGGGGTCGATACGACGATCACGCCGCCCGAAGGCCCTCTCCTGCCTCGGAAGACGAATTAACGGCCCGGGAGGCGATTTCCAACCATTTCCGCCTTGTTTATGTCCTATCGCGACAAGAAATTCACAGGTTCCGCTGTCCAAGGATTAGTTAGTACGCGGTTTTCGTTACGCAATGCGGGTTGTACCCCGTAATCTCGGGCCCAGCCAATTATATATAGCCCCCTCGGGGTCCGACAAACGCCCGGAAATCGTACTTTATGGCGGAGCTGAACCCCGCCCCGGTGTTGCCGTCTCGGACCCCTGAGGCCGAGCCCTCTCCTCAGGGTCGTGAACGGGACCCTTCCGACCTTCCCCGGCTGACCGCCGAAGGGTCGGCGGCCCCTTCCCCTTCCACCCCTTCCGCTCCAGCTTCGCCGGGCGGCGAGCCGGCCGAAGAGAAGAAGAAGGAGTCGCCCAAGGAGTCCCCTAAGGAGTCGGCCAAAGAAGCGGCCAAGGAGTCCGCGAAGGAGCCGGCCAAGGAATCGGCCAAAGAGGGGACGAAGGAGGCTGCCCCGACCACGGAGGAGG
Organism: Thermoplasmata archaeon; assembly: GCA_052326485.1. GTDB lineage: Archaea > Thermoplasmatota > Thermoplasmata > Lutacidiplasmatales > UBA184 > Lutacidiplasma. Next base: position 59,531 of record JBKQMS010000016.1, on the reverse strand, counting down.
CGCCCCCGATTCCGGTATCGATCGCCCGGCTGATTCCCAAGCTGAAGAAGAGCGCGAAGCTGTTCGAGGAGGCGAAGAAGCACATCCCGAACGGGTCGAGCTCCCTCATCCGGACGGCGTCCTACGACCCGGTCGCGCCGTTCATCGCGCGAGGCAAGGGCTCGCGGATCTGGGACGAGGACGGCAACGAGTACATCGACTTCATGCTTTCCTACGGGGTCCTCATCAACGGTCACGCCCCCGAGGCGCAGGTCAAGGCGATCCAGGAGCAGGCCGAGCTCGGCCTGCAGTTCGGCTCGCCGAGCGAGATCGAGATTGAGGTCGCGAAGCTGTTCCAGAAGCTCGTCCCGAACGCGGAGCGGGTCGCGTTCTGCACGAGCGGCTCGGACGCGACCATGAACGCGATCCGGATCGCGCGCGCGGTCACAGGAAAGGATTGCATCCTGAAGTTCGAGGGCCACTACCACGGACAGCATGACATCGCCCTCATCAGCGCGGAAGCGCCGCCGATCGTTGCGGGCCTCGATGAGTATCCCCGCCCCCTCCCGAACTCCGCCGGGATCCCTCCGGGCGTGACCGACTACGTCATGGTCGCGCCGTACAACTCGGTCGTCGCGTTCGAACGCATCGTCCGCCGGTACCGCGAGCGGCTGGCCTGTGTGATCCTAGAACCGATCATGGCGAACTCCGGCATCATCCCGCCGGCCCCGGACTATCTCAAGCGCCTCATCGAGATCGCGCACCAGAACGACATGCTGGTCATCTTCGACGAGGTGTTCACGGGCTTCCGCGTCGCGCCGGGCGGGGCCCAGCAGCTCTACAACGTCGAGCCCGACATCTCCTGCTGGGCGAAGGCGCTCGGCGGGGGCGTGCCCGTCTCGGCGGTCTCCGGGAAGGCGGAGTACATGGACCTCATCGCCCCGGGGCGGATCAGTTTCGGCGGCACCTACAACGCGAACAACCTCGTCATGGCCGGGACGCTCGCGAACCTGAAGGCGCTCCACCGGGGCGGAGAGGACCTCTATGCCCGGGTCGGGAAGCTCACGGACAAGCTCGGGAAAGGCCTCGAGGAGGCGGGCCGGGACGCCAAGCTCAACGTCCTCGTCCAGTGGGTGAACGGCATGTTGCAGTTCTTCTTCACGCGACGCAAGAAGATCATCAACTACCGCGAGTCCCTCCAGATCGACTGGAACCTCTACTTGCGGCACCACCAGCTCCTGCTCGACAAGGGGATCTACATCCATCCGGACAACTACGAGCGGCTCACTTTCTCGAGCGCGCACACCGAGAAGGACATCGAGAAGTTCATCTCGGTCGCGACCGAGACGATGGCCGAACTCCGAACGCTCCCGCGTGATTACCTGCCGTGACCGACCATCTCCGGGGCACCGGGGGAGTCGCGAGTGAATGACGGTCGTCGACCCGAACGAGGAACAATGGCGGGGTGGGGCCTAGCGGCGCCCCCCTGACCGGAGGGGACGGGGATGGGAAGGAGCCTCGAAGACCTCGTCATCTTCATCCTCAAGCGATTCCTCCAGCTCCTGCCCGTACTGCTCGGCGTCATCGTGCTGACGTTCCTCGTCACGCACGTCGCCGCGATCGACCCGTGTCCCCGGTGGTACCAGAAGGCGAGCCTGGCGGTCATCAACCACTGCAAGGCCCAGTTCGCCCTCCCGCTCTGGACGCAGTTCTGGAACTACTTCACCCAGCTGCTCTCGGGGAACTGGGGTACCTCCCCGCTCGGCGTGCCGGTCTACCCGGTGATCTCCTCCGCGTTCCCGGCGACGCTCGAACTGGTGCTCACGTCGATGCTCCTCATGATCTTCATCGGGATCCCCCTCGGGGTCATCGCGGCCCAGTTCGCCGGCCGGTGGGGCGACCACCTGGTCCGCGTCCTCTACCTGAGCGGCTGGTCGATCCCCACCTATGTGGGCGCGATCATCGCGGCGGTGTTCCTCGCCCCGTTCCTGGGGCTCCCCACGTCGGGGGAGTACAGCGCCCCGCCGCCGTTCCCCCAGGTCACTCACATGTCGGTGGTCGACGCGGTCATCGCGTTGAACTTCCCGTACACGATCGACGCGCTCAGTCACCTCATCCTTCCCGCGGGCGTGCTCGCCTTCATCGAGATGGGGAACGCGACCCGGATGACCCGGTCGGCGATGCTCGAGGTGCTGCCGCTCGAGTACGTGAAGTCGGCCCGGATGAAAGGTCTCTCGAACTTCGTCGTGCTCTACAAGCACGCGCTGCGTAACGCGCTGATCACGGCCACGACGGTGCTCGGGGTGACGGCCGGGGGCCTCCTCGCGGGCACGGTCGTCATCGAGGAGGTCTTCGGCTGGCCGGGCATCGGCGCCTACGCCTTCGCCGTGCTCGGGGGCGGCGGCCGGCCGGACTTCGACGGGGCGATCGCCGTCGTCGTCGTGTTCGCCATCGGCGTCGTCGTCGCCAACCTGATCGCCGACATCCTCTACGGCGTGCTCGACCCTCGGGTCGAGTGGAGGTGAGCCGCGGTGGTCACTTCCCTGAAGGTCCGCCCGCACCGAAGAAGTTCCGGCGGCACCTCCAAGCCTCTGGGTAGGTCGGTCTGGCGGAGTGTCCGTGGGCTGTACCGGGTGATGCGGGCGAACCCGCTGACGTTCATCGGCTTCCTGCTCGTCGCGATCATTCTGGTCCTCGCGCTGATCGTGATCGTCGACCCTGCCCTGATCGTTCCGTACGGCGCAAACCAGAACACGGCCGTGTACAAGGAGCCGCCCACCATCCTCCGGTGGCCTCCCTCGATCCAGCACCCGTTCGGCACCGACCAGGGGGGCCTCGACATCTATTCGGAGGTGATGCTGGCGCTTCCGCTCGACCTCGGGATCGGGATCGGGATCGCTGCGTTCGCCCTCGTCGCGGGCGGCGCCCTCGGTCTCATCGCCGGCTTCTGGGACCAGCCCCGGACCTTGGGGGGAGCCCTCTCGGTGGTCATCATGCGGACCACCGACGTCTTCCTCGCGTTCCCGAGCCTGGTCCTGGCGCTCGCCATCGTGGCGTCCATCGGGCGGGGGGTCTGGGCCGCGATCCTCGCGATCATGATCACCTGGTGGCCGTACTACGTGCGCTTGGTCCGCGGCGAGACGCTCGCGGTCAAGCACCTCCCGTACGTCACCGCCGCGAAGGCGGCCGGGGTCCGGGATACGCGGATCCTGACGCGCCACGTCCTCCGCAACGTCCTGGAACCGGTGGTCGTCTACTTCACGCTCGACATCGGCACGGTGCTCGTCACCTTCTCGACGATCTCGTTCGTCGGGGCGGGGATCCCGTTTCCCGGGAAGGTACCCGAGTGGGGTAGCATGATGTCGTTCTATCAGCAGAACTACGTGTTGAGCACCTACTGGTGGTACATCACGTTCCCCGCGATTGCCATCTTCATGAGCGCGCTCGCGTTCAGTCTCCTCGGCGACGGCCTCAGGGACGTGCTGGACCCGCGCACGCGTCGCGCTCTCGCCGAGTCGAGCTCGTTCCACGAGCCCCCGCCGGAGGTGCCGCAGCCCGCGGCGGCCCCCGACGCGGCCGAATCCGAGGAAGCGGCCATCGAAGAAGAAGCCCGCGAGCAGGGGGCGGCCGCATGACCCAGCCGGTGCTCTCGATCGAGCACCTCTCGATCGACTACGAGGTCGGCGCCGGCGTCTTCCACGCGGTCTCCGACGTCTCCCTGGTCGTGCCGCCCGGCCGCGTGGTCGGGATCGTGGGGGAGACGGGATGCGGGAAGAGCACCCTCGCGCAGGCGATCCCGCGGTTGCTCCCCGAGCCGCCCGCCCACTACCGGTCGGGAAAGATCATCTTCCAGGGGACCGACCTCATCCCCGTACCCCGCGGAAAGCTCCCCCAGGTCCGGGGGACGGGGATCGGGATGATCTTCCAGGAGCCGCTCAACTCGTTGAACCCGGCCTTCCGGGTCTTCGACCAGATCGCCGAGGCGATCCAGATGCGGCACTGGCGGGAGGAGGGCATCCTCCCGGTCTTCCACCCGGGGCCGACCCCGTTCGACTACACCCATCGCCCCCTCCCCGAGCCCGTCGACGTCCTCTCGCGCCCGATCGTCCCCGGGAACGCGAAGGCCGCCGTGGCCAAGAAGGTCCGGACGCGCTCGGACTTCCGCAAGGAGGTGCTCGAGTACCTTCGGCTCGTTCGCATCAACGACCCGGAGACGATCCTCGACCTCTACCCGCACGAGCTCTCGGGGGGGATGCGCCAGCGCATCATGATCGCCATGGCGCTCTCGGGCAGGCCCGCGCTCCTGATCGCCGACGAACCGACCAGCGCGCTCGACGTGACGATCCAGGCCCAGGTCCTCACGCTGATGAAGGAGCTGATCGACGAGGTCCAGGCCTCGATCCTGTACATCAGCCACGACCTCGGCGTCGTGGCCGAGACGGCGGATGACCTCGGCGTGATGTATGCCGGCCAGCTTGTCGAGTTCGGCCCGGTCGCGGACATCTTCGAGGCCCCCCGCCACCCGTACACGAAGTCGCTTCTGCGGTCGATCCCCACGCGCTACAAGACCGACTGGCCGATGCCCACGATCCCGGGGGCCGTCCCGAACCTGTCGCGGCTCCCGCGCGGCTGTCGGTTCCACCCCCGGTGCGCCCTCGCGAAGCCCATCTGCGCCCAGGACCCGGGACCCGTGTTGCGCGTGATCGAGGCACGGGCCGGTGCGAGCTCGTCCCACCAGGCCTCGTGCCATTTCGCCGAGGAGGTCGCGTCCCTGCCATGACCGGTCCCCCCCTCCTCGAGACCGAAGGGGTCGCGAAGTTCTTCCCCATCGTGCGGACCGTGAGCGACATCGTCACGGGCCGCAAGACCCGCGCAATCCACGCAGTGGACGGGGTCAGCATCACCGTCCAGGCCGGGGAGACGGTCGGACTGATCGGCGAATCCGGGTCCGGCAAGACGACCTTAGGGTGGGTCGTGGCTCGCCTTCACGAGGCCACGAGCGGGGCCATCCGGTTCGAGGGCCGGGACATCCTGGCGCTCGAAGGGGCCGAGCTCCGGTACTGGCGGCACAACATCCAAGTGGTCTTCCAGGACCCGGTCGGGTCGCTCGACCCCCGCCTCACCGTTTGGCAGATCGTAGGAGAACCGCTGCAAGCCCAGAACCAGATGCAACGCTGGTTCGCAGCTCACGAGCCGAAGAGGATCCGCCGCGAGTACCGGATCGCGTCCCAGAAGGAGCGTAAAAGGCTCACCCGCGAGTTCCAAGCCGCGGTGCACCCCAAGGCAGCGGCACGCCGGAAGCTCACCGACGACTACTACAAGGGCGTGACCGAACGGGCGAAGCTCCTGGAGGCGGACCGCGAGCGGTGGACCGAAGAATACCAGACCGCCGTGAGGCCGTCCCGCGACGGGGCTGCCCGTCTCCCCGCCGCGGAGCGCCAGAAGCGGCACGCCGAGCTGCTGGCCCGCGTGAGGGACCGGACGACCCGCGCCAAGGCGGAGGAGAAGCGGTTGCGCGTCGAATACCGCGCCGCCCTTAAGCAGACGAACCAGATCCCTCCCGTCCCCCCACCCGAGCGTCAACGGCTGCACGACGAGTACCGGGCCGGCCTGAAGCGCGGCCTGCCCCCCCCCGTCATCCCGAAGATCCCGAAGCCCCCCCGGATCAATCGCGAGATGATCCGCGAGAGGGTCCAAGAGGCGCTGCCCCTGGTGGGGCTCATGCCCGAGATCCTCGACCAGTACCCCCACGAGTTCTCGGGCGGGGGACGGCAGCGCATTTCGCTCGCCCGGGCGCTCATCGTCAACCCGAAGCTCATCATCCTCGACGAACCGACCAGCGCGCTCGATGTCGCCGTCCAGGCGCAGATCCTCAACCGCCTGATCGAGCTCCAGCGGGAGCGCGGCCTCGCGTACATCCTGATCACGCACAACGTGGCCGCGGTCCGGTTCGTAGCCGACCGTGTCGCCGTGATGTACCTCGGTCAAATCGTCGAGCTCGGGCCGGTGCGTCAGGTTCTCGAGCGCCCCGTACACCCGTACACGAAGGCGCTCCTCGCCGCGCTGCCGGTGGCGGACGTCCGTCGGCGACGCACGCGCTTTAGGATCGGGGGCGACATCCCCACGTTGATCGACCCGAAACCCGGGTGCCGGTTCGCCCCGCGATGTCCGTTCGTGGAGGAGGGGTGCCACACGACCGACCCGGCGCTCCTGCCCCGGCCGGGCGCGCCCGACCACCGGGTCGCCTGCCTGCGGGCCGAGGAAGTGGCCGATATCTCTCCGGCGTCGCTGCTGGAGACCCGGCCTAGCCCCGCCGGGTCGACCGGCGGGGCGCCCGCGGCCGCCGCTCCCTCGGTCAGCTGAGCCACTGCGTGTTGAACAGCAACGCGTAGGGTTCGGCGCTCCCCATCGCGTTGATGATGACCCCGTGGAGGTTCGTCGAGTACACGGCGAACGACGTGGGGATGACCGTCCAGATGTCGGTGTAGTTGTTGTACATGAGGCTCGTCAGGTTCGCATAGTCCGCCGTGAGGTTCGCGGGGTTCGACTCCGCCGCGGCCTGGTAGACCAGTTGGTCGACCGTGGCGTTGCTGTAGCCCGACATGCACATGTTCGCGCTCCCGGCGCTGTACGCATCGTTCTGGGTGAAGTCGTCGGGCGAGACGTAGTCCGCCGTGTAGAACTCCTGGCCCATCCAGAACGGTCCGCCGTTCGCGCTGCTGGCCGACTCGCACTGGCCGGACGACAACCCCTGTTCCACGTAGAGGACGGGGAGCGAGATCGGAATGGCCACGACCGTGAGCCCGATCTGGGCGAGGTCGTGCACCAGGAACGAAGCCGTCTCCGCCCAGTCGGCCCCGATATCGAGGTATTCGTAGTAGAGCGTCGTACCGGCGCAGGCGCTGTTGGCGCACGGGGAGGCCGCGATCTCCTGCTGCGCGAGCGCAAGATCGTACGAATAGTACGGTAGGTTCGCCGTCACGTTGTTGTTGTACGGGTAGCCGGGAGGGACCGGTCCCACCCACTGCGTCGCCCACCCACCGAACGCCTGTTGGATGATCTGGTTGTAGTCGATCGCGTGCGCGACGGCCTCCCGCACGGACAGGTTGGTGAACGGGTCGTGAGTGGAAGAGGGTGCGGTCTGGTTGAGGTAGATCCACCACGATCCGCTGGTCGAACTCACCGTGCTGTTCAAGGGTTCCACGATCACGTTCGCGTGACCCTGCAGCTGAGAGACCGTGGACGTCCCGATGTAGGCGAAGGACGCCTCGGCGACCGTCCCGCTCGTGAGGTCTCGGATGGTTACATCGAGCGTAGCCTGGAACATGATGTCGACCGTCGTGTTCGCCGGCTGGATGTTGGTGTTCCAGGCCTCGGTAGCCCACGCCGCAGCACCCCAGTAGTTCGGGTCGGGAGCGAGAGTGTACCCGCCCCCCTCGACCGGGCTGTAGTCCTTGAGGATGTACGGCCCCGTGCCGAGGGTGTGCGTCGTGAGATAGGTGTTGACCGCCGCCACCCCGACCCCACCATTCGCGTCGACCCAGGTCGGGTCGACCGCGACCGAGTTCGGGGCGGAGATCGAAGCGAGGAGGTAGGTGTAGTTGCTTTCCAGATAGCCGTAGCCCAGGTTGAGCCGGATCGTCAGGTTGTTGATGACCTGGAACGACTGGTATGGCTCGCTCATGTTCGCGATCTGGGAGGTGGTCGGCGAGAAGAAGTTCCAGCTGTTCAGGTCGGCCACGAGGGTATTGTTCGCCGCCTTGATGTCAGAAAGGTCCGAGTAGTACGATAGAGGGCTCGACTGGCTGAAGTTGGTCGAGAAGAAGTTCTGCTCGAGGATGAACTGAGGGCCTTGGGCGATGAGCAGGCTTCGGTAGAAGCTGTACCACTGGACGTAGGCGTTGTAGGGGTCTCCGTTCGAGAAGTGCACTCCCGAGCGCAGGTAGAAGGTGAAACTGGTGAAGTTGGTCAGGGGGTTGTTGGTGGCGGTCCAGTTGTCGTGCGCGAGCATCCCGGTGAAGGTGGTGACGCTCGTTCCGTTGTACTGCACGAGACCCTGGTAGACCTGCTGGACCGCGGCCCAGCCGGGGGTCGAGAACGTGACCTGCGGGTCGAGCGAATCGGGGAGCTCGGCCTGGTCGACGCAGATCGTCGTCCTCTGGTTCGGTCCACAGGTGGCCGAGACCGACGAGTTTCGCAGGGCGAAGTACCCTCCGACACCCGCCGCAATGAGCACCACGACCACGGCGATGACGATTATGTTCCTACGCCTCGGTTCCATCGATACCCCTCCGAGAACGCGTTTTGAAACCACTTCTTCTTGATATAGTTCTCCAACACCGGCCCCGCCCCCTCAATCCCGAATCCGGAGCCAAAACCTTTAGCGGGGTCGAAATCCACCGAATTGGGGGAGCGAACGATGGACCGTACGATGCTGATCGGTGGAGAATGGGTGGCGGCGTCCCGTGAGGAGACGATGGCCGTGACGAATCCGTTCGACGGCTCGTCCCTCGGGACCGTCCCGAAGGGCTCCCGAGAGGACGCTCGAAGGGCGATCGACGCGGCGCGCGAGGCGTTCGATAAGGGTCCGTGGCCCCGGCTGCCTCCCCGGGCCCGCGGCGACGTGTTCCTGAAGGCGGCGGCGCTTCTGCAGCAGCGGCTGGGAGAGATCGCGGAACTGGAGAGTCGTAACCAGGGGAAGACCATCAAGCAGGCAGCCGATGGTGACCTCCCGTTCTCGGTCGACAACATCATCTTCTATGCGGGAGCGGGCCGAACGCTCGACGCGAAGAACCCGGGCGAGTTCACCGGGGATGGCACGACGATTTTCCGCCGGGAGCCAGTCGGGGTCGTCGCGTCGATCACCCCGTGGAACTACCCGATCATGATGGCGGTCTGGAAGATCGCTCCGGCGCTCATCGTCGGCAACACGGTGGTGCTCAAGCCTGCGAGCTACACCCCGCTCACCACGCTCGAGCTCGGCCGCGCGTTCCAGGATGCCGGGCTGCCGTCGGGGGCGCTCAACATCATCACGGGCCCGGGCGGTGAGGTGGGGGACGAGCTCTCGCGGAACCCGAAGGTCGACATGGTCGGGCTCACCGGTGACACCGTTACCGGGAAGAAGATCATGGAGGCGGCGAGCGGGACGGTCAAACGCGTCCAGCTCGAGCTCGGTGGGAAGGCGCCGTTCGTGGTCTTCGAGGACGCCGACCTCGCCGCCGCGGTCGAAGGGGCGATCGTGGGCGGGTTCGTGAACGGGGGCCAGGACTGCACGGCCGCCACGCGGCTCATCGTCCACAAGAACATCCGGGCGAAGTTCGTCCAGCACCTCCTCGAACGCGTCCGTACGATCCGCATCGGGGACCCCCTCTCCCGGAGCACCGACCTAGGGCCCCTCGTGAGCCTGGTGCAACAGAAGCGGGTCCTCGAGTTCGTCGAGAAGGGAAAGAGCGAGGGGGCGAAGCTCAAGATCGGTGGCATGGACGACCATAAGAAGCACCCGAAGGGCGCGTTTGTCGTCCCGACGGTCTTCGACTCGGTCGCGCCCGACATGGCGATCGCGCAACAGGAGATCTTCGGACCTGTCCTCGACGTCCTCGAGTTCTCGACGTACGACGAGGCGATCGAGGTCGCGAACGGGGTAGTGTACGGCCTCGCGGGCAGCGTCTGGACGAAGGACGTCCGGACCGCCATCAAGGCGGCCAACGCGCTCCGCTTCGGGGACGTCTGGGTCAACGACCACCTGCCGCTCGGCTCGGAGTGCCCCCACGGTGGGTTGAAACAGTCCGGCTTCGGAAAGGACCTCGGAACGGACTCCCTGTACGACTACACGGTCCTGAAGAACATCTACATCGACCTGACCGGGCTGGCCCGCAAGAGCTGGCATTACACCACCTACGGCGACCCCGGATAGGGGGCTCGATGATCGCAGGCGTGCCCACCGGCGGCCGAGGCGCCCTCTTCATCGGCGGGGAGTGGCGACCCCCCTCTAGCGGGACCTACGCTCCGGTCGTCGACCCGTCCACCGGCCGGACCATCGGAGAGGCTCCCGTCGCCTCCGCTGACGAGGCCCGGGCGGCCGTGGAGGCGGCCGCAGCGGTCGAAGAATCCTGGGGAGCGACCCCGGGGCACGTGCGCGCGAAGATCCTTCGCGCGACCGCGGCCCGGTTGCGGGACGACCGGGAGACGATCGCCCGTCTGATCGCATCGGAGGTGGGTAAACCGATCGTGGACGCCCGTGTCGAAGCGGACCGGGCGATCTTCGTCTTCGAGCTCGCCGCGGAGGAGGTCCGCCAGCTAGGCGGGGAGAGCTTCCCGGCGGACGCCTATGAGCGACCGCCGGGCAACGAACACCGGTTCCTGTTCACCGTCCGCGACCCGATCGGCGTGGTGGTGGCGATCGGCCCGTTCAACTTCCCGCTCAACCTGCTCTCGCACAAGGTCGCCCCCGCGCTCGCGGCGGGGAACCCGGTCGTGGCGAAGCCGACCAGCGCCGCGCCGTTCACGGCGCTCCGTCTGGCCGAGCACCTCGCGGCGGCCGGTCTTCCGCGCGGCGTACTGAACGTGGTCGTCGGGCCGGGCCGCACGGTCGGCGACACCCTCGTCGAGCACCCGAGGACCCGCCTCGTCACGTTCACCGGTTCGACCGAGGTCGGCAAGGCGATCGCCCAGAAGGCCGGTCGGCAGGCGAAGCGCGTGATCCTCGAGATGGGTGGGATGGACCCGTTCATCATCCTCGACGACGCCCCGTTGGACGTCGCGGTCCCGGCAGCGGCCCGAGGAGCGTTCGGATACTCCGGACAGGTCTGCACGGCGTCGAAGCGGTTCCTCGTCCAGGACTCGATCGCGGAGAAGTTCGCCCGGGCGCTCGCCGAGAAGGCGAACACCCTTCGGGTCGGCCCCGCGCTCGAAGAGACGACCGAGGTCGGCCCCCTCATCGACGGGGCGGCGGTCGAGCGGATGGAGGAGCTCGTGGCGGACGCTCGGGCCCGGTCGGCGAAGGTCCTCGCCGGAGGCTCCCGTCCCGCGAGCGGACCGGGCAGCTTCTTCCGGCCGACCGTGATGGACGAGGTCTCGGAGGACGCGAGGGTCGCGCGCGAGGAGCCGTTCGGGCCGATCGCGCCGGTGCTCCGGTTCCACGACCTCGACGACGCGGTGCGGATCGCGAACTCGACCCCCTACGGTCTCCAGGCGGCGGTCTACACACGGGACATCACCCGCGGGTTCGCCCTCGCGAAGCGGATCCGGGCCGGCGGGGTCCACCTCAACGACCCGACCACGCTGCGCTGGGACGCGCTCCCGTTCGGCGGCGTGAAGGAGAGCGGTCTCGGGCGGGAGGGGCTGCGCTACGCGATGGAGGAGATGACCGAGGTGAAGCTCATCTCGGTCAATTTCGCGTCGCCCTGACGGCGAGCTACGGCGGGTCCTTCTCCTCGATGTTCCGCCCGGGCCGTTCCGGGGCCACGGGCGTCGGGATCGCGTGGTCGGGGGGCGGACGCAGGTACGTAGCCGGTCCCACCCGGTGCGGGCCCTCCGGGGAAGTGGGGGTCGGCCGCTGGGGGGTCGGGTCCAGGCTCTCGAGGGCATCCTCGAATGCCGAGAGGCCCCGGTCGAGCAGCTCGTCCTCGATGACGAGGGGGGCCATGAACCGCAGCACCTGGTCCCAGGCACCGGCGGTGTGCATCAGCACCCCGCGTGCGAGGAGCGCGGCCCGCATCGCCTTCCCTCGGTCGCCCCACGGCAGCCGTGTGGAGCGGTTGTGCACGAACTCGACCCCGATCATGAACCCCTTGCCGCGAACGTCCCCGATCGCCGGGTGGCGGTCGGCGAGCGCGCGGAACCGGGAGAGGAGCTGCTCCCCGCGCGTGCGGGTATGATCGATGAGGTTCTCCTCCTTCAGGACCCGTATCGTCTCGGCGCCGACCGCGAGGGCGAGCGGGTTCGCCCGGTACGTTCCCAGATGGAAACCTCTCGGCAGCTCCTTGACGAGGTCCGACCGGTAGGCGACCACCGATAGCGGGATCCCGCCTCCGACCGTCTTCGCGATGCAGAGGATGTCCGGGGTCACCTTCGAGTGCTCGACCGCCCACATGCGGCCCGTCCGGCCCAGCCCGGACTGGACCTCGTCCGCGATGAGAAGGATCTGGTGGCGGTCGCAGAACTCACGCAGGGACGGTAGGAAGTCACCCGGGGGCACTACGTAGCCGCCCTCTCCGAGGATCGGCTCCACGAGGACCGAGGATATCGAGTCGACCCCCGAGGAGGGGTCGTTCACGAGATGCTCGAGGTACGAGATCGTGCCCGCCGCACCCTTGTCCGCCCCCAGGACCGGTCGGTACGGGTCCGGATACGGGACCCGGATGACCTTGCCGGTCCCGAAGTAGGACGTCGAGTGGTAGCGACGGCCGCTGGTGAGGTTGACGACGCCCCCGTGGACTCCGTGGTACGCGCCCGAGAACGCGACCGTTCCCTGCTTCCCTTGGGCAAAGTCGGCAAGGTTGACGGCCGTTTCCACCGCATCGCCGCCGGTGACGGTGAAGAAGATCCGGGCGTGGCCCCGGAGGCCACCGGGGAGCACGTCCTCGAGCTCCCGCAAGAATCGGATGCGGGCCTCCGTCGGCAGCTCGAGCGCATGCCAGATCTCCCGCGACTGGGCCTCGAGCGCCGCGACGAGGCGAGGGTGGCGGTGTCCGAGGTTGAGAACAGAGATGCCCGCTATCCAATCGATGAACCGGTTCCCGTCTACGTCCTCGATGGTGGAGCCCTGGGCGATCTTCGGGGCGATGGGGAAGTAGTGCGGGTAGCCGATCGCGTCGGTCTCCAACCGGGCCTGCTCAGCGAGAAGCTCCCGCGAGCGGGGTCCCGGCGGCGGAACGACGATGTGGGGGGCGTCAGGGAAGCTCAACCATTCGCTCTTGGACGTCACGGAAAACCTCGCGGGCCGGCAGACCTTCTGCCCCCATATCAAGCCTCGGCCGTCAGGGGCCCCGGCGCCGAACCCAGGGTGCCCCGGAGACCCTGTGCCGGACCACCGACGCGCCTCGTGCCCTAGCCACCGACCGCACGGTCAGCGGGCGAAGCGGAGCTCCCAAACGACCGCCCGGCGGGTGCCGAGCGCGATTGCCACCCACGCGAGCCCTACCGCCGCCATGGCGAGCAGCCACGGGACGCCGGAGTGCCAGGCCGCGGCCACGCCAAAGATGAAGATCGCGAACCCGAGGAAGGTCGCGCCGACCAGGGTGGGGCCGATGACGAAGTCGGCGACCGCATAGAACACCAGGGCCTTTCGAAGGGTTACGTGGCCCATGATGTAGTATATAGTGGCCCATAGAGTATGGTCTTTGCGTTCGAGGCGCACGCCGATTTAGCGCCGCGCGCTTCACCGCCAGGGGGACGGGCCACGGGCCGGGATTCGAGCCCCCTTCGCCGGCGCTATCCTAGATTCACCGATAGGCCTATGCACGACGTCCCATCCCCCCACGGGGGTTCGTATGACGGGGACGCTCTCGCGGGTCGACGCACACCTTCACTTGAGTCGCTGGTGGCGCGACATCAAAGCCACCGGATACCGAAGCGACATCGATTACACGCTGAACGGCCTCCTGCAGGAGATGGATGCCTCGGGGATTGGCCGGGCGGTACTGATCCAGGTCAACGACGCCCCGACGGTCCGCGAGGGGTTGGCCGAGGCGCGGGAGATCGTGTCCCAAAGCGCCGGACGTCTCCGACTCGTATCGACCGTGGACCCGACCAAGGGGCCGGAGGCGGTCTCCGACCAGATCGCGCTATGGGGTGGAACCCCCGAGCTGGCCGGGATCAAGCTCTTCCCCGGCTACAACCCGTTCTACCCTCACGACCGCCGCTTGGACCCGGTCTACGAATACGCCCACCAACGCAAGATCCCGGTCCTGATCCACACCGGCGACACGATGGACAACTGGGGCCTCGTGAAGTACACCCGCCCGATCGAGGTCGACGAGGTCGCGGTCCGGTTCCGGGACGTCCCGATCGTCCTGTGCCACTTCGGGAACCCTTGGATCGACGAGGCGGCCGAGGTCGTCTACAAGAACCCGAACGTCTACGCGGACACCTCGGGCCTTCTGGCGCACCCCTCGTATCCGCTGTTCGACCGGATGATCGACCTCTGCCGGAAGCGGGTCATGGAGGCGATCCTGATGGTGGGCTCGGCGGAGCGGGTGCTCTACGGCTCCGACTGGCCGCTCATCGACCTCAAGATCGCGGTCGGGCTCGTGACCTCCCTCGACCTGCCCGAACGGGACCGGGCCGCCATCCTCGGGGGAAACGCCTGTCGGCTCTTCGGTCTCACCTAGGAAGGCCCGTCTCGGACGGGGTCGCCACGGGCCGACGCAGGCTCAGCTTTACGACCTGACGTGTGGTCCCACTCGGGGGACGGTCCGATGGACGGCGACGAGATCCGGAAGGTGGTCCGGGAGACGAACTACGTCACGTGGCGGCGCCAGGGAGGGTGGGACCCGCTCGTGGTGGCCCGGGCGGAGGGTTCTCGGTTCTGGGACGCGGCGGGGAAGGAGTACCTCGACTTCTCCTGCCAGCTCGTCGCGACCAACCTGGGTCACGGGAACGCCCACATCGCCGAAGCGATCGCCGCCCAGGCGAAGTCGCTCGCCTACGCCGCTCCGAGCTTCGCGACCGAAGCCCGGGCCCGTACGAGCCTCGCGCTCATCGAGGTCCTTCCGAAAGGGCTCAATCGTCTCTTCTTCGGCACGTCGGGGACCGAAGCGAACGAGGCCGCCCTCAAGATCGCGCGCGCGGTGACGGGACGGTCCAAGATCCTCTCCCGGTACCGTTCCTATCACGGCGCGACCGCGGCGTCGATCTCCGTCACGGGGGAGTTCCGTCGACGGTCGATCGAGCGGCTGCAGAAGGTCCCGGGGTCGGTCTTCGCGCCGGACTGCTACTGCTACCGCTGCCCGTTCGGCCTCACGTACCCCGACTGCGACGTGGCCTGTGCCGAGTACGTCGACTACCAGCTCACCCACGAAGGGGACGTGGCCGCGATGATCCTCGAGCCCGTCGTGGGGACGAACGGCGTCCTGGTGCCCGTGCCGGAGTACCTTTCCCGGATTCGCGAGATCACGAAGAAGCACGACACCCTCCTGATCGCGGACGAGGTGATGAGCGGCTGGGGCCGGGTGGGCGAGTGGTTCGCTGTCAACCACTGGAACGTCGTCCCCGACATCCTGACGACCGCGAAGGGGATCACCGGAGCCCAGATCCCGCTCGGACTCACCGCCACGACCGCGGCGGTCCACGACGCCTTCCGCGAGAACTACTTCCCGCACGGGCACACCTACGAGGCGCACCCGCTCACCCTCACCCCAGCGGTGGCCGCGATCGAGGAGTACCGCCGCCTGAACCTTCTCGAGAAGTCCCGGAAGGACGGGGAGTATCTCCTGTCCCGCCTCCGCGAGATGCAGGAGCGTCACCCGTCCATCGGGGACGTCCGGGGGATGGGGCTCTTCGCGGCCGTCGAGCTCGTGAAGAACCGGGTGACGAAGGAGCCGTTCAACACCCAGGACGACAAGATGGCGGGCCGGCCACTCCTGATCGAGCAGGTCACGGGCGCGATGATGAAGGAGGGGGTCTTCTGCATTGGGTGGGTCTCCCACCTCGTGATCGCGCCGCCGCTCATCATCACGCGCGAGGAGCTCGACCACGGCCTGGCCGTGCTCGACCGCGCGCTCTCGGTCGCGGACGCGAAGGTGACCGCTTCGCCCGCGACCTAGTCCAGCGGGTGGCCTCCGTCAGAACCAACGCGAGGTGACGACCTTCTTCCGCGTGTAGAACTCGATTCCGTCGCGCCCGGTGGCGTGGAGGTCGCCGAAGAACGACCCCTTCCAACCCGCGAACGGGAACGGCGCGACCGGAGCCGGGACCCCGATGTTGATCCCCAACATCCCCGCCTCGATCCGGTGCGTGAACTCGCGAGCGGCCTTCCCGCTCTGGGTGAAGATGGAAGAGGCATTGCCGAACCGGGACCGGTTGGCGACCTCGAGACCTTCCTCGAGCGACTTCACGCGGATCACGAGGATGACGGGACCGAAGATCTCCTCCTGGGCGATCGGCCACTCGGGCTTGACGTGGTCCAAGAGGACGGGGGCGACGAAGAATCCCTTCGAGTTCGCGGGGATGTTGCCGCGAGCCGCCAGCTTCGCGCCCGAGGCCAGACCGTCCTCGACCCACTTCAGGATTCGGTCCCGGTTCTCCGGGCGGATCACCGGGCCCATCTCGGTCTTGGGGTCGTTCGCCGGACCCACGACGAGCGTTCGGATACCCTCGGCGAGGGCCTCGACGAGCCGGTCCCCGCCCGGCTCGACCGCGACGGCGACCGATCCGGCGAGGCACCGTTCCCCGGCCATGCCGCAGGCGCTCGAGATGATCGCCGACACCGTGTGCTTGAGCTCGGCGTCCGGCATCACGATCATGAAGTTCTTGGCACCCGCGAGTGCCTGGACGCGCTTCCCGTGCGCGGAGGCGGTCGTGTAGATGTGCTTCGCCGTCGGCGCCGAGCCGACGAACGACACCGCGTCGATGCCCGGGTGGGTCAGGATCGCGTTGACCGCATCGAAGTCGCCATGCACGACGTTGAACACCCCGGGCGGGAACCCGGCCTTCTCGAAGAGGGCCGGTAGGAGCGACGGGGAGAGCGGGTCTCGCTCGGACGGCTTCAGGATGAACGAGTTCCCGCAGACGATCGCGAACGGGGTCATCCACATCGGGATCATCACCGGGAAGTTGAACGGGGTGATGCCCGCCACGACGCCGACCGGTTGCCGTATCAGGGTCGTGTCGACCCCCTTGGCGACGTCCTCCGAGAAGTACCCCTGCATCGACGTCGGGGCGGAGGCCGCCGCGTCGATTGCCTCGATGGCGCGGAAGACCGACCCGCGAGACTCCTCCATCGTCTTTCCCTGCTCCCGGGTGATCGAGCGGGCCAGCTCCTCCGTCTGCTCATCCATGACGTGACGGAAGGCGAGCATCAGGCGGGCCCGGTCCGAGACCGGGACGTCCCGCCACTTGAGGTAGGCCTTGCGCGCGGCGCGTACCGCGAGATCGATGTCCTCGGCGTTCGATCGCGGCACATGGGCGATGACCGAACCGTCCGACGGGTCGAAGACGTCGAGGCGTCCGGTCGAGCGGGGGCGTACCCAAGCTCCGTCGATGTAGTTCTCTAGGTCGACCAACTCCGGCATGATCTCTAGCCCATTCGAACTCACGGGGGTTTTGACCGTGGCGGGGGGGCCCCCCCGTGACGTCTAACGGGGTGCTTCCACGGAGGCTATTTGTAGCCCTCTCCGACTGCAAAAGCCGTCCGGACCCCCCTGGGGATTCCGGCAGGAACTGGTGGGATAGTGGACCCTCGATTCGAGGCCGCCTACGCCGAATACGAAAAGCGGACTCCCAAGTCTCGGAAGCTGTGGGAGGAGGCGCGGAAATGGAGCCCCTTGGGCGTCCATTCCAACTACCGCTTCCTGGACCCCTACCCGTTCTACGTGCGTCGTGCGAAGGGCGTCCACCTCTGGGACGCCGACGAGAACGACTACCTCGATTTCAACATGGGATTCGGCTCGCTCCAGAGCGGGCACGCCCACCCGAAGCTGGTCGAGGCGCTGAGCCGCCAGCTCGAGAACGGCAGCATCTACGGCTACGAGTGGGACCGGACCCCCGAGGTCTCCGAACGGGTCTGCCGGCGGTACGGCATGGCCCAGGTCCGGTTCAGCACGACCGGCCTCGAGGCGACGCACCACGCGACCCGCTTCGCCCGGGCCTACACTAAGAAGCGGTATCTCCTCAAGTTCGAAGGGTCCTACCACGGCTCGCACGACACGCTGCTCGTCGGCGTGAAGCCACGGCTTCAGGTCGCGGGACCTAAAGACCACCCGAAGTCCGCACCTGCCTCCCCAGGGATCCTATCGGAGGTCTCGGAGAGGACGCTCATCGCCCCGTTCAACGACCTCGAGTCGACGCGGAAGATCGCGCTCGAGCACAAGGACGACCTGGCGGCGATCATCGCCGAGCCGATTCCGATGAACATGGGGTTCATCATCCCGGACAAGGAGTTCTTCCCGGGCCTGCGTGAGCTGTGTAACGAACTAGGCTCTCTGCTCATCTTCGACGAGATCAAGACCGGCGCGAAGTATCCTCACGGGGCGGCGGGCCGTGTCGGGGCCCATCCCGACATCATCACGCTCGGGAAGTCGATTGCCTGCGGTGTTCCCCTATCGGCCATCGCGGCCGGACCGGGCATCCTCGACGAGGTCGGCCCCCGCAAGGTGGCGCACGCCGGGACGTATAACTCGAACCCACTCTCGATGGCCGCCTGCATCGTCTGCCTCGACCACATCCTCACCGACGAGGCGCTCGAGCGTTCCACTCGCCTCAACATGCGGCTTGCGAAGGGGTACGGGGAGGTGCTCAAGGACGCCGGCGTCACCGCCCATGTGGCAGCGGACGGCGTTTCCGGTACGGTCTTCTTCGCCGACCACCCCGTGCGCAACTGGAGGGACTTCCTGACCGTCGACGGCGACCGCTCGATGCTCTACTACTACCTCTCGCTCAACCGCAACCTCATCGCGAGCGGGACCGGCCCGGACGAGCAGTGGACGATCTCGGTCCAGCACACGGAGAAGGACGTCGACCGCCACCTCGAGATCCTCGGGTCGGTCGCTAAGCAGCTTGCGGGAACACCGCAGGCCGGCGAGATCGAAGAGTCGGTGTAGGGCGCCGAAGCGCGCTGGTCACTGCTGGCGGTCCAGCTCTAGCTCCGTCCTCAGGAAGGAGGCTGGGCTGCCGCGGGGACGGAAGTACCCTTAAGTCGGTGCGATGGGCTGGACCGCGCCGAGGGAAATCCATGGCGAGCGCGGTCCATCTCGAATGGTTCGATCAGCTGCCCTGTGCGGTGACAGTCTGTGGCAAAGACTACACGATCCTGTACATGAACGACCGTTCCGCGCAAGTGAACGCCGACGACGGCGGCAAGGCCCTCATCGGAAAGAACCTGATGGACTGCCATCCGCCCGAGGCCCAGACGAAGCTCAAGGAGGTGATGGCCTCTGGTCGGCCGAACGTGTACACGACCCAGAGGGGGAAGGTGAAGAAGGTCATCTTCCAGGGTCACTGGAACAAGCGGGGACGCGTGGCCGGGCTCGTGGAGATCACGTTCGAACTTCCCCGCGACATGCCGCACTTCGTGAGGACCTGAGCGCCCGGTTAGTGCATCCGGAGATCGGAACCCTCCCTCAGGTCAGTTCGCGAGTCCCTCTGCCGGAGGGGAGACTAGGGCACCGAGGCGTCCCGGTCCCCCCGCGCCTCGCAGTCGACTATCGACCCCGCGCGGACGTTATCACTACCTGGGTCGTCGGGTGCGCCTCCGGTCCCTCGATTCGCCGGGCCTTGTTCGCCGGTCGACCTGCCGCCGGATCTTCATTTCCTCGATCATACGCCACGGGCCGCCCCCGCGCGGTCTCTTCAGCGCGTACCATCGGAAGGAATCCGGTCGAATGTCGGAGAAGACCCAGCGTTCGGTGCGATCTCCCCGGTCCTCCTCTTGGAGCACGATCTCGTCCCCCACCTTTCGCCCTATGAACCGGCGCACCGCCTTCTGGCGGGGCGCGATCCAAGTGCTCCGCCAGGCTCCCAGACGAGGGTCGTAGTATCGGATGGTCGTGCCCCAGGGAACGAAACGGTGGGTCGACGGGTCGAGCGATCCCCAAACATCCTGAACGGCCCGGCCGTCAAGTATCCAGTTGAAGTGCACCTCACCTCTCGTGCGCTGGCGAGACCGTGGATACCGGTGCTCCAGGATTTCCCAGCTCCCGACGAACTGACCAAACAAACGAAGCTCTTCCCGAAGCTCGCTCGCCGGACCGAGCGCGGGAAGCCGACTGATCTTCCAACCCCGGGCAGGCTTCGGAGTGGCGGGTCGCTTCGTCGGCATCGAGATCTCCGGACCGACCCCCTGACTAAGTCCCTTGTGAATCTCCCCCTCACCGGAGTCTGCCGGTTCAGTAGAACACAAATGACGGAGGGGATATCCGCGCTCGACCGAACCCGGAGTCGGCGATCAAGTTGGCGAGCCCGATGATCGAATCCTCGATGACCGGCCCACGGCGAGAGAGCGACCTACCCTCTCGGGCACGGGTGGTCGCGTCCATCCTCGGGCCCGTGGCGTGGCTCAGCTTCACGCTGCTCTACGTGGGGTTCTGGGCCCAGGGATTCACTCTCTTCCAAAGCGTGATTGTGATCCTCGTCTCGGCGATCATCCTCGGGGGGCTCATGGGAGCACTCTGGGCGGCGTGGGGGATGCGCCACCACTCCTGGGACTGGAATCGGTAAGGCTCGCCTCGCCTCCATTGTAGATCGCTCCCGCGCCTCACGGTCGCGATTTGCCTCCGGGACTGCAATCCCTCGGGCGTCCGAGATTCATCGGCGTCGGGAACGGACCTGCGGAGTATGGTCTCCACCGGAGACTACGAGGACTCCGGGGGTGGCGTGGCCATTAAGTCGAGGCCGCAAATCGGTGCGGCGAGCAAACCGTGGGGGCACCAGTCTCAGGGAGTCCGACATCGAGCGACTTGGAAGGCGGAATCTCCCTGGCTCGGGAAGGGGACGAGGCGACCCAACTGCGCCTTCGCTTGGAGCGACCCGCCCGGATCGGCCGATTCCTGATGGGAGGTCTCGGTGCCGTCACCGCGGCAGGAGGAGTGGCGGCGTGGATCACCAACGGGCTGGTGGTCGGGTTAGCCTTAGGTATCTTCGGGGCAGTGCTGATCGTGCTTGGGCTGATTCAGCATCTGCTGCTTCGTCGTGACGTTCAACACTGGCCCGATCAGGTCGTGTTGCGAGAGGACGGAGTGGAGCTCTTCCTGCGCAACGGAGAGGTCCGCGGTCTGTCGTGGACGGATCCCGACCTGGCGCTGAACCTCATCTCGCGGAAAGCTCCCCCTCCCGCCCATAGGGAGTATCTTCTCGTGTGGATGTCGGACCCGAAAATCCCTTCGATCGAGCTGTCGGCCGATGGGTACGAGCGCCTGAAGAGTGCGGCCGAAGCACAACGCCTCCCCGTCTCTGTGCGGCGTCGCGGGCGCGATGAGGCGGGAACTCAGTTGATTGAAATCCGTGAGGCCGCACAGTCGCCCTATGAGTCCCCCTCGTCCTCTACGAGAAGCCCGTCTCACGAAGAGTAGACTCGTCTTAGAAGAACAGGGAACCCCCGGGTTGCCCCGGGGGGTGGAAAGGGTTGGTCTGCGCTGAGCTCGCTCCGTCCTACGGGATCGGAGTGACCGGCACGACTCCCGCCATTCCCGATTGGAATGGGCTGACTTCGTTCGCCTCCGTCGCGAAGTTCTGGCTGTTCGCGGGGTCCATCACGTACTGGATGAACCGGAGCACCTCGCCAGTCGGCGGGGCCGTCTGGACGTAGATGAACGGGCGCCAGCCCGCGTATCCGCTCGAGGTGCCGCTCGTCGTGAGGAAGTTCCCCAGGATTCCCTGGGGGATGGTCTTCCCTACCGAGGGCGTAACGGGGGTCGGCTGGCCGGGCCCCGCGAAGGGGACCGGAATTACGCCAGAGCCCGATACCAGGACGAGTCCGTCGGACGCGAAACCAATCGCGTTCGGGTTGCCCGCCACGCCAGCGATGACTCCCGGGTTTCCATTGCCGGCCTGGAGGCCCGCCACGCTGTTGAAACACGCGTTGAGCTGGCCCGTTCCAGTGCACCCGCTGTACTGCAGGTAGCTGGAGGCGGGGGTCGACCCGAGGGCCGGAATGTCGCTAGCCGCGCCGACGCCGAGCAGCCGTGCGGTGAAGCTTTGCTCCGTCCCGCCAGGGTCCAACCGGTGCCAGACCTGGATGTTTGCGGCGTTCGTGCCGCAGACAGTCCATCCGCAGGTGGTGGAGCCCACTCCCGTGTCGAGTCCGCCGGTGATACCGACCCAGTGCTGGGGTCCGCCAATACATCCCTGAGCAGCCGTCTCCTGCGGCGTACACGCCGGGATCTGGTTCCACTGGTACACTCCTCCCGCGCCCGCTGGGGCCGGAAGGATGGTGTACGGACACGTGGGCACAGCCGCGCCGGCGTTGTCGCAAAGGTGGGTCGTGTCGGCGGGGTTCGCTACGATGGGGTACGCGTAGGCAGTCCCCGTAGACTTAACGCCATCCGGGCTGCCGGATGCGACGCTGATGGACGTCTGGGAATACACGGTCCCAGAGGTGAAACCAGCCGGTCCCCCGGTAGCGGCTACGTAGATCGCCAGCAGAGTGGTCTGGTCCATCCCGTAGATGTGGTTCGGGTTCGTCGACGGCAGAATGACGTCGACCGCGTCGTACGCAACCGTTTCCTCGACCACGGTCTGTGGACAGCCGTACGTGGTTTGGAGGTTCGATAGGGTCTGCGGGGCAGAGGAAGCGCCGATGTCGACCTGGTGGCTGCAAACGGCCGCCATGCCTGCGCCAGATCCGCCCTGGTTGTTGCTGATCACAACGTCAGAGTTGTTCTGCTCGAACTGAGTTACGGCATATTGGTCGAATGGGTAGACCGACGTGCTCCCCCCGATGCTCACCGTGGACTGGGCCGTCGGGCTG
Source organism: Thermoplasmata archaeon (assembly GCA_052326485.1). GTDB lineage: Archaea > Thermoplasmatota > Thermoplasmata > Lutacidiplasmatales > UBA184 > Lutacidiplasma. Next base: position 36,931 of record JBKQMS010000016.1, on the reverse strand, counting down.
CCGATACCGGCAGTCACGCCGCCCTGCCACGCGACGAGCCACAGGTAGAGGGCAGCGGCGGCTGCCACCGCGATGAGGATCAGGATCAGCGTCGCCACGACCGGCGACACTGCCCGGTTCTCCCCGCGCATGGAGCGCCGGAACCTCTGGCTTCTTTCAGTTCTCTTCATCTTCTCGCTCATCGCTCTTCGTTTTCCCCCTTCTGTTCCTTTCTTGGCGCAGTCGTGTCCCAGGCTCTCGCCCGAGGCCCTTCTGCAGGCTTCTGAAGGCCCGGGCGTTTGATATGCGAGACCGAAATAGAAACCGAATCTCGAGGTAAAGTGCGGTCCCCTTGGGGGAGGTTCGACGACCCCGGGTCGTACCGGTCCAATACGAAATCTACGGCATCTCCGTGCGGCTCGCTTAATCGCGGACGACCGACTTGGGAAACCGATGAGCTCCGGCGACGCGGCGTCCTCTTCCGCGGTCGCCCATCGAGACCGGAACGCTCCCCAGATGCCCCGCGTCAAGCCGGGGGAGTTCAAGCCCAAGGACCGCGCGACCCTCCTGCGCCAGGCGGCCGAGCTCGAGTCACGCCTTCTGAAACGCGAGGTCACCCCTGAGAAGATGCTCGTCGCAGCCGAGCTCGGCTACATGCGGCGTCAGCTTCTCAACGGTCGGAAGCACCTCAGCGTAACTTACCCGGTAAACCCGCCGTTCGCCTTCGTCCGCATCTTCTTCAATCAGGCCGACGAGGAGTTCGAGTACGTGGCGCTCGAGCCGACGCTGAAGCCGGACGAGAAGGAGAAGATCGCCCAGATCCGGGCCCGGATGGAGGCGATGATGGGACAGGAGGAGCTCCCCATCACCGCTGGCACCACCCTCGAACAGTCTCCGGAGCTTCAGGAGTACATGCGAAAGCGGTTCCTGACGGCCATCGACCTCTATGACATCGATGTTCCTGAGAAACGTCGCCCCGTCATCCTATACTACCTCCAACGAGACTTCCTGGGTCTCGGCCGAACGGACGCGGTGCTCCGGGACCCGTTCCTGGAGGACATTAGCTGCCTCGGTCCGGGAGTCCCCCTCTTCGTGTTCCACCGCGTGTTCGGCTCCCTGCGGACCAACGTGGTCTATGACGGGGAACTCGACCTGAACAAGTACATCTTTCGGCTCGCCCAGATTGCGGGGAAGCACATTTCAATCTACCAGCCCATCCTCGACGCGACCCTCGAAGACGGCAGCCGGATCAACCTCACCCTCGGGACCGAGGTCACGCGCAAGGGGTCGACGTTCAGCGTCCGGAAGTTCTCGCACGACCCGGTCTCACCGATCGACCTCCTCCGTTTCGGGTCGGTCTCGCCGTTCGAGATGGCGTATTTCTGGACCCTCGTCGAGCACCATCGCTCCCTCTTGATTTCGGGAGGGACCGCCTCCGGCAAGACGACCTTCCTGAATGCCATCTCGATGTTCATTCGCCCCGAGGACAAGATCGTCTCGATCGAGGACACTCCCGAGATCCAGATCGACCACGAGAACTGGATCCAATCGGTCGCTCGCTCGGGCTACGGCATGTCCTCGGGGGGGGCCTCCGGCGTCTCGGGGGTCTCCGGGATCTCCTCCCACGGAGCGAAGCCTCTCGGAAGCGTCACGCTGTTCGACCTACTCGTGGCCGCGCTCCGCCAACGGCCCGAATACGTCATCGTCGGCGAGGTCCGCGGCGTCGAGTCGTTCACGCTTTTCCAGGCGATCTCGGTCGGGCACGCCTCGATGTCGACCATTCACGCCGGGTCCATCGCCGAGCTCCTTCACCGCGTGGAGAACGAACCGATGAACATTCCCCGGGTCCTCTTCCAGGCGCTCGACGCCGTCGCGTTCCAGGCCCAGGTCGTGGTGAACAGCAACCGGGTCCGACGGGTCACGAGCGTCACCGAGATCCTCGAAGTGGACGTGGCCACGAATGAGCTCCTCACGAACGACATCTTCCGCTGGTCGCCGTCCGACGACACGTTCCAGTTCCTCGGCCGGAGTTTCGTTCTTGAACACATCGGAGAGCGGGTCGGTCGGAAGCTCGACAGTCTGACGGAGGAGATGCAACGGAAGGAACGGTATCTCCGGCTGATGGACCAGCTCGGAGTCACGTACTTCAAGGACGTGAGCCGGGCCATCGCCTCGTACTATGTAGACGCCGCGGGCGCGCTGGCAGGTTTAGAGAAGCGAGCAGCCCGCTGAGGACTCCATGCCCGAGAAGGCGGACGCCGTTCCGACGTCGAAAGGCCAGGAATCCGGGAAGCCGTCCGCCCCGAAGTCGAACGCTTCGTTCGTCAAGAGCTACGGGACGTTCTGCTACCGGCTCCTAGGCGCCCGGTTCGAGCGGGGAGCCGGGTCGGAGCTCCTCGCCGAGCGGCTCCAGCGGGCCGGCATGGAAGTCACCCCCGGCATGTACAACGCGGTCATGTACCTGACCACGATCTTCGGGGTCGTCGGCGCGTTCGCGCTCAGCCTCGTGCTGTTCCACCTCCTGCTCAAGGTTCCGGATTGGTACGCCTACGTCGCCCTCGTCACCGCGGTTACCCTCGCCGCCGTTCTGGTCGGGTTCCGGTTTCTCATCAGCTCGCGAATCGCGAACCGCAAGGACCAGCTTGAGCGAGAACTGCCGTTCACGTTGAGCGAACTCTCGGTGCTCGCGAGCACCGGCATGTCCCCCATCCAGCTCGTGCGACGGATGGCTCGTCGCGACCACGACGCGGCGATGACCCTCGAGTTCAAGCGGGTCGTCTATCACACGGACGTCGAGGGCAAGGACCTGATCACGGCCCTGGCGGAGACCGCCAAGGGGTCACCGTCTCCCTCGGTGCGAGAATCGTTCTGGGACCTCGCCAACATGATCCACCAGGGAGGGAACCTGGACGAGTACCTTCGCAGCAAGTCCGACGCCGTGCTGAACCTCAAGCGTCTGGTCCAGAAGGAGTTCATCGAGCGGCTCTCGACGTTCCTCGACATGTACGTGAGTCTCGTGCTCGTCGGAGTCCTCATGATCGCGGTCGGGGCGTTCCTCATCAACGCGCTGGGGTCGACGGCGGCGGGGCTCAACGCCAACGAACTCCTCCTGCTGCTCACCTTCGGGTTCGTCCCGGTTGCCGTCGCGATGACGATCATTCTGATCTCGATCGCCTACTCTCGGGCGGAGTGACACCGATGCGTCCTTGGATTCTCCTCGTGGTTCTCACGACCCTCCTGATCGCGGTCGCCGCGACCAGCCTAGGGAACGCTCGCGCGGCCGGCGGTCCGATCACATTCAGCGGAGAGACCCCCGGACCCGGGGCCGTGACCAGTTCCACGACCCCGACCATTTCGGTCAGCTACTCGGACAGCGCCTCGACCATCCTGGCGTCCAACGTGTTCTTGTTCGTGGGCGGCGTCAATGTCACCAGCTTCTCGGACACCACGATCACCTCCTCCCAGGCGACCTATGTCACCCCGTCCATCCTCTCCCTCAAGAATGGGGTTCACAACGTCACAATCAAGGTGACCGACCTCGCCGGAAGCAGCGCCGGGGCCCAGTGGAACTTCACGGTCAACACCAACGCCACTACCGCGTCCAACCCCCTCGCCGGGGTCAAGCCGCTCACCCTGCTCTTCTACACGGGAATCGTCGCCGCTATCGCGGGCGCGGCCGTCGGTGGCTACATCCTCTTCCTCAAGCAAACGACTCGGTTCACTTTCCGCCGATACTTCGCGACGCACTCGGTTGAGGCAAAGTACTACACCCTCTACATCCCGTTGGCAGCCGCCTTCCTCTTCGTGCTCTTTGGCCTCTCGCTCGTCTACAGCAATCCCAGCTGGCCCTCGAACTCGGTGGATTATGTCTTCATCATCGCCGTTTTCATCGCCCTGACCGCGTTCGGAGTCGATGCGCGGCGCGAGATGCTGCGCATCCGCGCCTTCGAGCGCGCGTTCGCCCAGTTCCTGTTCGAGCTGGCGGACGCCATGCGAGGGGGTCTCGACCCCGCGAAATCGATGGTGGAGCTGGCGAAGACCTACACGAACATCCTCGCGAAACCCCTGAGGGTGGCCTCCGACGGAATTCGGCTGGGTCGCCCGATCGACGCCGTGCTCAACGATATGGTGAGGCCGATGGGAAGCCCGCTCATCCGTCGGTACGCAGGCCTGATCGCAGAGGCGACGGCCGCCGGCGGCGAGACCGCGCTCGTGGTCTACCGAGCCGCCAAGGACATGGACGATTTCGTCAAGATCGAGGAGGAGCGCGAGAAGCAGCTGATGCTTCCTGTCGCGGTCATCTACATCGCGTTCTCGGTGCTCATGGCGGTCCTGTTCGCCCTTCTCTTCATCGCTCCGGAGCTCGGGACACTCAACATCTCATTCATCGGGCTTGGCCAGCTCCCGAGCAGCGCTTCGACCGCGACCACGGCCGTGCCCCATCTGGCCTTCTCTACGCTCAAGGAACGCTTCTTCGAGCTGATGACCATCAACGCGCTGGGCACGGGGGCCATCATTGGGGCGTTCACGGAAGGGCGAGCGCGCTACGGGATTCTCCACTCGCTCGCGCTCGTCGCGGCCACGGCCATCGCCTTCGCGCTCGTCTTCCCCTGACGGTGGGCCGGTGAGGGGCTCCTCACCGAGGCACGTACGTCAAGTTGGTCCCGCTGACCAGCCCATCGGTGTTGGTCACGAGGAGACCAATGATGTAGGTGTATCCTACCGACATGGTCCACCCCGTCTGGACCTCAATGCCGTAGCAAAGGGCGACCGGCGTCCATAGACACGAGGAATTGACCGGGGTCGGGTGCTCGGTCGCGTTTCCCATCGACACGTTCTGAACGGTCCAGTTCCAGGAGAGAATCGTCGCGTTCCCTCCCTGCTGATAGGAGTTGCTTCCATCCAGTACCGTTTCGATGCTGCACTGGAGGGTGCATTGTCCTATGGTCTGAACATCGACCCCGATGACGGGGGTGGGTGGAAGGAAGACCTGAGTGAAGGTGTTGGAATCTGCGGTGAAGAGGTTGACCTTGACATATTGGCTTCCCTTCAGCACGACGGGGAAGCTAAAGGAGCTGTTATTGCCACCGAGGGTCACCAAGATCGTAGCCGAACTCTCGGCGGGCATGGTGAAGTCCGTACCGGTCACGTTCAGCCCACCTGTCGGAATGGTGATCCCTTGGAGCGGAACGGAGATCGTTGTGACGAAGTAGGTGGTCACGGAGTCGTCGTTGATCGTTAGGGCTGTGATCACCGTGGGATTAATGTCGTTGCTCACGACCGTCAGGTTGAGCGAGTTGTAGGCGTCCCGTGTGCCGTTGTAACTGGGTCGAATGGCGGTGACGTGAAGCGACTCGAGAGCTTGGTTATGCACGTAGGCTTCTTGCTTCTGGACCTGTTGCTGATAGCTGGCCACGAAGAGCGAGAACGCGGTCACCGCCGCCACGACGATGACGACCAACATCAGCGTCCCCACGATCTCCGCGAGGCCGCGCCCATTCCTGCGGAAACGTCGCATCACCGTCGGACGGGCGCCGCGAAGGATAGGAGTGTTCCACGGAAACTACGGTGGAATCCGTAGGTAATCGGACACTACCCAACTCCTCGTTAAGGCGCGGCCCCCCATTCTCGAGGTGATGGGGATTCCGGTCGAGGTTCCTGGCCTCGACGCCATCCTTCCGGAAGTGACCGAAGGAAGCGTCGTGGTCATCGAGAGCGGCGCGGACTCGGCCAAGAACTTCTTCGTCCGCCGCCTCGGCCTCACCGCGTTGCGGATCGGTCAACCCGTGACGTTCGTCATCTCACGTGACCGGGACGAGTTGCTGGGTCTGTTCACCGAGGAGGGCGGACTCACCACACTCAATGACCACCTCAAAATCGTGGAACGGGACGCGGTCAACGACCTCTCGGAGTTTGCGAACCGAGGCGGTCTCCTAGCCGTCGACTCCTTCTCCCTTCTCACGCTCGGTCTCGAGCCCCCCGTGCTCGCCACAATGTTGAGGGGGGTGCGCGCCCGATGCCGAGAGAAGAAGACGAGCGTATTGCTGGGCACGGACAGGGGAATGTTCGAGCCCCGGGGCGAGGCGGTCGTCTCTCACCTCGCGGACGGGGTTCTCCAGTTCCACTCTCGGGAGGGGCCGGAGGGCTTAGTCCGCTTCCTGAGGATACCGAAATGGACCGAAGGGAGGTTCTTTGACCGGAACATCTATTATGAGTTTGACGGAAGGCGGATTGCGATTGACCTTCGAAGCCGGGTGCTGTAGGTCGTAGTGGGGGCGTTGTGCCAGGGGGATCGTACGACCGGTATGGGCTGACGGGGAACCCGTTCCGAGACCTCGCCAGCGAGAACCTCTCCGATGTCGAGCTGTTCCATGTAAACCTCGAGATCGACGACGCGCTTCACAGCATCGAAGAAGAGGTCTTCGAGAAGGAGAATCGCGCGATCGTCGCCGTCGTCGGACCCCATGGTGCGGGAAAGACCGAGCGCCTCATGGTCGCCGCGGCCCAAGCGCGTGAGCGCAAGGCGTTCACGGTCTACTTCGACGTTACTTCGAAGACCGCTTGGGCCCTTCGCGGACTCGCGCAAGAGTTTCAGAAGACGGCAGAGGCCGGTGGCTTTGCAAAGACGTTCTCGTCACCAGCGTGGTTGCGCGGGATCGTCGCCCTCCAGAAGCTGAAGGACGAGAACTACGATGCGATCGCCGCGGGCAAAGCGATCGGGCTCGCCCTCAACGAGACCGCTCCTTCCCTGCTCCTCCTCAATGACCTGCACAACTTGATGGAATCCAACGAGGTGCACTCCTTCGCGAAGACCCTCCAGGAGATCTCCGATGTGATCAAGCCCGGCGTGCTGATCATGTTCGTCTGTTTTCCGAGCTATCTCGCATGGTTGACCGTCAACCATGCTCCGTTCGCTTCGCGCATCAACCGGACCTTCGTCCTACCGGGACTGACGACGGACGAAGCGAGCCTCATGCTGGCGAAGAAGATGCTACCGAAACGGCTGGTCGAGGACCTCGACCCGACCTACCCCTTTGACCGGGAAGCCATCGTCGCGCTCAACGAGGTCGCCGGGGGCAATCCGCGCCACCTGCTGGAAGCGGCTGACCTCGCGATCGAGTACGGTGTGGCGCACCGGCTCTATCGGGTCGATGCCGATACGGTACGGACGGCTCTCGCGGCGCACACGGTCCCCGCCCCCCGCACGGAATCTCCTACGGACTCCGCACCGGAGAAGACGTATTCCGAGGGCCCCGGCCGCGTCCCTTCCCCGACTTCATAGGCCGCCACGGCGGGACCCTACCATCTCTCGTGACCGGCAGGCCGCGGGCCTGCCGCTTTCGGTTGATGCTACTTGGCGTCGGGGTCCGTAAGCACGGCGAGATTGATCGCCTGCTCGGCGATATCTGCCCCGTAGCTGGCGCACCGCCCGAGGCTGTTGACGACGGTCCCGAAGGCCAGTAACTCCTCCCCCTTTCGGTTCGAAACCCGATGGGAGAGCGCATCAATCAGCTTCTGGTGCTGAGCCCGCGCATCGATCGCCTCGTTCGCCGCGTCGATGTTCCCCGAGATGAGGGCGTTGAAGGCGCCGTCGAGAATCGCAACCGCGGACGCAGCCGCCTCCTCGAACTCCTTGACCAGCTTCGGGTCGAGGGTCTTCCCCTCCGCCAGCACCGGGTAGGTCTGTGCGATTCGTTGCGCGTGGTCCCCAATCCGTTCTAGGAGCTTCCCGACCAGTTGATAGCCATGGATGGCACGATGATCGAACCCGTTTCCGGTCGACATTTGGGCCATGCTGCTGAGGTGATACTGCTTGGCGACCATCCAGTACAATCGGTCAACATCCTGGTCCCGGAGGGCGACGTCGTGGGCCAGGGCGCCGTCCGATTTCTTCAGGGCTGCGATGGCATCCTCTACCATCGCCCGGACGGTGAGGTGCATGCGCCGGATGCACTTCTCCGAGCTGAGCTCGGAGGGATCGGAAAGGTCCTGGATCACGAGCGTGTTTCGGCTCTCCTCGATCACCTCGGGGCCGATTACGAGTCGGCAGAACTCGCGCGCCACGCGACGCACGAACGGACCTTGGTCGGGAGGAAAGCGGATTTCGATGACCCCGAACCCGGAAATGTACGCTCCGATGAACTTACGGAGGAGATGGTCCCTTTCCTCTTCTCCCTTCTCTTGGAAGATCTTGCGACGCGCGGCCGCCTTCTCCGCTGCATGGGGGCGTACGGAGACTGTGCCATCCGTTTCGGTATCGACAAAGAGTGTGTCCCCCGCCTTGAGGCCGGCGTTTAGGACCCAACGCTTGGGCAGAGAAACGAGGTATGTCGAGCCGCCCGCGAGCTGTAGCTTGCGCCCTTCCATGGAGCTCTACCAAGAAGCGAAGCCTTACGAAGGGATAAGGGTTGAATCTATAGACTATATGTATCATACTGAAAGTAAATTGATTACCGAGGAATTCGCCGAGACAGGCCAAATAGGCGTACCCACTCGTCAATGGTGATGACGGGGGGGGTTGCCGACCACGGTGAGTCTCGGAGCCTTCGGGTCGAAGGGACAGAAGACACATCACCCTCGGGGGACGGCTCGAACCGTCACGGGGCCGGCGACTCCAAGGCCCCATCCTCCGCTGGCTCGGAGAATCGAACCGTGACACGACCCAATCCCGCACGCCGAAGGCCTATCTACGTCGGAGTGGCCGTGGCTATCGCGGTCGTGGCAATCGTCCTCGCCTACGCCCTCACCGCCGGATTTCAGCACACGAGCGGACCCGCCGCTCAGGTGATCCTCCCCCACGGGACGACTTACGCGCTTGGGGGAGGGCAAAGCACGGGCATCACGATGACCGTTTCGACGACCTCCGTACTCAGGGGCACCTTCCAAACCGGCGCCTGGGTCACGCTATACAGGATGACCTTGACAGAATACGCATCCCTCGTGAAGAGCGGCAACGTCTCCGGCTACGAATGGACCTCGGGACAGATCTCCAGCCAATCGTACTACAACCTTAGCGTGTCGATTCCCGTGGGATCCTGGGTGGTTGTGTTCGCGAATCCCAGTCCTACGCTCCCTATCGCCGTCACGTTTCTCACGGACGTCACGCTGACTCCCACGTAGGCGGGACCTGCGGGCGTGTTCTCGTCAGTACCTCGGGCACAGACCATGACGCGAACGCCCCGCGGGGACCCTTGCGGGAAGGCGAAGGTAGTTGAGATGCTCCCGGCGGGATTCGAACCCGCGTTACGGGGTCGAAGGCCCCGAATCCTTGACCGGACTAGACTACGGGAGCGCTCCCGGCCAATCCCCCTTAGCCGCCTTCCCCTTTGAAATGTTGCTTCGCCGGCGGCAACCTGATGCGACCAGACGATTGGCGGGGACCCGACGGCCGGGTCATGCCCCTGGAGAGGCCTAGCTCTCTCAGCTTTGGGGCCGGCTGTCCGGCGTCCTCGGTGGCGGAGCGGGCGTCTCGAGGGCGTAAGGTTGGTACCGGTGGCGGGGCAAGTACTCCGATCGCCGCTGACCCGTCAGGGCGTAGACCGTCTTTTCCCCGACCTTGCAGGCGTTGTCGGCGATCCGCTCGAAATGGCGCGCCACGAGCAACGAGTCCGCGACGCGGGGCGTGTCGCTGGTCTTCAGGCTCAGTTCCCGTAGAATGGTCCGGTTGGCCTCACGGTGGAGCTGGTCGACCTCGTCGTCCTTGTGGAACAGCTCGCGAGCGAGGTCCGCCCGGTCGTGACCCAAGGCGTCGAGGCATTGCTGAACCATCAATTCAACCGCGGTATCCATCCGCTCGAGGACCGAGCGGAGGTCCGCGGGCCCTTTGGATGGGCCGGCGGTCGTGATCCGGGCCATATCGAACCCGAGCCGACCGATCCTGTCCAAATGCGTGGTGATCTTCAGCAGACCGGTGGCCGTTCGTAGGTCCACGGCGGTGGGTTGGCGGAGAACGAGGAACGCAATGGCCGCATGCTCGATGTCCTCATCGAGCCGGTCGAGTTCGTCCCCTCGGTCGAGAACGGCTTGCGCGGCCTCGAAGTCCCCGGCATTGAACGCGCGCCAACCGTCATGGACCATACCGAGCGCCCATTCGCCCATGGCGACAGCGCGGGCCTTCAGTTGTCGGACCTCGAGGTCGTATCCGCGGGGTCGTCCTGTGTCGGCGAGCGGATCTGCGTTCATCCAAACCTTCCTGTGATGTAGGCTTCCGTGAGAGAGTCCTTCGGCCGCTCGAACAGCTCCTCGGTCGGTCCAAACTCGATGAGCTTCCCCAGGTACATGAACGCCGTGTAGTCGGCCACCCGGGCCGCCTGCTGCATGTTGTGCGTGACGATGATGAGAGTGTAGTCCTCCTTCAATCGTTTGATCAGCTCCTCGATCTTCGCAGTGGCGATCGGGTCGAGGGCCGAGCACGGCTCGTCCATGAGGAGGACCTCCGGCTCCACCGCCAGCGCCCGTGCGATGCAGAGGCGCTGCTGCTGGCCGCCAGAAAGGGAGACCGCCGGCGCGTCGACCCGGTCCTTCACCTCATCCCATAGGGCCGCTTGCTGAAGGCTGCGCACGACCTGTCGGTCGGTCTCCTCTCTCGAGGGGCGCCCGTTGAACCGGAGCGCGGCGCTTACGTTGTTGTAGATCGACATCGTGACGAACGGGTTCGGTTTCTGGAATACCATACCGATACGCCGGCGAACGCGCACGGGGTCAATCTGGTAGATGTCCTCCGCGTCGAGGAAGACCTGCCCCTCCACCCGGGTCCGGGCGACGGTCTCGTGCATCCGGTTGAGGCAGCGGATCAGCGTCGACTTTCCGCAACCGGACGGTCCGATGATCGCGCTGACCGCCCGCTCCGGGAACTCGATCGAGATGTCGGTGATCGCGGCCTTCTCGCTGTAGAACGCAGTGAGACGGTCGACCTTGATCTTGACCGGGTTCATGGTCCCCTAGATTCCTCCCATTCGGACTCGCATCCGGTGAATCGCCAGCCGCGAGATTACATTCACGACAAGGATGAGGATGAGTAGGAAGAGCGTGGCGCCCCATGCCACCCTCTGCTGGTTCGCGGCCTCGCTCAGCGCGAACGTGTAGATCAGGAGCGGCAGCGACGCCCCCTGTTGGTTCATGCCCTGGAACCAGAGCGTGGAGTACCCCAGCGTGAAGAGGAGCGGGGCCGCCTCGCCCGCGGCTCGCATGACCGCGAGCAACACTCCCGTCGCGACGCCCGGGATCGAGGCAACCAGGACGATCCGAAGCGTGGCCTTCCACTTCGAGATGCCGAGGGCCAGCGCGGCTTCCCGGATGGAGTTGGGGACCACCCGCAGGGCTTCCTCCGTCGTGCGCACCACGATCGGGATCATGATGGCCGATAGGGCGAGCGCGCCGGTGTAGAAGCTCAGGGCGATTTGGGGGTAGTAGATGACGAAGTAACCGTAAATGAACGCCCCCATGATGATGGACGGGACCCCGGTGAGGACGTCCGCGGTGAAGCTGATCGCCCGTCCGAGTCCCCGAGCGCGGTACTCGGATGCGAAGATGGCGGCGAGGACGCCCACCGGGACCGAGATCCCCGAGGCGAGCCCCACGACGATCAATGTCCCTTGGACGGCGGGTCCGATCCCGACGGTCTTGCAGGAGATCGCCGAGCAGGGTAGGGGTTGTACCGTCGTGAGGAACTGGGCCTGGAAGAGGACCGCTCCTCCTTGAACGAAAGCCTCGTACACGATGCTCACGAGCGGGTAGAGGACGGCCAAGACACAGAGCCCGGTGAGCACGGCGATGATGCGGCTCAGGAGCTTGCGGCGAGCGTAGCGGTCGAACGCCCTCATTCGACGATCCCCCCTCCCCCACCCTTGAGGACCCGCCAGACGAGAAGCCGCGCGGCGACGTTCACGGCGAGAGCGATAACCAGCAGGATAAGACCCGCCTCGAGGATGGCAGACTCCTGGAGGGGGCCGGAGTTACTGAGCAGCTCGTTCGCGATGAGGCTCGCGATCGTCTGGCCCTGGGACAAGAGGGAGGTCGGAATCCGGTCGGTGTTGCCGATCACCATCGTCACGGCCATCGTCTCCCCCATGGCGCGACCGAGTCCGAGCATCGTGCCGCCGACGATGCCCGAGCGTGCGTACGGGATCATGGCGACACGAGTGGTCTCCCAGTCGGTGGCGCCCAGGCTCAACGCGGCTTCCTTCTGGGCCTGAGGGACCGCGGCCAGGGTGTCGCGGCTGATGGCACAGATCGTGGGCACGATCATGACCGCGAGGATGATGCTCGCCGTGAGAACGTCGAGGCCAATCGGCGTACCGTCGAACAGGCCGGTAAACCCAAGGTACCGTTTCAGCCCTGGTTCGATGGTCGAGGCCATGTAGGGGTGAATGACGTAGATCCCCCAGAGCCCATAGATCACCGATGGGACCGCGGCGAGGAGTTCGATGGCGGTGCCGGCCGGACCTCGGAGCCATCGCGGCGCGTGGGTCGTGAGGAAGATCGCCGATCCTAGGGCCAGCGGAAAGGCGATGAGGAGCGCGATCGCGCTCGTCAGCAGGGTTCCGATGACGAACGGCATCACGCCGAAGACTTGGGGGTTGGAGGTCGGGCTCCAGACCGTCCCCCAGAGGAATGAGATACCGAAGACCCGGAACGAGGCGCGGGCGCCGTACACGAGGATCCCAACGATGGCCACCGCGAGACCAATGACCGATAGTCCAACGGCCGTGACGAGGCCGAAGAAGATTCGGTCGGGCCACCGGGACGACAGCCGGGCCCGCGAGGGGGCCCGCTGCACCACGGCCGGGGGAGAAGAAGAAGTGGAAGGGGTTGACGGGTCCATCCGGAGCACCTCGACGGACGACCCGTCCGGCTTCTCTGCTGGCTCTAGGTCGGGACGCAGACCGGGATCGTCTCCGTACCAAAGACCATCGTGTTGATGGACGTGAGGTCAGCGCTCACGATGGCCGAGGTCAAGGGAACGTAGTAGAGCAGGGCCGACTGGTTCTGTCCGACCGTCACAATCCAGTGCAGGAAGTTGACCAGGTTCTCCGCGTTCGTCAGCGTGTAGCTGCTGTACGCGTTGAGGTTCTGGTAGACCAACACATACGTGAGGGACGTGATCGGATAGTCGTTGGCCCCCGGTGCGTTGAGCAGCGAGACGTTGTACCAGTCGCCGGTGCCCGTCGGAAGGGTGACGTTCGAGTCGACCAGCGCGGACTCAGTGTTGGCGACGGTCGCGTGGATGAAGTTCCCCTTGGGGTTCTGAACGCTCCCGACGCCGACGCCGGACGCCGCGTTCAGCGCGTAGTTCAGGTCGACGTATCCGATCGAGTCGGGAGTTGTCCCAACCGTGGATGCTACGCCGCCGTTCCCAGAAGCTCCGACGCCGATGGTGATGTTGGTGGGCCAGGCGGTGTTCTTTCCGTAGGTATGGGCCCAAGCGGCGTTCTCGAGGCTTATGAAGCTCGTAAAGATGAACGTGGTTCCGCTTCCGCCCGTCCGGTGGACGGGGACGATCGTGGCGACCGGGAGGACGACGTGGGGGTTCAAGGCCTGGAGGGCCGTGTTGTTCCAGTTCGTGATCGAGCCGGTGAAGATCTGCGCGAGCACGCTCCCGTTGAAGTTCAGGGACGTGGAGATGCCCGCCAAGTTGTAGATGGGGACGACGCCACCGGCGGACTCGGGGATCGTTAGGATTCCCGGCGCGGCCGCCCGCTGAGCGTACGTGAGAGGGGCGTCACTGGCTCCGAAGTCCACGGTCTTCGCCGTGACCGCCTGGATACCGGCGGAGCTGCCCGCGGAGTCATACGTGACGGCTGCCCCGTTCCAGTAGGATACTGCCCACTGGTCCATCAAGGGGGCGACCAGGGTCGACCCTTCGCCCTTGAGTTGGACAAGGCTGGGGAGTGTGCACCCCACACCGGTGGAGCTGCTGCTCTTGCTGTTGAACCATCCGGCCGAGTATCCGACGACCACGATGAGGAGGACGACGATGATTACGGCAACTACCGCAATCATCGGCCCTCGGCCTCGCCCCTGTCGTTGAATCGCCGGCGTTCCGGTCTGTTCTGGCACTGACATGTTCGTTCCTGCTTGGCTGCTACTCATTTTTCTCCTGCCGTTTCTGTGTTTACGGACTGTTCGGACACGGCCGACCATCGAGGCAAAACCCGTCCGCATTGCGGCTAGTTGTCCCGGTCGGCACCATGGGAACGAACTTTACACGGGACTTATACTAATCTGCCGTAGAGTATATAGATTACAATAGGCATCTATTTGACACAGGTTGTCAAGGAACTCTCTTCGCCGAGGCCGGGCTCAGCGATCGCGCAACGTCGCGGAAGGGATCCAGGATGCGTTGGCTCGTTCGGTTCGGATACGACGGCCGCTCGTTCGCCGGATGGGCCCGCCAACCGGGGCTCCGGACGGTGGAAGGCGAGCTCCTTCGTGGTCTCGTTCGCCTCGGAGTGGCCCCTTCGGCGGAGGCGGCGAGGGTCGCCGTGGCCAGCCGGACCGACCGGGGGGTCAGCGCGCGCGCGAACGCCTTCGTGGTCTCCACCGACCTTCCGAGCGGGGTTCTGTTACTCTCTCTTAACGGGATTTCCACGGAGCTGACCTGCTCGGCCGCGACCCCGGTCTCGGAGGAGTTCCGAGTGCGAGGGGCCACGCGGCGGACCTATCGCTATTTCGAACCATTGGGTGCCTATCATCCCGAGCGATGGGAACGTGCGGCACGCCTTTTCTCTGGTACGATCGATGTCCGGTCGTTCGGGCGGGGTCTTCCCGCCGGAGTGCCTGTCCTCAGGTCCGTGGAATCGATCACGGTAACCTCCGTGAAGGGAGGTCTCATGGTGGAGATCCGCGCGCCCTCGTTCGTGTGGGGGATGGTCCGAAAGGTCATCGCGGCGCTCCGAGAGTATGATGCCGGACGACTGACCCTCGTACGGCTTGAGGCGGCTCTGAAGGGCCAGGTCCGTCTCACCCTGCCGATGGCCGAACCGGAGGGTCTCGTGTTGTGGGAGGTGGAGTACCCGGTTCCTTGGACCTTGACGTGGAACGGCCTCAACCGACACCAAGAGGCGAGGGCCCGTTCCCAGAGGGACTCGCTGTGGGTCCAGTCCGAGGTGCTCAAGGCGCTGGCCACCCCATAGACCGAGCCTGCCCCCGCCCGGGCCAACGCGCGGCTACCCGACCCGTTCCCAGCGCTCGAGCTTCTGGACCGCGCTCAGCGTCGAACCGCGTTGGATCTCCTCCCGAACACGGTTCTCGTGCTCGAGCACATCCAGAGCGCGGTTCGCGATCTCCTGTGCCCGCTCGCGCGGGACGACAACGACCCCGCTCACGTCCCCCACGATCCAGTCACCCGGACGGACCCGCTGGCCGCCGACGGTGACCTCGACCCCAATCTCCCCGTGACCCTTCGGCTCGCCGGCGTTCGAGCTCACCGAGCGGCTGAACGCGGGGAACCCAATCTCGAGGATCGTGTCGAGGTCTCGAATGGCGCCGTCGACGACGACCCCTGCGATGTGGCGGCCATGCGCCGACCAGCTCGCGAGCTCTCCCCAGACCGCGGTCGTCCCGCCCCCCGCGTCGACCACGATGACCTCCCCGGGGCCGGCTCGGTCAACCGCTTCGACCGGTTTCGCCCAGTCCCCGTCGCGGGTCACGACGGTCACCGCGGTCCCCACCATCCGAACGCTCGGGCCCTTGAGGTGCGGAAGGAGGCCGTGCATGGCCCCCTGACGCATCATCGCGTCCGTCACGTTCGGACTAGAGACCTTGAGGAAGGCCGCCCGGAGGTCCTCGCCACCATAGCGACGGAAGTGCTCGCTCGCGACCTCCTTCTGGGTCCGGATCGCCTCGACGATCCGTTGGGTCGCCTCGACGATCTTGGGGCTCTTCGTGATCGCCCCGCCGACGATGAGGATGCGAGCACCGGCACGCGCCGCTTCCGCGACGCTCTCGCTGGTGAGACCGCCCGCGACCGCGACCGGGACGGGGGAGGCCTTCGCGAGCTCTCCGAGCACGGCGAACGGCGTCTTTCCCGCCATCTGCATGTCGATCCCGACGTGCCAGCAGACGGCCGCCGCGCCGAGCTCGGCGACCCGCTTCGCCCGCGCCACTGGGTCTGCGACCCCGAGCAGGTCGACCATCACCTCGGCGCCGTACAGTTCTCCGCCCCGGACCGCGTCCGCGATAGTGTCGTCGTCCGCGGCGCCGAGAACCGTGACGACGTCGGCCCCCGCCTTCGCGGCAATCTCGACCTCGAAAGCCCCCGTGTCCATCACCTTGAGGTCGGCGACGATCCGGTGGTCGGGGAACGCTTTCTTGAGCTCCCGGACGGCGTCCAGGCCCTCGCTCTTGATGAGCGGGGTCCCCGCCTCTACCCAATCCGCTCCCCCTTCGACCGCCTCGCGCGCCGCGACGAGGGCGCGGGATAGGTTCTCGAAGTCGAGCGCGACCTGGAGGACCGGTCGGTCGAGTCGCATGTCCTGCCGAGGAGGCAGGCGATATTAACCGTGCCAGGGCTTCGGCCCGGCGTGCGGCGCCCACCCCGGGGGTCCGTTCGGCTCTTCCATGGCGATGCGCGCCGTCTGAACGGGATCGCGGACGGGTCGGTCCACCTGGTCCTCACTTCGCCTCCGTACCCGATGATCCCGCAATGGGACGGGCTCTTTCGCGCCCTAGGCGCGACCGACTACGCCGGGATGCTCCGGGTGCTGGCCGATGCGTGGGCCGAATGCCAACGCGTTCTCGTCCCCGGCGGAATCCTAGCGGTCAACATCGGAGACGCGCTCCGCTCGGTCGACGGGGAGTTCCGCCTCTGGCCGAACCCGGCCGAGACGTTCGTGTCGGCCTGCCGCCTTGGCCTCGTCCCGCTCCCGTACATCCTCTGGAAGAAACCCACCAACCGCCCGAACGCCTTCCTCGGCTCGGGGTTCCTGCCGCCGAACGCCTACGTGACGCTCGACTGCGAGTACGTCCTCCTGTTCCGGAAGGGAGGGCTCCGCCGTTTCCCAACCCATGATGCCGCCCGGCTCGCCAGCCGTTTCTCGCGAGAAGAGAGGGACCGCTGGTTCAGCCAGGTCTGGACCGACATCCGGGGTGCCCGACAAGACTCGCCTCGCGGGAGGAGCGCCGCCTTTCCTCCTGAGCTCGCCGAACGGTTGGTGCGGATGTTCTCGGTCGAGGGAGATATGGTCCTCGACCCGTTCGCCGGGACCGGGACGACCCTCTGGGTCGCGGCCCGCTGGGGCCGGGACGCGATCGGAGTGGAATGGGACCGTGGCGCGTATCTCGCTCTCGAGGCGAGCGCGCAGGCGAAGGGGTTCACGCCTTCGTTTCGAGCGGCGGGTCGCCCGAAGAGGCCGAAGGCGGAGGCCGGGCGCGGTGGGCGAGCTCCTCGTCCACGGCGAGCTTGAGGTACCGGAGCGCCGAGCCGCTCAGTCGGTCCATGTGGAGCAGTAGGTAGTGGAGGTAGAGGCGCTCCGGCCGGTGCGAAGGCCCCGGGATGCGGCCGGGGAGAGGGCGGTGTCGGTCGAGCGTCTCAGCGTGGTTCTCATGCTCCGGTCCGTGGAACTCGCGGCCGGCCGGGCCGACCAAGGGTGGATAGAGCCGGTCGACCGGGTCGTACCATTCGTTCGGGGGCCTCGAGGAGAGGGACGGTTCCGGCGGAACCTCCCCCATCCTTCCCTTCAGGTACGGATGGACCGGTCGACCGGGGTCTTGGAGTTCTCCAATAGGCCGCCCGGCAACGTCCTCCACTATCGTCTTCAGGCTCCAGCTCGTTCGGCGGCGCGGCGGACCTTCGATCGTCGCGTCCGCGACCACGTTCCTCGTCCGGCCTTCGGACCCCTATAAACCTCCCTTTGGAGCGGCAGCGGACCCGTCCGAAGTCGGCCGAGGTCGACCTAGGGTCGCATTGAGAAACTCGTACTCGGGGGTCGAGGCGACGATCGCCAACGGTAGGTGGAGTTCCCCGACCCTCCAGAGCGATTCGGAGTACCCGGTCTCCCTCGGAAGCCGCGCCCGCGGCAGCCACTCAGCCTCCGCGCCGGTGAGCCCGAAGAACGTCCGTGTCTCAGCCGAGACTTGGGGGAGGCGAAGGAACGCGGTGGCGTACAGGTTCCGGAGGAGCGAACGCCCTGCGGGACGGGCAAGGAAATCGTCCGGGCTCTGCGAGAGAACCAAGACTCCCGCCTCGTAGTGTCGGACATGTCGCACGACCCGATCGAGGAACTCCTCGGTCGTCGCATGCCGGGCGAGCAGATGCGCCTCGTCGACCAGTAGCAGCTTGCCGCCCGTGCGATTCGCGAGGCGACCGTACGCCCAATCAAGGACGTACGTGAGATGGAACGGCAACTGATCGTCGGGCACTCCCTGGAAGTCGACCGATACCACCATCTCGGTGGGGCGGGCGGTCGTCGGCCCGTCCAACGCCCGTAGCGAACCCGACCGGAACACTTCGAGCAGCTTCGCGAGGCGGGTTGTGGTCCCCTCCCGGTCGACCACGCGTTCCCGAAGGTCCCGCAAGGTCGGAACGTCGGGTCCTCTCTCGTAGAGTTGTGTCACGGCCGCGTCGAGCTCGGCCGCCTCCTCGTCCCGAAGACTGGGGAAGAGGGCGCGCAGCATCGTTGCGACCCGGGAAGCCTTCTCCCGCCGGTCACCACGGGTCGTCACCGGGTCGAGCGGGTTGAGCCTCCCCCCGACCCCATCCGCCACCCGTATGGTGGAACCTCCCAGGGCCTCGACCAGGGTCGAGTACTCCCCAAGGGGGTCCAGGATGGCGATCGAGGTGTCGGGTCGTAGCCATCGGGTCCTCAGCAGGACCAGCGCCGCAGCGAACGACTTGCCCGCGCCCGTCGTACCGAATATGCCCCAGGAGTGGCTCGCATGAGACCACCGGTCGACGAAGACCGGGCTGGCATCGGAAAGCGCAAGGCCGAGCAGAACTCCTCCCGGTTCCAAGAGGGACTCGTCCCCGAACGGGAAGAGCGAGGCGAGCCCGTCGGTCGGCAAGGTGTGCCAGTACCCCGAGGGCCGGGGTTCGGCCGCGGACAGGTCGCTGGGAACGAGCGTTTCTCGGACCTCGTACCGAGGAACACGGGAGCGGAACCCAATCACGGAAAGCCGTTCGGCAAGGCGGGTCCTCTTTGCCTCGACGTGCGGTCGGGTCGGGGCGAGGACGACGAACCGTATTCCGACCTTCCAGAGCTCCTGAGTCCGACGGGCCACGGCGCGGCCGAGCTCTTCGGCGCTCGCTCGCTCAACCTCGAGCTCGGCCGTCTGCCCTCCATTACCTCCGGTGGCAAGCTCGGCTTCGGCCACGGCCCTCGCCCCGTGAACGAGTTCGAGGGCATTCACCGAAGGGATCCGGTGCGCCTCCACGGACAACTCGAGCGTCTCATTCGTCGGGAGAATACGGCCGAGGAACCCGAAGGGAACCTCGGGGGGAAACTGCTGGACCAGAAGCGGAGCGCGGTAGCTTCGGCCGACGCGCCAGAAGGTCGGTCCTTCGAACGGTGCGCTCGACGGGACGGAGTCGGTCATGGACGGGAGAATACTGGCGAGCGAAGTGCGGAGCGGGTCCGCTCGGTCACCAAGAGGGGGACGACGCTTGCGGCGAGGAGGAGCCCGCGAAAGGGCGCCAAGGGTGGGGGTGGGACGAGGAATACTACAGCGGCGACCCCGAGAACGCACAGCGCGACCGCTGGTCCGGTCCCGATACCTGTCCGGGTGAGGGAGCCCCGCCGCCGAGCGATCGAAACCCATCCTGCCAGTGCGAGAGCGGCGAGGGAGGCGGTAGGCGCGACGAGGAATGGAACCAGAAACGACAGCGCCCCGCAGACGACCCCCGAACCGACGGCCGCACCGAAAGCCTCGAACTCGAAGAGGGGAACGACGCGCGCCCCGTCGGTCATGTCCCGGTCGCCTCCGCGGCCCAACCGAAGCGATGGGCTGCCTCTGCCAAGGTCCGGTCCCGAAGACGGGTCGGTCGAAGACCGAGAGAACCTAGCCGCTCGAGAAGGTTCGCGACCTGTCCTTCCAAACGACCGATAGTGTCTGCATCCGCCTCGAGCGTGCCTACGACAAAGTACACCCGACGGAGGTGCCGACGACGACAGAGCAGGGAGACCAGTTCGGAGTATCCCACGAGCGCCTGAGCCTCCGGACCGGCTCCCGAACGAGGCCCCGGACGAACGGCTTGAGAGCGGATCGGCGTCGTGGTAACGAGGAACGAGAAGCTCGCATCCGTGGAGCGAATCAGTTCGCGATAGAGCTCGAAACGTCGGGCGAGTTCGTCTGGGGGTAGGTACGCTACGGGCGTTCCACCGGTTCGAACGACCGCTACGTAGCGGTGGGAGGCCACTTGGAGGAGTCCCTGACGGACGAGAGGGCGGGAGGCCGCGTTCTTCATGGCATTCCTCGGGCCCATGGACCGGAACTTCCAGGACACGAACGCGAGTACCCGTTCGTCCACGGCCCGTCCGTCCGGTCGCCAGACCGATACGGCAAAGCCGACCAGCACGAGCGGGAGCCAGAGCCATGGGCTCGTGAACACGGACAGCAACGCTCCGGTCGCCGCGTAGATGAGGAACTTGAGGGCATCTCGGGAGGACGGGAACGGCCCGAGCCGCATTCGTCGGTCCAGTCGTTCGGGAAGGCCGATGACGAGAGGGCCGTCCCCGGGCTCGCCCATCTCATTTCGACCCTCCGTGATGCAACGGGGGTTGGGGCGATGGGCTGTGCTTTCCCGGCGACGACCCGACATGTCGCATCAGCTGCCAGGCCCCGTGCCCGAGGAGCTCGCTGACCACGAGTGGGGCTGCCGCCGGCGCGGCCGCCGATCCGGCGACTCGGGTTGCCCCGGCGAAGGCCCCTCCCGCAGCGCTGCTCGTGCGCACCCCGTTCGCCACCGGCCCCAACGAGGAGGTGGCAGCCGAGGGTGCGAGCTGGAGCCCCCGCTGCACGTTCGAATGGACAATCCCGGACGCGCCGCCGAATCCGAAGGAAACCAGAGAGGTTCCGGCCAACGAGAGAAAGTAGGGGGAGGCTACGGCCACGGCAAGATAGGAGACCAGCATGACGGGGTTCGGGCTCGCGACGGCGAGTTCGAGCGGAACCACGAGGACGCACGGTAGGAATGCGAGCTCGCCAAAGAGCAGCCACCCTCTTCGGGCGAGGGGAGAGAGTGGGCGCAGGGGCCATACGAGCGTAAAGATCGGTAGCAGGACGAGCAGGACGGCCAGGGCTGCGTCCCGAATCCCGACCGCGAGAAGCAACGCGAACACCGCCGCGAACTCGACAAAGGAAAGCACGAACGCGAGCGCCCCGTTGTCCCACGAGAACGAAACCTGTCCCCAGCCGGCCAGGTTCACCCAGTGCTGCCAAGCCCCGCCGTCCCACCCCGACACGACCGGGTAGAGGCTTCCGGCAACGCCAAGGACAGCGCCGGCGATCGGCACCGTGAAGTTCGCCCCGACCACGCCGAGCACGAGCCGAGGGAGGAGCGCATCTAATGCGTCCGCCCACCGGGCGATGATGGACCGGGACAGGTAGAGGACCGCGACGCCGAGGGCAACGAGTGCGACGGCAGGGTCGACCACGTTCGAGAGAATGAACCCCGAGAAACGGGCCGCCGTCGAGAGATAGTTCGCAGCGCCGTTCCCCGGGCCAAGGATGGGTGGGAAGAGCGCACCGGGTTGGAGCTCGGGAACGAGGAGGTTGTCGTACGTCGGCCCGATGATGGCGGTGATGATCGCCGTGAGACCCGCGAAGAGCAGGAAGAGAATGGTACGGACCAGGTCGCCTAGGTCGACGGAGGGGATTGGCACCGTCCCCCTCCTAGCTACCCGTCAGAACCCAATGCGCGAGTCCGTAGAGGAGGCCGGTGACCGCTGCCATGAACAAGAGAGTCCCGATCAGGGCGTCCCGGGCCCGGTCCTTGGCTTGGATCTTCTTCGTGATGTCGTTGGAGAACCAGCTCAATGCGACACGAGCCCAGACGAGCGACAGGATTCCGCTCCCAGCGAGAGCGACCAGATCGACCAACCGATTGATCGATGCCGAGAAGTTGCTCACGGGTGTCGAGGGAGACGCCCCATAGGTCCGGACGTCGGCCGTGGCGGGATGGGTTGGATGACCCCCCGGAATCGGCGAGACGGCCACGGCCATCAGCAGGATGGCAATCGCACGCTGCCGTCCGAAGAAGGACTCCTCTCGAGCGGTTAGCGACCAGCTTCGGACGACCACGAGAGCACCTCCTCCCCGTCGGCTCCACTCTCCGAGCGGACCGTGCCGTCGGAGACCAGTCGGTCGATGGTCGAGCGGACGACGCTGAGGGAAACCCCCGCTTCCTCGGCCAAGAGCTCGACCGTGAATCGTTCCGCGCCTTCGGCCGGCTCGATGATGTGCTTGAGGGTTGACACAGGGTCAGGTCCGAGGACCTCACGGCGCGTCCCCCGAGCGCGGCGCCGCCAAAGCAGCCCCAGGATACCCGCGCCGCTCACCGAGACGAAGGCCGCCAGGAACCATGAGGGATCGATCGTTGGCAAGCCCGTCGAGTTGTCGGTCGGACCGGGCACTACCGAAGGAGGTGGTGGAGGGGTGGGGGGCGGAACGACAGGGTCCGGCGGTCGGGTCAGGACGACCGTGAGATCGGTCCTCACGGACCCGCCTAGAGGATCCGTCACGCAGACCGCGAGCCCCACCGACCCGTTCCCGTGCGTGGGGAACAACCAGTCGTACGCCCCGTCCGAAGGGACCGTTCGATTCCAGGATTCGTTGTCGTTCGCGTTCAGGTCCAGCAGGAACGGCGGGAGCCCGCCCTGGACGGAGAGGTTGACCGCGAGCGTCTCGTTGGGCGAGGCCGGTCCTTGGGTGGCCGTGACCGCCGCCGATAGAGGTGGGACGAGTGGAACCGTCAGGGTCGCCTGCCAGGTCGCGCCACACCCATCGACCACGCCCGTCACGATCGAGATGTTTCCTTCGCGGCCGTACGACCCGTTCCAAGCGAAGTCGCCGACGTTCGGAAGGGTCCCGTTCCCGACCGACCCGTTCGATGGAGTGAGCTCCGGGACCACCCACCAGGAGAACGGCGGACAGCCAGAGAGCACGTCTCCGGCGACTTCGGCAATCGCGCCGTAGGACGTGAGCGAGCGAGCTCCGCTCGCGTTGGCGGCGAGCGGGGGGTCGACCCGCACGCCGGCGGAGTCGTTCGCTCCGATGCCACCGAGAGCGTCGGTCGCCCGGATACCGATACCGTACTCTCCAGCGGCCGCGAGCGGGAGCGTTAGGACCCCGCCTCCGTCGGAATCGACGTTCTCCGTGTCGCCCGAACGGTTCCCCGAAATGTTCCAGGTCAGCGATACCGGCAAAACCCCCCCCAAGAGGCGGACCTGCACGAGCGCGACGCTACCCACCTCCCCGTCGGGGCCGACGGCTTCGGCCGAGATCTGGGGTGGGGGCACGACGTGTTCGTAGAGGACCGTGCTCGCCGTCGGTCCTCCGGGTTGAGGAGGGTAGGCCCCGAAGAGGACCTCGGCAATCCCCGGCTCGGTGAACGTGCAGGAGAACGCGGTCCCGTTGGGGACCGTGAGGGACCCGAATCCCGAGCCGACGGACGCGTTCGAGCAATCGAAGAGCGTGACCGCCCCCGTCGGCTCGCCTTCGGCGATCCCCGTGAACTCGACCGGCACCCCCACTTCGGCTACGTAACTAGCCGGTGCGATGGCCACCTCGAGGCCGGTCCCGACGGAGAGGACCTCGGCGACCGAAGCGTTCACGAGATTGCCGGCAGCGTCGCTCGCGACCACCGAAGGGACGAACTCCCCTGCCGAGAACCGGTGGTCGACCGAGAACTGACCCGAGGCGGGCAGGGCGACGATCGAATGGACGCCATCATCCCAAGCGACGTTTACCGTGTACGGAGGCTCGCCCCCGGTGACATTGCCCTCGAGGAATGCGAGGGCGCCGGGGAGGAGGGGGTTCGGGCCCAGCTCAATCCCCGAAAGCGAGAGAGGGACGACGATCGCTACGTCGGATTCGCTCGTCCGCTCGAGGACCGTCACGTTCGCATCGCAGGCGAGGACGGCGCCCGACCGGACCGCCAGGGTCACCGTTCCCGAGCCGAAGGAATCCGCCGTGAACGTGGCGGACGGGCCGGCGGTGGCGTTCAGGAATCCCGTCGCGTTCCCGGGTTGGACCGACCATCGGTACCACAGGGGTGTCACCCGGCACAGCGGGGATCCCACCGACCAGACCGCTTGGAGGGTAAGGTTGGAGCCGGTCCGCAACCCGTAGGACGGCGGGTCGATCGTGAGCGTGGTCCCCGAACCTTCCGAGACGGGAGGGGGAGTCATGTTCGCGTGGAGCTCGGAGGCCGCGGCAGGGCCCGAATGCCCTACGGTCGCGAGAAGCAGTCCCGCGAGCAGGACCGAGTCGATGGCGAGCGGGAGCCGCCGGGCCGTTCGTTCGGTACGGACCTCCGTCACGCCACCACCCGAGGTCGAGCATCGGGGGCCGACTATTTCTCGCGCCAGTTCCCGGCGGTGGGTGGAAGGTGCGTCGCTACGGTGCGAGCGAAAGCGCGACGTGCTCGCGCGAGAACGGCACCAGGGCCGTCTCGTAGGCGACCGTCAGATGGGCGGCCGAAAGCGCTGTGCGGGCCTCTCGGACGACGGTCGCCGTCGGACGCTGCTGGGTGACCGACCGGACCTTCAGCATGAGGATCCCCCGACCCTCGGGAGAGAGACACGCCCGCGCGTTCTCGACGAAGATGCCGGCCTGGTTCCGCTGGGCGACGTCCTGGTAGAGCAGGTCGACTGCCCCGACATCGGCCTGGTAGCGCTCGGGCAGCTGAGCATCCGCGAGGATCGGAACGAGCCCCGGTCGCTGTCGGGCGAGCGCCAGGAGCCGGGCGAACGAGGTCGGGCTCTTCTCGATCGCGAAGACGGTCGCCTCGGGCCAGAGGTCGGAGAGATGGCTTACGGTGGTGCCGTGGGCCGCTCCGAGGTAGAGGACGGTCCGGGGCCGACCGAGGACGTCCGCAGGCGCCCCTTTCAGGAGGAAGGCCGCGAGCTTCGAGCGGAACGGGTCCCAGGCCCGGTACTCCACGCCGTCGACCGTCGAGAGCGCCTCTCCGTAGACGCTGGTCCCCGGGGTCCGATTGACCGTGTAGAGGTCCCTACCGTCTCGGTAGACCCTCTCCCAGGGGGCGGGCTTCACCGGGACGGTACCGTCCCGGCCAAGAACTCGACCTCGACGGGAGCGTTCAGCGGTAGGCCGGCGACGCCGAGCGCGGCGCGCGCGGGCCGTCCGGCCTCTCCGAAGAGTTGGACGAGAAGGTCGGTCGCTCCGTTCGCCACCTCGTGCTGACGAACGAACCCAGGGGACGAGGCCACGTAGACGATGACCCGGAGGAAGCGCCCAACGCGATCGATCGACCCCAGCTCGGCCGCGAGCGCGCTCAAGGCTTGCAGCGCGGCGCGGCGGGCGAGCTCTCGGGCGACCTCGAGCGGTACGTCCCGGTCCACGAGCCCCGGGTGCACGACGCTCCCCGCCTGGGTCACGATCTGTCCCGAGACCCAGGCCCGGTCCCCATCGAGCACGACCGGGGAGTAAGTGCCCGCGGGCCTTGGGGGTGGGGGAAGCTCGAGCCCGAGCTCGCGAAGCCGCTCGGAAGGGGTCGAGGTCATGGCAGAGGAGAGCCGCACGGCCGAAAAACGTGTGCGGGCCGTTCGGACGCCGGAGTAATGAGGGGAAATCGGCTCGCGTCGGCCGATGTCTCTCTTCCGACGCTTCCGTCGGGACAAGGAGGAAGAGTCCGGGACCGAGCCGCCCGCCTCGACCGAACCTTCCGCTCCCACCGAGGAGTCGACCCCCGCCACCTCCACTCCCCCGGAAGAGGCGCCCGCCCCGGCCCCCCCGGCTCCCCCGACTCCCCCGCCGGAGGCGCCCGCGCGGATCCCTCCCCCGCTGCCCGACCGCCCGGCCGCCGAGCCGAGCCCGCCGCCTCCGCCCCGCGCCGACGGGATGTCGAAGTGTTTCGTCTGCGGAACGGCGCTCGAGGGCAAGACCTGCCTCACCTGCCGGATGACCTGGGTCGAGTGACCGGCGGCTCGTCACGGGCCGTTTCGTCCGCGGGTTTTTGAGCTCACCCGTTCCAAGGCCGCGCCATGAGTTCTCCCAACCCCGAGGTCCCCGAGTTCGATGCGCTCGAGCGAGAGGTCGTCGACCACCTGTTCGTCCTGCAACCGTCGTACGCGGTGGGGCTCGGGCTTCACGATTACGACGGCCTCCTTCCCGACCTCTCTCGATCCGGGACGGACCGCTGGATGCGGGGCGCGGACGACCTCCTCGCGCGGCTCGCCGCCATCTCCCCGGGGTCGCTACCGCCGGAGCGAAGGACCGACGGCTTCCTCCTGAGCCTGCTCCTGGAGAGCCCGCTCTTCGACCTTCGCGTCACCTCCGACCTCGAACGGAACCCGATGAACTACCTCGGGGTCGTTTCGCTCACGGCCTACCTGTGCCGCGAGTACGCCCCCGTCGAACAACGTGTCGGCGCGATCGTCCGGACGCTCGAGCAGGTCCCGCAGCTGCTGCACGACGGCCGCGCCCGGCTCCGCGGACCCCTCCCGAAGCCGTTCCTCGACCTCTCGCTCGCGATCGGGGGTGGCCTCCCCTCCCACTTCGCCGAGGCCGAGGAGTTCGCGGCCGGCGTCCGGCTCGCCGATAAGGTCCGGGCCGCCCGGCTCCCCGCGGAAGCGGCCGTCACCGAGTTCCTCGCGTGGCTCCGGGAGGAGGAGCTCCCGCGGGCGATTCCCGACTTCGCTCTCGGACCCGCCCGCTACCAGCAGCTCCTGTTCGTCCGGGAGGGGATCGAGGCCCCGTTCGCGGACCTGCACCGGGCCGGCTCCGCCGACCTCGCGCGGAACCAGCACCGTCTCGAGGAGATCGCGCGGGCGGAGAACGTGACGGTTTCCGAGCTCTTCGAACGCCTCAACCGCGACCACCCGACGACGGACGAGCTCCTTCCCTCGGCCCGGGCCTACGTCGAGGAGACGCGTCGGTTCGTCGAGGACCGGGCCCTCGTGACCGTCCCCGAGGAGGCCCGCTGCCGGGTCGAAGAGACCCCGGTCTGGGGACGCGCGCTCTCCACGGCCAGCATGAACCCGCCCGGGCCGTTCGACGCGATCTCGAGCGAGGGCGTCTACTACGTCACCCCCGTCGACGCGAAATGGAGCGGACCGCAACAGGAGGAGTGGCTCCGGTCGTTGAACCGACCGATGCTTCGGAACGTCACGGTGCACGAAGTCTATCCGGGGCACTACCTGCAGTTCCTGCACTTCCGGCGGTCGTCGGGCAACCTCGCCCGGAAGGTCTACCTCTCGTCGTCGTTCGCGGAGGGATGGGCGCACTACACGGAGCAGCTCGCGATCGAGAAGGGCCTTGGCCGTGAGAACGTTCTCGCGGAGGTCGCCCAGCTCCACGACGCCCTCCTCCGCAACACCCGCCTGCTCGTCTCCATCGGTCTCCACACCAACGGAATGACGCTCGAGACCGCGACGCAGCTCTTCCAGACCGAGGCGCATCTCGAGCGGCTTCCCGCCGAGCGAGAGGCGATCCGTGGGACGTTCAACCCCGAGTACTTCTGCTACACCCTCGGGAAGCTCGCGATCCTGAACGCGCGCTCCCGCCTCCTAGAGACGCGGTTCGGGGGGAACCTGCGCTCGTTCCACGACACGATGCTCGGCCTCGGCTGTCCCCCGATCGGCCTCCTCGACTCGCTGCTCGAGAGCGCCCGACCGGTCTGACGGCCGGCCCTCCACCCCGCCGCCACGCTTTTCGGTCCCGGCGGCTCCGCGGGGGCCATGGCGGTCCTCGAGGCCCGGGGTCTTTCCAAGACCTACCGGAAGGGTCCGCGCCCGGTCCGGGCGCTCGACCGGGTCGACCTCGAGATCGACCGCGGCCGGCTGTTCGCGTTCCTCGGGCGGAACGGCGCGGGGAAGACCACGTTCATCAAGATCGCGGCGACCCTCCTGCTCCCGACCGAGGGCGAAATCCGCCTGTTCGGCCACGATGTCGTCCGCGAGCCGTCGGCGGCCCGGCGACAGATGGCTCTCGTTCCCCAGGAGGGGAAGCTGTTCTATCACATGACCCCCCGCGAGCACGTGAACGAGTACCTTCGGGTACGAGGCATCTCGAAGGAGACGGCGAAGAGCCGGACGGACGCGATCCTCGACGAGATGGGTCTTCTGAGCTACGAGAACGTGATGGCGCTGCGGCTCTCCGGGGGCCTCCAACAGCGTACCCTGGTCGCGATGGTCCTCGCGACGGAGGCGCCGTTCCTCTTCCTGGACGAGCCGACGCTCGGGATGGACCCGTTCGCCCGCCGGCAGGTCTGGAGTGTCATCCGCAAGGCGACCGCGCGGGGGTCGACCGTCCTCCTCACGACGCACTACCTCGATGAGGCCGAGCAGCTCTCGGAGGAGCTCGCGGTCATCGAGGGCGGTCGGGTCCTCTACCGGGGCACCGGCGAGGCCCTCAAGTCGACCGTCCGACGGGAGGTCCGGGTCCAGTTCACCGGCGCGGTCCGGCCCGAGGAGCTCGCGTCGTTCGGCAAGGTCTTCGCCGAGCGAGGCCGCACGGTCGTCCTCACGACCCGAGCCTCGGTCCGGGAGCTGACGGAGTTCGCGCTCACGCGCGGGGCCGAGGTAACGGTCGGCCCGGTCACGCTCGAGGAGGCGTTCCTCGAGCTCGTCGGCCGCGGGATCGAAGAGGAGGAGTAAGGGATGTCGATCCGTTCGCAGGCCTACGCGTCGTTCCGCATCTGCTACTTCAACGGCATCATGCCGCTCTGGCGTTCCCCGCTGCTCATCGCGGCAGTGTTCCTGACCCCGTTCAGCTTCCTCTTCTTCCTGTTCGTCATCGCGCCGCACGCGCTCTTTCCGTACGGCGTCGTGGGAGGGATCCTCTTCACGGCGCTCTTCACGGGGAACGGGATGCTGAACGACTGCGCCTACCTCCGGCTCGAGCGCCAGCTCCAGCAGGTGTTCGTCGCGAGCCCCGTCACGCCGCTCGCCTACATCCTCGGAATGGCGCTGAGCGAGCTTGCCTTCGCTCTCCCCGCGATGACCCTCTTCATCGTGATCCTCTTCCTCGTACAGCCGATCGGCGCGCTCGCGGCCGGGGCCCTCATCGGCCTGCTCCTGCTCACGTGGCTGATGGCCACCTCGCTCGGATTCTTCATCTCCACGCTCTTCAGCCAACTCCGAGAGATCTGGCCGATCGGGACGCTCGTCTTCTCGGTCCTTTCCATCATTCCCCCCGTCTTCTACCCGGCCACGGAGATCCCCGCGGGCTGGCGGTGGGTCGCCTTCCTCGCCCCGTCCACGTTCGCGGCACAGCTCGCCGACCGCCTTGCGGGCCTCGGCGGGGCGATCACGACCGGTGTCCCGTTCCTCGATACCCCGGTCTTCGACCTCGTCGGGCTCCTGGCGTTCACGCTGCTCTTCGGGTCCGCCGCGCTCTTCTTCGCCCGCTGGCGCGAGAAGTAGGCCCGGTCGGATCGCCGAGGCCGGCGGTCGTCACCGACGGCCGGCGCGCTCGTAGAGGAACTTGAGGGTGTCGGGGTAGAACATCGAGAACTTCCAGTCCCGGAATCTTTCGGGGACCTCGATCTCCTCTAGCTCCTTCTCGGGGCGGTGGGCGCGACGGTGGCGGGCGACCTGGTGCTGCGCGGTAGTGACGTACTCCCGCATCGCGGCGAGCGCCCGGGAGCCCCCCGGCGCACCGTGGCCCGGGAGGTAGGTTCGGGGCCCGAGCGCGCGGATCCGGTCGAGGATCGTCACCAGGAGATCGGGGTCGCCGTCCGCCAGGAAGGGGTGGTACCCGTTCGAGAGGAGGTCGCCGAGGAACGCGACTCGGTCGTCCGGAAGGAAGACGAACGTGTCGCTCGGCGAGTGGCCCCCCCCGTAGGAGAGGACCCGAGCCGTACGCCGGGTGCCGCGGACGACGAGCTCCGAGCGGAACGTCAGATTCGGGAGCGTCAGCTTGAGCCGAGGGAAGGAATCGACGATCCCCTCCATCCATCCCCGGTAGAGGACCCGGTCGGACCGGGGCATCGGAAGCTCCCCCGCCCCGAGCTTTCGGAGCTCCTCCATCGCTTCTTGGGGGCCGGCCTGGACCTCCTCCGCGCCGCGGGTCCGCATCAGCTCCCACGTCTCGGTCGTGGTGATGATCCGAGGGTTCGCGAACACCTGGTTCCCTCGGATGTGGTCGTGATGCCAGTGGCTGTTCACGAGGTAGTCTGCCGGGCGGCCGGTGAGCCTTCGGGCGGCGTGCGCGAGGGCCGTCCCGGAGCGAGGGGAAAGCCCCGTGTCGAAGACGAGGGTCGCGCCGCCGAGGTCGACGATCGCCGAGTTCGAGAGGGCGAATCCCCCATCGACCGCGACCGCCGCGTGGACCCCTGGGGCGAGCTCCCGGAGCCGGAAGTGCCGCGAGGGCCGCGGGACCGCGCTCACCTCCTGTCGAATCCGGACGCGTTAATAACGCCCGGCCTCGTCGGTGAACAACGGTTGACGAGACCCTCTAAGCCTGCGGTCGGACCTTCCATTGCTAGGGGGGTCTCAGGAGGCACGGTAGGTCCTGAGAGAACTCCATGGTGGCAACTCCGGAGTCCTCCCCCCGCGGGGGTAGGTCCAGCGATCGTTCCCCCTTCGGCTGGCTGGGCCGCTCCATCGTCCGGCACCCGTGGCGTTCCCTCATCCTGTGGATCGTGATTATTGCGGTCTGCCTGCTCCCAGCCGCGAACATCGGGTCGGTGATCTCGAACTCGTTCAGCAACCCGCTCCCGAGCTCGGATGAGAGCGTCCTGGCCCAGAACGCGTACAACGCCGAGTTCCCCAACGCCTCGTCGTCGCCTTCCTCGGCGATCGTCCTCCTCGAGTCCCCGAACATCGTGGGACCCGTGGGCAAGAACGCCACGATCGCCGTCACCCAGTCTCTGGCCCAGGACCACAACCTGAGGAACGTGGGCTCGGTCGTCTCCCTCTACGCGGCGTACTCGGCCTACCTGACCGGGGAGGTGGAGCTCGGATGGTCGTTCCTGGGGCCCGCCCTGAACGGGACGACTTCGTTGCCGGCGGTGGTGAACCAGACCGCCTCCGCGCTCTGGGCTCCCCCGACCGCCTACTTGGTCAACTGGTCGAAGATCGTCGCGAACCTGGGCCCTGGCGTGCCGGCCTCGCAGGCCGACTGGCCAGCCTTCAACGAGACCCTGAACGGATTCCCCTCAGGGTCGATCAGCGCCGAGGTGCTGACGACCTTCTATGACGGGTACAATGCGTCGGTCACCGGTTTCAACGCAAGCGTCACAACCGGGTGTCTGGCACAGAAGAACGTCACCGCGTGCGCGGACGCGGCGATGAGGAACGCCCTTCCGCCTACGCTCACTACGCTGTTTCGCCCTCCCGCGAACCCGTCCGTCGTCGAGGTGGTGCTCTCGAACCTCAGTCTTGAGAACTGGCAGCTCACTGAGCCACAGCACGGCGTGGTAGCGGACCTGCTCGGAGCCGAGGTCGGCATCGCCCCCTCATGGCTGCTCACGGTCTGGGACGCGTTCCCGTCCACGACCCCTCCCTCCTCCGCGGCCGTGGTGACGTGGGTCACCGGTCAGGTCGTCGAGAACCCGATCGACCGGTTTCCGCTGCCCGTCCCCGCCTCGCTCTATGCGTCGTTCGTGAACCCCGCCGGGTCGGCGACGCTGGTAGTGGTCTCGTTCAACGTCGACGACACCTACACGCAGAATGGCTCGGTTGTGACGTACAGTGACGTCACCGAGATCCAGAACGACGTCTCCAGCGTCCTCGGTTCCTCCTCGGCGTACGGGGGCATCACGGACTACGAGACCGGAGGGGCTCCCCTCGACAGCGCCGTGAACTACCTCGCGACGTCGGCGATCAGCCTACTGTTGGTCCTGACGATCATCGTTCTCCTCGTCATCATGCTCCTCTACTTCCGGGCGCCCGCCGCCCCACTGATCTCCTTCGGCCTGATTGGAGTGGCGATGGTCTGCGGTCTGGCCGTGATCTTCGTGCTGGGCACCTTCGTCAGCCCGTTCAATCCGGAGATCGAGTCGATCATGCTGGTCTTCCTGATGGCCATCGGCACCGACTACTCGGTGTTCTTGCTGGCCCGCTACCGCGAGGAGCTGGTCCGGGGGACCTCCCCGGCGAAGGCCGTGGAGACGACGGTGCGCTGGGCGGGTCAGAGCATAACGACGAGCGGGCTCACCGTCATGGTCGTCACGGTCGCGCTCACCTTGTCGGGCATCAGTTTTCTCGGCCAGCTCGGCGAGGCCCTCTTCGTCACGGTGCTGGTCGCGCTCCTGGTCAACTTGACGGTCCTCCCGTCGATCCTCGTGCTGGTCGGGCCCCGGGTGTTCTGGCCCAACTCCGGGGCCCGCTTTCAGCGGTACGCCGTACGCCGACGGCAGAACATAGAGTCGCACCGGGACGTGATCGCCCGCGCCGGTCGCACCGCGACTCGCCGGCCGGTCGCGGTGATCGCGGTCATCGCCCTCCTCTCGATCCCGATCGTGGTCGTGGCGCTCAACGTGCCGGTCTCCTACGACATCACGAACATCGGGCTCCCGTCGTCCAATCCCGCCCAGGTCGGTTTCAACCAGCTCACGGAGCAGTTCGGCGCGAGCTACTTCTCCCCTAGCTACGCGCTCGTCAACTTCTCTGCGCCTCTCATGTCCGCGAGCGGGGCGAACGGCACCGAATTCCGGGACGTTGCCGCGCTGGCCGCGACGATGACCGCGACGTCGGGGGTCGCCTCCGTGACCACGCTCGTCGGGCAGGGTGGTGCCCCCCTAGAGGCCTGGCTGAACTTCACGACCCTCCTCCCGGCCCAGCAGGTCGCGCTCCACGAGGCCCTGGGCACCTACGTCGGGGCCGACGGGACGACCGTGCTCTTCAACCTGGCCACGAACGCGAGCGGTTACTCCGCGACGGCGATCTCGGTGCTCGCCGACCTCCGTACCGGCGTGAACGCGTTCCAGGGTAGCCATCCCGAGGTCCGCCAGGTCCTGTTCGGCGGGGCCGCTCCCACAACCCTGGACATCAAGTCGATGGTCGACCACGCGAACGAGGGAATGCTGATCGGAGCGGCGGTGGGCCTCTTCCTCATCCTGCTGATCATTCTCGGGTCGGCGTTCGTCCCCGTTCTGGCCCTGGGCGCGATCGGGCTCTCGATCGTGTGGGGTTGGGCCTCCACGTACTTCGTGGTCGGGATCATCGAGAACGAGGCGCTCATCTTCCTCCTTCCGCTCATCATCCTCATCCTCGTCCTGGGGCTGGGCATGGACTACAACGTCCTCCTCCTGACCCGGGTCCAGGAGGAACGGGCCCGCGGACGGGGATCGGTGGATGCCATCCGGGAGGCCGTCACCCACGCGGGGGGCGTCATCGCGGCCGCGGCAGTGATCCTTGGAGGTGCGTTCCTGCTCCTTGGTCTCACGAGCCCGCTCGGGATGCTGGCGGGGGTCGGGCTCGGCATCGGGATCGCGGTCCTCCTGCAGGCGTTCGTGGTGCAGACGTACCTCACGCCGGCGGTGCTGGCTCTCGGAAAGGACTGGATCTGGAAGGGATGGCGACGCTCGCGGCCACCGCCGGAGAACGAGGCCGACCGATAGCCCTCCCGAGTCACTCCGCCACCGAGAAAGGACTGTCGGTCACGACGAGGTTCGACCCGCTCATCGCCGGGGGCCGCGCACGGAAGACCGAACGTTCGAGGCACCCCGGTCCGCCGCGCATCCCCCGGTCCGGGGGAAGCCCCGCCCCCCTCTCCGTTACCGTTCGACTAGCGCGAAACTCGCCGGCGCGTACCGGTCTCCCACCGCCGCTCCCTTCGGGATGGCGGTTTCGATACGGGCCAGGTCCGCGCTCGAGACCGACACCTCGACCGCCGCAACATTCTCCTCGAGGTACTTCCGTCTCTTGGTGCCGGGGATTGGCACGATATCGTCGCCCTGGGCTAGCAGCCAGGCGAGGGCGAGCTGGGCCGGTGTGCAACCCTTCTCCGCGGCGATCACCGAGAGGCGGTCGACCATACCCAGGTTCCGGCCCAGGTTCGTCCCATCGAAACGGGGGACCGTTCGGCGGAAGTCGTTGGCGGGCATTCCCTCGAGTGTCCGAACTGTCCCGGAAAGGAACCCGCGGCCGAGCGGGCTGAACGGCACGAAGCCGACGCCGAGCTCGCGGCAGGCAGGAAGCACACCGGTTTCGGGGTCTCGGGTCCACAGGGAGTACTCGCTCTGGACCGCGGTGATGGGGTGGACCGCCGAGGCGCGCCGGAGGGTCCGCGCGGAGACCTCGGAGAGTCCGAGGAATCGTACCTTGCCCTCCTCGACCAGGCCCGCCATGGCCTGGACGCTCTCCTCGATCGGGATACGGGGATCGACCCGGTGCAGGTAGTAGAGGTCGATCGTTCGGACGCCCAGCCGGCGCAAGCTCGCCTCGCAGGCCGCACGGATGTGCTCGGGGCTCCCGTCCACGCCCATGGGCCGACCACTGACGTCGGAGGTGAGTCCACACTTCGTCGCGAGGAACACCTCGTCGCGCCGCCCTCGGATGGCGTGCCCGACCAGCTCCTCGTTCGTGAACGGGCCGTAGACGTCCGCGGTGTCGAGGAAAGTAACGCCGAGGTCGAGGGCTCGGTGGAGGGTGGCGATCGACTCGGGCTCGTCGGGCCGACCGTACGATTGCGACATGCCCATGCATCCCAACCCTATCGCCGAGACGAGTGGCCCGTCCCGGCCGAGCCGACGGAGCTTCACGGGACCTGCACCGCTCCGACGCACTTCAGCGCTACCCAAGACTCCCGTGATCAGGAGGACGGCCGGGTCGGCGGCGTTCGCATCGAATCGGGCATCTCGACTGTGATGACCTCTCCCCGTACGGTGATCTCTTCCCCGACGGAAACGGTGACCTCGACGATCACCTTTCGTCCCGAGACCGACCGCGCGTGGCCGCGCAGGAGGAGCTCCGGCCCGAGAGGCGTCGGCCGAAGGTAGTCGACCCGGAGCGAGGCGGTAACGAATCGATGGGCCGGCAGGCTGTCCATCTCCCGCCCTTCGGCGCGATAGGCGGCCGCCGCCGCCGTTCCCGTCGCATGACAATCGACCAGGGAAGCGAGCAGGCCCCCGTTCACGAAGCCGGGGATGGCGGTGTGGAACGGCCGTGGGGTGAAGCGGGCCTCGCTGCTCTCGCCGTCCCAGAAGCTTCGTAGGTGGTACCCATGCTCGTTCAGCCGCCCGCATCCGAGGCAGTGGGCCACCTCGTCCGGATAGTAGTCCTGGATCGCCTTCATGGACGGGGGTCGAGAGGATGCCCCCGTGATGAACTGTTCGCGCGTCCGTACCGCGGGCCGTGAGCCCGACCGGCCCCCACGCGCACCTCGACCATGCCGTGAGTCCCGACCGAGCGCGGTCGAAGGTAATACCTGCCCAATGGATTACCGACAACGTGGGACGAATCCCGGTCGAGGACCGCGCGTTCGAGGCCGCGTTGAGCCGAGGTCGGGTCGGGGACGTCGACCTGGACAGCGCTCTCACCCTCTTCTACGGTGCGAACCGACAGGACCGAGCCCGTCGCCTCTTCCAGGCCGCCGCGCAGGCGCGCGACACCGCCCTCGGGCGGCGGCTGACCCTGAGTGCCCATCTGCACATGATCACGCAGTGTGCGCTTTCGCCCGCCTGCAAGTACTGTAGCCTATCGAGCTCGATCCCGTCGGTGAGCGACGAGCGATCGCCGCTGACCTTGCGCGAAGTGATCGCGGGCGCACGGTTTGCGAAGAAGAAGGGCGCGCGATCGATCGTGCTCGTCGGGGGCACGGACCCCGACGGCTCCGATGAACGGCTTCGCAAGCTCGTTGCGCGGGTAAGGGCCGTTACCGACCTCGACCTCGCGGTCGACGTCGGTCCCTCCCTGTCAGAGAGGACGGTGCGTTGGCTCGGGCGCCAGAGCGTGAACCCGATCTACTGCTCGATGGAGACGATCGACGA
Organism: Thermoplasmata archaeon; assembly: GCA_052326485.1. Taxonomy (GTDB): domain Archaea; phylum Thermoplasmatota; class Thermoplasmata; order Lutacidiplasmatales; family UBA184; genus Lutacidiplasma. The sequence goes on along the minus strand of JBKQMS010000016.1, from coordinate 900 downwards.
GAAGGTCTTCGCCAACGCCAAGCCGGGGGACGACTTCGGCGCCCGACGAAGGTTCATGGAGATGGTCGAGCGGTCCGGTGGCCACCTTGGGAACGTCGTGATGAACGGCTTGGGGACGCCGGAAAGCCTGCTACGGACCGTCCTTGAGTCCCGACGTTTCCCGCACACCACGCATCTTCACATTTCGACGTTCCATCCGGTCCGAGGCACACCCTGGGCCCAGCGACGTGCGGGGTCGCTGCGCTTCTCCCTCAAGGCGCTCGCGATTGCGAGGCTGGCCTTCCCGACCCTCCAGCTCGGGCTGGCGGAGGTCGGCGTCGAGAACCCGAGAGCTCTCGCGAGTGTCGCCTCGCAGCTAACCGCGGGGGGTGGCAACACCCTCGCCGGCGTGCTCGTGTACAAGAACCTCAGAATCGACAACATGGAACGGATTCGGGACCAGGCCACCTCGCTGGGCTTCGACGTGTCGTGAGGTACGCTCGGAGACGGGCTTAGCGTGGGTCCCGGCGAGGTCTGGGGGTGGCTGCGCCGCAGGGTAGCGGATGGCGCGCCTCAGGCCTGAGCGTCGGGTTCGCCGTCAGCTCGGGTAGGGGCCACCGACCGGCTTCCGTCGGCGTGGAACCGATAGTTCCGGACGCCGAGAGACAGGAGGAACCCGACGAGGGCGATACCGGCGGTGACCGCGAAGAGGATGACGAACCCCGTGGTCGACGGGACGTTCACGGTGATCGGTCCACCGGGGGCCAGGGCGACGACGACCGTGGCCGTGAAGGTCGCGGTCACGGTCGCCGCGAGCACGGGCCCGACCGCGCTGCCCAGGTTCCGGAACGTCTGGTTCATCCCGGTCTGGATCCCGAGCTCCTTCGGGTTCACGGAGAGCACGATGATGTTCGACATCGC
>JBKQMS010000015.1:0-73834 GCA_052326485.1 Thermoplasmata archaeon | reverse complement strand
TCTAAAGGGGGTACGCCTCACCCGTGAGCTTCCATCGCCCCTCGATCGCTTTGTTTGGGCCCAAGTCTAGAATCCGAAGACTCTTTCCGAGCCCCTCTTCGGCTCCGCCGTTGCAAAGGGGTGAGTTGCCTAGCCCGGGCCCGGCCAAACTCACGGGGGCGGCGTCAGAATCCTACCCGCTCCCGTACCAAGGCCCATCGGGCCGGCTCCACGTTCGCCGTCCCGATCCCATTCACAAACTGCAGGAACTGCGGGGGTGCTCCGTGTTTCACTCCGACCATCATCCCGGTGAGTTCGCCCAGAGAAAGCGACGGCAGCATCCATCGCAAGTAGTTCGCGAGCCTCTCCGGCGGCATCGCCCCCATGATCGCGCCCTGCATCGCCCGCATCTGATCGTCCGTGAAGTGTTCCTTCATCGCGGGCACGATCGTGACCTCCTCTTTGTTCATGTGCGCGAGGTAGAATGCGAAGAACTCGTTCGCCTCGCGGTTGATACGTACCCCCAATTCGGTCCGTCGCTCAGGCAGGTCGACCGTGCCGAGCTCGTCGGCCATCTTCGTGAGGGCAATCAGTCTTCGGCGAATCTCATGATGATCGTCGAGCAGCATGCGAATCATTCCCGCATCGATTGGCTGCATCGAGGGAAAGATGCCCGTCTCCTCGGAACCGGCGTGACTGTGGAGGAGACAGAGAACGCACGTGGCGGAGACCGCGTTCGCGAACTCGTGCTGCAGGTCTGCGAGGACGGCAGCCGACGCGGCCTTGTCCGCAAGGTCTACGGTCTGAAGACGGCCGCCGAGACTGTAGATCATCGAACGAATCGCCTTGTGGATGGGGGTAAACAAGTCCTCGGTGGCTGTCATTCTAGATTCACTTCAGCCCGGGACGAAGATAAGGTGGCGTTAGCTGTTTGAAACCGGCTAGTTCCTGTCCACAACGACACGGCCGAGTGCCACCAGTCGGGTTGAGTTACCATTCCGGAGCAGAGTGACCGACGGGTGGAATGGTTGAGGCTTTTGAGGCCAAGCCTCCCGAAGGATCGAGCCCGGGGCAGGTCGAACGAGCTGGTTGCCTACCCCCGGACGATCAATCCGACTGCTTCCAACCTTCTCTAACGAGGGCCTGTGTAACGGGAGGATTCCTCGCCCGGAAGCTCGCGTCCCCCCTCGATCGCCCTCGTTTGGGGGCTTGTCTAGAACCGAAGATTCGTTCGGTCCTTGGCCCCGGCTCCGCCTTTGAACTGGGTCACCCTCTCAGAGGGGGCCGAGCACTCCTCGCGGCCCCGTCATCGGGCGCGCGCTCCACTCTAGACCCCAAGTGCTTTTGCAACAACCCTACGGGAGACACTCGTTAAGTTTGGCCCGCTTCATCGGAAGGAGAGGGCGGAGAAAGTGCCGGTGATCCCTGTTTGGTCGATAACGGTGATTGGCCTGGTTGCGGGAACCTTGACCACCGGGGCGTTCGTCCCTCAGGTGATCCGTGTTTGGCGGCTCAAGCGCGCGGAGGAGATTTCCTTCACGACGTTCCTCGTGTTGTCCATCGGATCGATATTCTGGTTGACCTACGGACTGTTTCTAGCCTCTTGGCCCATCATCTTGGCGAATGGGGTTACATTCGTTCTGGTCGTCACGATCCTAGCCCTGAAAGTGATGTGGAATCGCACGCCCTCGCCCTCGGGAGCTTAGCCCACTACGACCTTCACTTCAGATGCGTTGGAGTCGCCGTATCCGGAGTTGGTCGAGCTCGATCAGCGCGTCGGTAGTGGACGAAGAGCGTGCCACCTCTCAAGGCTCTCGACTCCACGAGATGGAAATCGTGCCGCCCCGGGGCCCCAAGCGGGACGAAGTCCTCGTCGTGATCGGGGTCGCCGATGACTCGGAAGAGTGGCTTCCCCCGGCCCACGATGCTGGGGAAGATCTCGAGGAGGAGCTCATCGGCCAGATCTGCGGCGAGGAACGACTGAGCAAGTCGGGGCCCTCCCACTGCCATGTCCTTTCCCGGCTGGGCCTTGAGGTGGGCGACCTCCTGTGCGATGTCACCCCGCACAATTCTTGAGTTCGGCCAGTCCCCTGACACGAGCGTTTTCGAAAAGACGACCTTCTCCGCCTCGTCCGCGAACCGGGAGAACTTCTTCATCCACGACGTCGCGGACGAGTCGCTCTTCTTTCCGGGCCAGAAGCCCGCCCAGATTTCGTAGGTTCGACGACCCAGGAGCAGGGTATCGATGGACTCCATGAGGGAATCCCACATGGGATCATCCGGCTCCTCTGGGGCCGCGCCCGTCTCCGCTCCGTAGTCGGGGAGCTCGGCGACTCCGTCCAGCGTCATGTGCATCAGGATCAGAACCTTCCTCACGCCGGCCTCGGTTCCCCCGAGTTCTGGAACTCATATTTACGTCTGAGTCCCAGGACCGGGCAGGTTGGTCCCCTGCGCGACTTCCCGCGTTCCTCGCGGTCGGTCATCAAGCGTGCGCGCCGCTCATGTCCTTCGCCTACCGGCTGGGCGTTCACGACCTCGTCTGCTTCAGCATGAGGTGGCGTCTTCGATCTCGGCGCACGAGGAGCACCACCGCGGCGACGACGAGACCGGTGAGGACGAGGGGGGCGGCGAACGTGATGGGGTCGTCTCCCTTCGGCTTGACCGTCGGAACCCTTGGCTTGATGAGGCGGGGACTCAGGTGGAAGCCTTTCGTGAAGGGGTCGACGACCGCGTGCCCCTGGCTACCGGCCGCTTACTTCGAACCACACGGATATTGACGTCCGACTTGAATCTCCGGACCACCAACTTGGACCCCTGGGCATGCAGGGCGACCAAGAACGCTTCCGCGTTCAGTCCGGGTCCATCCCTCCACTTCGCAACGAATAACCCAGTACCCTGCTGTCCCGGAATCGCCAACCCGCTCGCGACCAATTGCCGAAACTCATCATCCGACAATGGCTCGAATGGCGTGGCCAGCATGTCACTTCTCCTCGGATAGCTTTGTTTGATCGTCTTCACTTGCTCACTCTGATGCGAGGATCACAGTTCTGCTCATCATGATCCGCGCTCGAGCGAGACGCCGGGAGTAGATGAGGGTCCGTAGTGACCGAGGATTTCCGGAATACCGGGATTGGGGGGTCGACCCGTCGCCCGATGCCTTCTCCCGTCTCTCGGTTGACCCCATGACTCGGTCCGTCGGAGCCGGCGAGCGAACCCAACGAACAGGGGGAGACTACAAGGTGGAAATCGGGGGACGACCACCCGACGAGTGGCGTCGGCCTCGGGGGAGTTTCGGAGGCGGGGCAGGATCCGGCGAGGCTGAGACGGGAACCGCGGTAGACGCCTGAGAACCCCGGGACTCTCGGGTAGGCGCCGGAGTCGTCCGCGCCCGCTCCCGGTGCAAGAGACCCGCATCCTGGAGCTCCTTCGCGATCTTCCGGACGGCGAGTTCGGCGTCCGAGGGTCGACGCGCCCCGGTGCAGACCAGCGTGCCGCTGCCGAAGAGGAGCACCACTACGCGCGGCTCCTCGAGGCGGCAGACCAGTCCGGGGAACTGCTCGGGCTCGTACTCAACGCGGTCGAGGCCGAGGGTTATCGCGACCGAATTCAGGTTGATCTCGCTCTCAAGGCTGGAGGTCGAGACGATGTTCTGCACCTCGATCTTCGGGTGCATCTTGATCCGCTGCCCGAGCTTCTTGATCTGCCGGGCGATGGTGGCGATTGAGGTCTCGACTTGGCGCATGCTCTTGGCGCCGGTGCAGACCAGCTTGCCCGAGTGGAACAGTAGGATTGCGGTCTTCGGCTCCTTGAGGCGGTAGATAACGCCGGGAAACTGGTCGGGCACGTATTCGGCTCCTTGGAGCCCGAGGGCAATCGAGTGTAGGTCGAGCGCATCTGCCAGCGAGCTCGATGCCACGACGTTCTCGATTCGAATTCGCGTCAGAGAACCATATATAAAGTATTTAAACTGGTATTTAAGGCCCCCCGCCCTCCCCCCCATTGCAAAGCGTTCGACACCGGCTCGTACAGGACGACGGGTTCGACGGACCTCTAGAAACGGCGATTACCAAGTCACCGTTGTAATCGCCATTTCCACCGTGGCGACGATTTCCCTTGGAAGGGGTCCGTTTCGGCCGGGGGTTTCAAGCCGATTGCTCCCTGCCCCGACCGTGACAGATCGGACAGATTTCTTTGCGGCCGGCCCATGTGATCCGCCCCATCCCGCCACATCGAGCGCACGGTGGTGACGGGCGGCGGACCCGGTAGGCGAACCTGCGGAACTGGTCGCGTGAGCGCTCGGACCGCTGAGGCCGGGTCATGGTTAGCCGTAACTTCCCGTCGATCAAAGGGTGGGATGGCTATCGCCGGCGGGAATCCGCGGACATCCCCCACTCGCATGAGCGGGGCGAGAGGTCCGCGCAAGCAATCCCCTTGGCGAGAACGATAACGGTCGGACCGGCCGCTATCGCTTCTTTGTCTTCTTCCCCTTCCCGCCCTTCTTCGGCATGTCGTATCCGGTAGGCGCAGGGACTACTTCAGGCCCCACACCCGCCCGCGTTCGGGGGGCCTTCCTCACCGGGGGGCGGCATCGCGTCTATCTCAGCGCGGCCCCACGCGCTCTGGCGGTCGAATTATCGAGCGCGAGGAGCGCACAGGCGAAAGGCCTCGCCCCGAGGCCGGTCGGGATCACTTCGTCGCCTTCTGACTGTACGGGTCGCGACGAGCCCCAGAGTCGAACGTGTCGCTGACCGACTGCTGGAGCTTCTTGTAGCTCTCACAGGTCGGAAGGTTCTGGGCGGAGGATTGTGGACATCCGCATAAGGTGCATCGGCCAACGGGCTCGATGCTCCCGTCGACCGTCTTCGCATGGAACGAGTGACCGACCGTGGGCGGGAGGACCGCGGTCATCGTCGCGTTCTCCCATCGAGGACCGTCATGAGCACCGAGTCCAGTAAGGCACCCGCCGCGAGAGCCAGCGATTCGGACCGTCCGAACTGGGTCGCTCGATCCTTCGACATCACCGTTCTTCCTGCGTCATAGTGACAACTCCGCGATGAGCCAGGCGAGCCGTCCCTAAAACAAACGTGTCGGATTCGATCAGCCCAGATTCCGAAGATTCGTTCTATGCGTGGCCCCGACACTCCCCTTTCGAGAATCGTTGGGTGTGCCATAGTACTCGCACCCATCCGGCTCGGCGAGGAAACCGTTGAGCACCCTCTAGACCACAATCTGTTTGGGCCCCTCAAGTGAACAGGTCCTCGAGAGGGTTCTCCATTTCGCGCGCCTCACGAATCTGGACGCCCTGAGCCATCAGCTCACGAAGAACCGCGGGCACTTCCTCGGGGCCAGTTAGCTCCCGCAGATAGTACTCCCCTTCATGGTCGTAGGCCGCGAGCGCGGGGGAAGGCTGGAGCACCCGAATCCCAAGGACGTAGCGCGAACCCCGCACGTTCTCGATACGGTCGAAGCGGAAGATCTGGCCCGACTTGATTACCAGAACGTAACGGCCGATCTCGCGCGCCTCGAAGAGGTTGTGCGAAGAGTACAGCACGATCTTTTCGCGGCTCAGTTTCAGGATGAGTTCCCGGATCTCGCGCGCCACCTTCGGGTCCAGATTGGCGGTCGGCTCGTCCAGGAGATAGATCGACCGCTCTCGAAGGAACACGCGGGCGATCGAGACTCGTTTGCGCTGTCCGGAGCTCAATTGGGAGGGAAACTTCGCGCTCAACTCGCGAATCTCGAGCTGGTCGAGCACGCGGTCCACATCTTGGGACTGAGCCCCCTCGGCCCGCGCGAAGAACTCGAGGGCCTCGCGCACCGGCAACCCATCCGGCAACCCGTCCATGTGAGTGAGATAGTGTAACCGGTCGCGGGACGACTGACGATCGATCGGTTCTCCGCCGATGTACACCTCGCCTTCGTAGGGCCGTAGGATCCCCGCCAAGGTTCGAAAGAGCGTGGTCTTCCCGGCGCCGTTCGGCCCGAGAACGACGTAGATCGACGGCTCCGTGATCCGAAACGAGATCTGCCGGAGGACCCTCGAGCCGAGGTACCCCGCGGTGACCGACCGACAGTCGATCCCCACGCCACTCCCGGCCGAACCGGACGAATCCGGCACATTCGTAACCGACCCCATGGACAACTGACCGCACCCCCTACGCCGGCGAGAGGAACCGCTCGCGCCGAAGGAGCCGTCCCATGCTCACGAGCAAAACGATCACGAATACCACGACCAGCCCCATCGCGGACCCGAGAATCAGGAGAAGGGTCGTGGTGGAGAGAGGGCCGGATAGTGCGGACGCAATGATCACGAAGAGCGTGACCAAGGCCGGGAGGATCCCGATGAAGGGAATGAGTCCGACCGGACTGTTGATTCCTTGCCGGAGAGAGGAGAGCGCCGTCCAATAGACCCCGACCGTGCATGCGAATGCCGCGCAAGCGAACGTCATGGGAACCGCGTAGAGCCCCATACTGATGGCCAGAGTGCTGGTGACGGTGTGCCCCCCCGCGAAGTAGACACCCAAGCTCACGGGGACGCCGATCCCCACGACGATGCTCACGAGGATCAACGTCGTCAGCAAGACATTCGCGAATAGTTGACGGGGCGAGTACCCGTAGGCGAGCAGATACTCGAGGACTCCCTTCGTCCGGTCGCTCGTGAAGACCAGGAGCGCTCCCATCGACCCGACGACTCCGAAGATCGGCAGGAAGAGAGGATACGAGGTCGCGAAGGAAGTCCCCGAGAAATGCGCTAGGAGAACACCGAGCAACAGGCTGATGGCAGTCCCGTAGACCAAGTAGAACCGGCCGGTAACCGAGGCCCTACGGATCGTGACGGGGAGAAGCGAGCGAGAACCCTGCTCGGTCGCCGACCCGCTCATCCCCGCTCCCACACTCCTGGCTCCGATAAGCCAATCGAAGCGACGTTGATTTGGAGGTTTGCGCGGGATGTTCTCGAACCCTGCCTCGCCCATTGCTTGTTCTCTCCCGGTAGGTGCAATCGAGAGCACACCTTCTCGCCGGACGTTCCAGATTGTGTGACACCCACATTATATAGATACTATCGATAACGTTGTCATAGTGTGGGTGTCACAATGGCTACCGTTCGGACGGTCAGACGGGGCGGTCGGTCCTACCGTTATCTGGTCCAATCGTACCGATGGGATGGGGTGGTTCGCAAGAGGCAATTGTACTTGGGGACATCGATTCCCAAGGATCTCGCAACAGCTCGACATACCCTCGAAGAAGCTATCTGGAAGGCGACGTGGTTCGCGCGTTTTGACTCGATCAGGGCCGCGTACCAGAAGCGATTGGATGGGTTGCCACAATCAGTTCGCGAAAAGGAGACCGAGGATTTCGTTCTCCAATTCACCTACGATACGAACCGAATTGAAGGATCAACCCTCTCCCTCAACGATACTCGATTACTGCTCGAACGAGGGATCACCTCGACCTCGAGGCCTCTGAACGACACCCTCGAAGCGAAGAAGCACGCGCAGCTCGTCCAACGCCTCATTCGGCAACCGGAGGTCATAGACCTAGCTCACCTGTTGCGTTGGCACAAGGAGCTCTTCGCGGAGACGAAACCGGACATCGCTGGCCGCATTCGAGATTATGAAGTGATGATCCGGGGGAGCCGCCACGTACCGCCCTCCTCATTTGAGGTGCGGCCAATGCTCATCGAGCTCCTTCGGTGGTCTATGCGTTCCGCACCCACGGTCCACCCGGTTCAGCTCGCGGCTGAGGTTCACTTCCGTTTCGAGCATATTCATCCTTTTGGCGATGGAAACGGCCGTGTCGGTCGACTCTTGATGAACGCACTCCTGGCCCGGAACGGGTTCCCGATGATCAATATCACCTACACACGACGGCGGAGGTACTATCGGGCGTTGGAGCTCGCGAGCACGGGGGGGGACGCCCGTCCGTTCCTACACTGGTTCTTCCTGACGTATTCGAGAGAGATGCAGTTCTACCTCAAGCGCTGATCACGAGGGGGGGCACGCGCCTCTCCCCTGGGTTGACTTCATCCTTGGGATGACGGCGAGTGGATGCAACGCGCCCTGCACCCACTTGGTCCGCCGCCTCGCTACTTCCACTTCCCTCGGACCGATTCGTAGTGGAGCATGAGCTCTCCATCCTCCATCGTCTTCGAGGAGAGGAGCTTCAACGTCCGCTGCTTGCTCAAAGCGCCCCAGTAATTGGGACCCTGACCGTAGATGACGGGCTGGACGACCATCCAGTAGTCGTCGGCAAGATCTCGCCGGATGAACTCGAGGATTAAGCGCGGGCCGCCCTCCGCGATGATGTTTCCACCCTTCTCCCGCTTCAGCTTCGCCACGATCTTGGCGAGATCCCCCTTCATGATCCGCGAGTTCTCCCATCCTGGCGACCTCAGGCGGGTCGAGAGGCAGACCTTGTCGACACGGTCGAGCCAACGCGAATAGTCGACGAGGTACTGTGCGTCGTCCGGCTGCCGTGCCTTCTCGGTCCAGACTCTCCGATGGCCGGTGAACGACCTTCGACCCATGATCACGGTGGTGACGTCGTCGAACCGGTTGATCCACATCTCACGCCACATGTCGTTGGGCACCTTCGTCTCCCGGTCCGAGCCCGGGTACTTCGGGAACGCGCCGCGTCCGTCCAGGGTCATGTACAGACTGGCGGTGATCTTTCGAGCCATGGATTACCTCCTAGGCAGGGGTTCGGATATACTCCGGCCCCCCTTTGCGAAGTAGCTCTCGACGACCTTCTTGTTCGGACTCATGACCCAGGAAACCGATTGCTCGGTCAAAGACAGGTAGGTGAGTGAAGGAATACCGGCTCGTTGCCTAGTTAGAGCCCATCGAGTCGACCGCTCACACCGTTTTCTAAGGAGGGGTTTGTACGACGGGAGGGTCCCCTGATCGTGAGCTTCGGTCGCCCGACGCGGTCGGTATAGAATCCGAAGATTCGTTCCAGGCGTGGCCCCGGCACCTGACCCCTACGTGATGGCGTCTTCGAAACTTCGTCCGTAGCGTGAGGCATTCCCGCCGTTGGAACGCGTACGTCTTCGGACGAGGCGCCGCGTCGCCCTCCGCGCGGCCTCGCGCGCTCCTCGCAGGCGCACCGGTAGTCGAATGCCGCTCCTCAGGTAAGGTGTCTCTCTGGGGGGCCCGTGTACACCTGACGGGGACGCGCTATCTTCAGTTCGGGGTCCGCCATCTGTTCTCGCCACTGGGAAACCCAACCCGACATCCTGGGGATCGCAAAGAGCACGGGGTACCCTCCGATCGGGAAACCGAGGGTCTGGTAGATCAGCCCGGAGTAGAAGTCGACGTTGGGGTAGAGCTTCCGGCTGATGAAATACTCGTCCGAGAGCGCGACCCTCTCCAGCTCGAGGGCGATATCCAGGAGCGGGTTCTTGCCCAGGACTTCGAACACCTTGTCGGCCTCCTTCTTGATGATCCGGGCCCTGGGGTCGTAGCTCTTGTAGACCCTGTGGCCAAAGCCCATGAGCCTCCTCTTTCCCGCCTTGACCTCCTGGATGAGGGCGGGGACCTTATCGACGGACCCGATCTCCTCTAGCATCCTCACCACCTGCTCGTTCGCCCCACCATGGGATGGACCATAGAGGGCCGCGGCAGCTCCGGCAGCGCAGCTGAAGGGGTCGGAGAGGGAGCTTGCGATGCTCCGCATCACGTTCGTGCTGCAGTTCTGCTCGTGGTCCGCGTGGAGCACGAAAAGGACGTCCAATGCCTTCGCGACCACCGGGTCGGGCACGTACTTGACGGTCAGGGAGGGACGGAAGAGCATCGTCAGGAAGTTCTCCGTGTAGCCAAGGTCGACGGACGGGTCAATGTAGGGCCTTCCGAGAGAATGCCGGTACGCGAAGGCAGCCAGGGTCGGGACCTTGCCGATCAGCCGGTAGGTCTGCAAGTCTCTTGAACTCGTGTCATGGACCTTCTTGGCGTCGGGATAGAAAGTCGAGAACGCGGCCAGCGTGGAGACCAGAACCCCCATCGGGTGGGCGTCGTAGTTGAAGCCGCTGATGAACGTCTTCATGTTCTCGTACACCCACGACCGGGCGTTGATGTTGCGGACCCATTCCGCATACTCGTTCGGGGTCGGTAGCTCTCCGTGCACCAGGAGGTAGGCTACTTCGAGGTAGCTCTTCTTCTCGGCCAGCTCCTCGATGGGATAGCCGCGGTACCGAAGAATCCCCTTGTCGCCGTCCAAGTAGGTGATAGCACTCCGGCACGAGGCGGTGTCCGTGAAGCCTGGGTCGTACGTCAGCAGGCCGGGGTCGCTGTCAGAGGTCTTGATCTTCGAAAACAGGTTGGACTGAACCGAACCATCTTTGACAGGCATCACATACTCTTTGCCGGTCCTATCGTCCCTCACCGTCAGTGTATCCTTCGCCATGGATTCTCTCGCGGTCCTTCTCACCGGGTAGAGCGAAGGTGGTACACGATGGTATCGAGGAAACTCCTCACGCGGTGGACCTTCACAGGATCTCAATCCCTCTGCTACCCCGGTGAGGGGGGTGGACGCAGACCTTCGCTCCGATTTCTAACGACGGGGTTGGTTATTGGGGGGATCCAATGCTCGCGAGCTTGGCTTGCTCCGTGGTTCCCCCTTCCGACACCACGTTTTGCCTCATATCCCGTAGCTGCGGAGGCACCCTTTCCGTCAGTTCAGAATCGGAAGGTTCGTTCTCTGCGTGGCCCGAGCACATCCCTCCGAGAGTGGGCGAGGTCGATCGGCAGTGCGAGGTCACAATAGCACGCGTTGAGGCGAGGAAGAACCCCCCGGCCCAGGCGAGCTGGTTTCACGTCAGAGAAATGTGGCTCGGGTCTATGGCGGAGTATCCCCGGTCGGGGGCGCGGGTCGGTCGGGTCACGACCGAGTTCTAAGGCGGGGTCGGAATGAGTTTCTCGAGGATCATTGCGATGGGTCCCACCTCAGCCAGACGGTGGGCCGTTCCGGCCGCGAGCGTGCCAGCGGAGGTACCTTTCTCGCACCTGATGGTAGCATCTCGCCAGGCCGCCGGGCCGACGCCCTCCACGCGAAACAGCACGTCAAACACCGGATCGAAGGGACTTGCGGGACTTCCCCAGAGGCCGACGATGACCACCCCCGCGTTCACTATCGACCGGATCAGCGGCGCGACGCCCTTGTCCGGAAACACTCCGACGAGGCGGTCGGCGTTCGCACAAACGAGGATCGTTGGCTCTCCCGGCCGAAACGTCGCCAAGATCCGCTGCTGCGTATGCCAGGGCATCCGAATGAACTCGATGATCCCTCGGACCGATTCGGGAGCCTCGTCGGACGGGAACATGGTCGCTGAGGCCGCCTCCGCGAGGCGGGCCTCCTGTTCCTCGGGTCGAAGGTCCCCGGGCGGGACAACGTCCACCGCGTTCTCCGGAATGACCTGGCGAGCCATCGGGTCGAGTGGGTCGAGAACCTCCCCCGGCAGACGAAGGTCAGTCCAGAAGACCCGCGAGGAGTAGGGGGCGAGAGAGGCGAAGGCGACCCACTTCAGCAACGACCGGCTGGTCCCGGAAAACAGAACGGACGATGGATTTCGGAGTCCGTTAGGGAAGAACTGCTCGCCAGCGGGATCCATCATGGACGGTCGTGCGAAGGGCGAATCTCACCGATAAACCCTCAGGTCCGAGCCGGAAGGGCCGGTTCGTTCGAATCCAGTGGGTTGATAGGGGTAGCCCCGATTCGCGCGCCCCTTCCTCGACCTTGTGGTACCTACCCCGGTCGGCCGGCCCGGCTCGAAGGGGGGAAGACAACCCCAGCACCTTTCGTTCGTGAGGAGCCAGATCATCCTTTCCTGACGTGGGATCAGTCCCAATCAACGTCGGCGCCCAAGCTCGGCGCTTCGCGTCGTGGGGCGCGCACTTCATCAAGCGGAAAGGTCGTCCGCACGAGCGACCTCGGGAGCATCGGCATGACCCTAGAGATTGACAAGAAGAGCACCGCGTTGGTCGTCATCGACCTACAGAAGGGGATCGCCTACGCGGGAAGACCACTGGAACCCTACAGCTCGGAGGTCGTCGTACGGAACGCGGCCAAGCTCGCGGACGCCTTCCGCGCGAACGGCATGCCGGTCTTCCTGGTGCACGTCGTGTCGTCGCCGGCGGACCGGCTCGACGTGATCTCCGACGACCCGGGGTGGCGCACGAACGCGCCGCGGCCGGCGGACGCCTCGGACTTCGTGCCGGAGATCGGGCCGCGAGAGGGCGACCTCACGATCACGAAGAAGCAGTGGGGGGCCTTCTACGGCACCGAGCTCGAGCTGCAGCTGCGACGACGAGGGATGAAGACGATCGTGCTCTGCGGGATCTCGACCAACTACGGCGTGGAGAGCACAGCCCGGTTCGCTTACGAGTTCGGCTTCCAGCAGGTCTTCGCCGAGGATGCGATGGCCTCCGGCTCCGTGGAGATGCACCGGGCCGCGGTCGACTTTGTCCTCAAGCGGATCGGCCGGGTCCGGAAGACCGATGAGATCCTAGGAGCCCTTCGATAGGGGCCGTGGACCCAACCGATTACGTGCCGAGTCCTGAGCCGGGAGCCTTCACCCGGGCGGGAGACCGAGCTGAGGAAGGACCCGGATCGCCGAGGGCATCTCGGGTGGAGGAGCGTACTCCGACACAGGGCGACCGGATACCCGAAGCACCTTCTGCGCGACCCCTCGACAGTACCCGCACGCCTCGCAGGTCGTGTGCTCGCAGTCCACGGTGGCGATGTGACGTAGGAAGTCCGGAGGGAAGGCCCGGTTGTCGATCGTCAGCTCCGAGAGCGGAGCGAACGCCCGCGCGAGCGTCCGAGCCTCCTCGCCGTGCGGCCCCTCCCCGAGTCGCTTCAGGGCGCCCCAGGGGCCCTTCACCTGCACCAGGCTCAGGATATCGGCCAGGTTGCCGGGATAGGATCTCTGCGCGTAGGCCCGGGCGGATCGTAGGAGCCAGTCGGTCGACCGGTTCCGACCCGAGACCTTGAACCGAGAGACCCCGACCTCCTCGAACACCTCGAGGTCCTCCGGGCGCACGAAGATCCCCGAGATGAGCTTCGCCGGGTCCCGGACGTACTCGAGGCCGCATTCGAGGATCGGGTACTCGAACGCCAGGCACGGGGCGCCCGGCTGGGAAGCGAGCGAGCTCGTGTTCAGGTGATGGCCCCGGTACGGGCAGGACGGAAGACAGCTCTGGTTGACCAGGATCTCGACCTCCGCTCCCAGGCGGACGAGGCCGCGGATCAGGCGGAAGTCCCGGTTCGCCTCCTCGAGGATGATCGTGCGCGCCCCGAGCTTGAGGAAGTACTCGGCCTGGGTCACGGTGCGGATCCGTGCGAAGGTGGAGACCGTGATCGGCACGTCCGGCCACTCGGTCCGGATCGCCTCGATCAGCGCCGGAAGGGCGACCACGAACCCATCGACCCCGAGGTCGATGAGGTCACCGACCTCTCGAAGCAGGCGCTCGACGTAGCCCGGTCCGTACTCCTTCAGCCCGAGGTCATTGCTGTTGAGGGTAGCGAAGAACTGACGAGAGTGTCGGTGGACAACCTCGAGATGGGCGCGGAACCGCTCCCGGTCGACCGGGGGAAGGATCTGGGGAGGTCGTCCGCCTCCGGTCAGCTGCACCGGGTACCCCCCGAAGAACGTAGAGACCGGAAGGTCGGCGGTCTCTTCGACCAGCCGGTCATCGAAGTTGGAGGCCAGGACGATCTGCACCGACCCGGGCACCGCGAGCGATATGTGAGCCGGCCCCCGCACCGGTGCGGTCGAAGGAACTTGGCCCACCCCGGGCTCGGACGGTCGTCATGGTCGTGCGGTCGAAGGTGGCTCCCTCGCTCGTCGCGATTCGCCGCGACCTCGAGGAGATCGACCGGGCCCTCGTACTCCTGGTGGCCGCCCGCGTCGAGGCCGCCGGCACTGCGATCCGGCTCCGTTCTCAAGGGAACGGGCGGATCGCGGACCCGGCGCAGGAAGAACGGGTCATCGCCCGGGCCGAAGGGTGGGCCGAGCAGGCAGGTCTTTCTCCGGCCCGAATGCGGACGATCTTCCGCGCGGTCGTAGAATCCGGGAAGGAACGCTACGCCACCGAAAGTGGGCCAGGTCAAGCCCTGACCAGGTCGAGGCGAACGCGGCGGACGGCTCGGACGCGGGGCCGTTCCTCCTCGGGTCGGGGCCGGCGTTCCCGACCTCAGTGGAGCGCGCCATCGCCAAAGTGAGAGGTCGGACCGCCTTCACGCTGGTTTCCCTCGAGGCCGGGGGAATTCTTTATGGCGGGCGGTCGACGGGCGGCTCGGAGAGGAACCTCTGCGCGGCCAGTTTCGTGGTGGCCTTCCGGAGGAGCTCGAGTGCGGTCGAACGACCCACGCCGAGCCGGGTGGCCAGGGTCGCTAGGGAGGCCTTGCGGGGATAATCGAAGTAGCCGAGCTGGAACGCCAGACGGAGCGCCCTCTCCTGACGTCCTGTGAGCCCCCAGCGTCTCCGATACGCCCCGGCGCGGACGAGCGTGGGTCGCGCCCCGCCGCGCCCCGCGGAGGCCTTGAGGAGACGACGAGCATCGACGATCTGGGGAACCAGCACTTTCCACGAAACCGACCCCATCCCATCGTCCGCGCCGAGGAACGGGCAGCTGATGCAGAAGTCGCCCAGGTCGAACGCGGCGGCACAGAGCGCGGGCATCGGCACGGACACGCGCACGAGAGCCCGGTCCGTACCGAGGCTGGCCGCGGCGACGTCGCGGGCGGCCAGACGAGAGCGGAGGCGGCGGATTACGGGGGCGACACCTTCCCCGTTCGTCTGGAATTCGAAGAGCCGGAGAAGTCGTCGTCGTCCGCGGTCGGCCGGTCGGCAGGCGAGCAGACGGAACGCGACCCCCTGGGATCGCAGGGTCTCGGTCACCCAGTCGTCCCCATCCACTCCGTTCAGCACGATCTCGACCATCGGGTTGGACGGGTCCGGCTCGGAGCTCGTACGGTCGCGGGCCGGCGTGCGGGTGCGCGGGGTCCGGGTGGGGGTCCTGGGCACTCCGAGCCCTCCTCACCGGTTCGGGAGACCGCGGCGTATATGGGAACCCCGTCGGTCTCGGTTGACGGCGATCTTGACGTCGGACAGCCGGGTTCGCGAGAGAAAGCGAACGATGGGGGTCGATGGACGGAACGCTCGAGAAGAAGGTCGGATGGGGCACCCGTGTCAGCTGATGGGAGTCGCGAACGACGGGACGTAGTCTTCGGGCAGCCGTCCTACGATCGCGATCTGGGTGCCGCACTTCCGACAGCGATTCTCGGGGTCGAGTCGCCAGGACTTGATCGTGAAGCCCAACCGACGGACCACGATGGTCCCACAACCCGGGCAGTACGTGTGCTCGAGCGGATGGCCCCACACGTTCCCTAGATAGACGTACTCGAGGCCCTCCGCCTTCACGACCGCGTGAAGCTTCTCGAGGGTCGCCACCGGGGTCTCCGGAAGGTCCAACATTCGATAGTCGGGATGGAACCGCAGGAGGTGGAACGGTGTGGACGGACCCAGCTCGTCTCGCACGAACCGGGCGAGCTTCTTCGTCGCCTCGACCGACTCGCCGACCTCGGGCACGATGAGGTCGGTGATCTCGACGTGCACCCCGCGCTTTCGCAGGTCCACCGCGGATTGGAAGATCGGCTCGGGTCCGGTCGCAGCGACGTACTTCCGAAGGAACCGGGGCTCTCCGCTCCCCTTGAAGTCGACGCTCACCGCGTCGAGATGCGGCCCGATCAGGGCGACCGCTTCGGGCGTCATGTACCCGTTCGTCACGAAGTTCGCGAAGAGTCCGGCCTGGTGCGCCTCCTGGATCACGTCGAGCGCGTACTCGGCGAAGATCGAGGGTTCGTTGTAGGTGAACGTCACCCCGCTGCAGCCGAACTTCCGTGCCTCGGCCACGGCGGTGCGCGGGGACAGCGACCGGCCCACCACCTCGCGCTCTTGGGAGATCTCGGCGTTCTGGCAGTACGCGCACCGCCAGTTGCACCCGACCGTGCCGATGGAGTACACGCGGGTACCGGGATGGAAGTGGGAGAGGGGCTTCTTCTCGACCGGGTCGACCTGCACGGCGGAGGCTTTCCCGTAGCTCAGCAGGACGAGGCGACCGTCGACGTTCTTGCGGACGAAGCAGAACCCGTGCGAACCCTCGGGGATCGTGCAGTAACGGGCACACGCTGTGCATCTCACCTTCCGGTCGGGAGTGGTTTCAAACAGCGTGGCGGTGTGCCCGGAGGGGGCGGTCATGGGGTCTCGACCCCCACGAGGCGCCGCTCGCCGATAAGCGTGGTCCCGTGCCGGCGGCTCGAGCCGAAGGTTCATCTGCGCCGGAACGTCCCCGGAGGTTTGATGAAGGGAGCTGGCCCAGGTCCCGCGCCGACCGCGCAGGCGGACGCGGTCGAGCGCGAAGTGAGCGCCCGGATCACCCCCTCCGCCGAGTTCTTGGACCGCGTTTCACGGGTGCGCGCCGCGCTGATCGAGCGCGTGACCGCCGCCGCCAAGGCGCGGTCGAGCCCGCTCACTCGGGCGCTCGTGGCGGGCAGCGCGGCCCGCGGGACGTTCCTCCAAGACCGTCTGGACGTCGACCTCTTCCTCCTCTTCCCACCCGACCTTCCCCGAGAGAGGCTGCGCGAGGAGGGGCTGGCGCTCGGGCGGGCGATCCTGTCCGAGCCCGAGACCCGCTACGCCGAGCATCCGTATCTGCGGGGAAAGTTCGAAGGATTCACCGTCGACGCTGTTCCGGGGTTCGCGATCACCGACCCCTCTCATCCGCTCTCGCCGGTCGACCGGACGCCGTTCCACCAAGAGTACCTCACCGCTCGGGAAACCCCTGAGATCGTGGGTCAGGTCCGGCTCGCGAAGCAGTTCTTCCGATCGCTGGGTGTCTATGGTTCCGAGGCGAGGACCGAGGGTTTCTCGGGGTACCTGGTCGAGCTCCTCGTGATCCGGTTCGGCTCGCTGCGACGCCTCCTCGTCGCCGCCCGCGATTGGCGCGTGCCCGTCCGCCTGGCCGAGGCCGGCAAGGAACCCCCGAGGCTTCCGACCGACGTGGCCCTCGTCCTCGCCGACCCCGTCGACCCGAACCGCAACGTGGCGAGCGCTCTCTCGCGGAAGAACCTCGGGCTCTTCATCCTCGCCGCCGGGGCCTACCTCGACGGTCCGAACGCGCGGTTCTTTGAAGCCCGCGGGAGCCCGCCGCTCTCGAAGGAGACCGCGGTCTCCCTCGTCCATGCCCGGGGGACCCACGTCACGGTAGCGGTTCTCCTCCGCCCGGACCTCGTGGACGACACGCTCTACCCGCAGATTCGCAAGGCCGCCCGCGCGGTCGCGGACGAGCTCTCTCGCTCGGACTTCTCGGTCCTCGGGGAAGCGAGCGCCGCCGACCCGAGCTCGGTCGTCATCGTGGTCGAGCTCGCGCATCCCCGACGACCCCAGGTCCGGGTCCAGGATGGACCCCCGGCCGGCATCGACCGGGTCGGGCATTTTCTCGAGAAGTGGGGCGCAAAGAGCGAGCAAGTCCTCCAGGGACCGTACGTCCGGCCCGACGGTAGCCTGGGGGTCGATACCCGCCGGGCCGAGCGGGACGCCGAGGCCGTGTTGCGCGGGGCGTTCCCCCGCCTCTCCCTCGGGAAGGACCTTACGCCCAAGGAGCCGGGGTCGTGTGAAGTGCATACGCTCGGGGAAGCCACCGAGACCCCCGCGCTCGCGGAGGCGCTCCGGGAGCTGCTCGCGAGACGGCTCCCCTGGCTCGACGACGCCTGAGCTGTCCTAGACGGCGTGCGGGGACAGGTTCAGCAGTACGAACCAGAGCGCGAGCCATCCGAAGAATTCGAGCGCGATGAGCCCCGCCCAGTCCCCCTTCGTGTAGATCGACGACTTCCGCCGAAGGCGCTGGATCAAGAACGGACTGAGCGCGATCAGCAGGATCCCGAGCGGGAACACGAAGTACCAGAGAAGGCCGAGGACCGACAGGGCCCACGACAGGATCCCGAAGAGGACCGTGAAGACGCTGGCGAGGGTGAGCGCGGTGGTCAGCTCGAACTCCTTGGCCACGAACGCCGTCTCGTCGAACACCGGGAACTCGAAGGCCGGGGCCTCCTCTTCCACCGGCTTGCGGCGGACCTTCTTCGCCATCGGTCAGCCTCCTCGAGCGGCGTGGGCGCGTCGGTACAGCTCTTCCGCCCGGTAGGAGCTTCGCACGAGGGGGCCGGACGCTGCGCCCCGGAAGCCGAGGGAGAGGGCGGTCGCCTCCCAGCGGGAGAACTCGTCCGGAGGAACGTAACGATGGACCGGGCGATGGGCGGCGTCGGGGCGCAAGTACTGCCCGAGCGTGAGCAGGTCGACGTCCGCGGACCTAAGGTCGCCGAGCGCCGTGGCGAGCTCGGCCTCGGTCTCGCCGATCCCGAGCATGAGGGAGCTCTTCGTCACCAGTCCCGACCGACCGAGGCGGCGGGCCGCCCTCAGGACTTCGAGCGAGCGGTCGTAGCTAGCGCGGCGGTCGCGCACCTCGGAGCTGATCGACCGGACCGTCTCCAGGTTGTGCGCGAGGACGTCCGGAGGGGAGCCGAGGAGGAGTCCCAGGGCATCCACTCGCCCTCCGAGGTCTCCGATGAGGAGCTCGACGAGCGTCCGGGGAGATTCGACGCGGATCCTGCGGACCGTCTCGGCCAGAACGGAAGCTCCGCCGTCCTCTAGGTCGTCCCGGCAGACCTGGGTGAGGACCACGTACTTCAGCCCCCAGCGCTGGACCGCTTCGGCGACGCGCGCCGGCTCCGTGCGGTCGACCATGCCCCGAGGCCAGTGGGTGGTGACGGCACAGAACGTGCATCGGCGCGTGCACTCGGTCCCGAGCAACATGAGGGTCGCGGCGCCGGCCGACCAGCACTCCGACAGGTTCGGGCAGCGTGCCTCCCGACACACCGTGTCCAGGCCGAGCTCCCCGAGGATCCCTCGGACCTCGGGGTACGCCGCTCCGCGAGGGGGACGGACGCGGATCCACTCGGGGAGAGCGGACGGCTCCGTCGGGAGAGCAGGGACGGAAGAACTGGCCACGCCGGCCCGACCCGCGGAGCGCTTTAGGCTTTTCGAGAGCGAGTGCGACCGACCCGTTCCTCGAGGAGCGTGGTGAGAAGACTCGCGGGGAGCTCGTCCATCGAGACGTTGTTCGACTCTCCCGACGACCCCATCTCAAGGACCACGAGTCCGTCCCGCTCGAGCTCCTTCAAGGTGCGCCAGAACGTCGTTCGGCTCATCGGGTCGGCTCCGAGCTCCTCGAGCAGGGCCGTGTGGTTCGCTCGGAGCTTCTGGCTCGTGGTCGACGCGCCGCGCCGCTTCAGCGTCCGCGAGAGCGCGAGTAGCACCCCGAGCTCGTGGGTCGAGAGCGACTCGAGCTGGGTCTCGGAAACGGTGGGCAGGAGCGAGCCCTTGGCCCGGCGCACGTGCTCGGCTCCGACCGAGTCGGCCCCGGCTTCCTCCGCGGCATGCGCCGCGCCCGATAGGACCTCGAGCGCAAAGCGGGCGTCCCCGTTGGGGGCGGCGATGCGGGCAATCTGGTCGAGGACCTCGCGGTCGAAGCTTCCGGGACGCAGGGCCAGCTCCGCCCGAGACTCAAGGATGTCGGTGAGCGCGGCGCGGTCGTACGGGGCCAGCGAAAGCCGGTGCGTCACGCCAAAGCTCGACCGGCTCGCCGGGTCGAGGAACGGGAACAGGTCCTCGGACGCCACCAGCACGAGGGAGATCGAGCCGAGCTCGACCTCGCGAGACCGCGAGAGCAGGTAGACGAGCTTCGTCTCCTGCCGGACGAGGCTCGAGGCCTCGTCGAGCAGGACGAGGAGGTGGGAGGGGTTCTTTCGGATCCCCTGCTCGAAGACGTCCAGCATCTCGGAAAGGGAGTACCCCCGGTCGGGAAGCGACACCTGGACCATCCGGAGCAGGTCGAGCATGACCGTCCGGTCGCTCGCCCGTCGCCAGCAGTTCACGTAGGCGGCCTTCACCGGGAAGCCTCCGAGCCGTCCGCCCCGCTCGAGGTCGGCCGCGAGCCGGCGAACGAGCGCGGTCTTCCCGCTGCCGACGCCGCCGGTGAGCAGAAGATGGAACGGAAGTCCCTTCGCGAGCGCCTCTCGGTAGCGACGACGGAGCAGCTCGAGCTCCGTGTCGCGGCGGACGAGTCGGCTCGGAAGGTACGACGGGTCGAGGGTCTCCTCCCGAACGAGGATGGGGGATAGTGGATTCATCGCTGGAGCGGGGGGACCCGGACCGGGCTTATCATCTTCGCCGTCGGACCGGCCGTCTCGGCCGAGGCGGGGCGGGAAGGTCGAGCCCGTCCAGCACCTGCCGGAGGAGCTCGGCCGGAGGAGCTCGCGCGTCCACGACCTGCCATCGGTTCGACTGGGCTAGCGTCCGGTAGGCCTGCGCGACGCGTCGGAGCGTGCGCAACCGCTCGAGGGGACCGCGTTCGAGGTCCCGGCCGCCCAGACGGCGCAGCGCCTCCGAAGGGGAAAGGTCGAGCAGAACGACGCGGTCCGGCGTCACCGTCGCCGACCGCTGGAGGTCCGAAAGCCGCCTCCGATCGCGAGGGGACATCGCGCTGCCCTGGTAGGCGAGCGTCGAGTAGAACGACCGGTCCTGAAGGACCACGTCGTGCTGGCGGAGGTCCCGTGCTAGGTCCGGGGCCGCGAGGTGCCGGTCGACGGTGAAGTACACCGCCCCCGTCCATGCGTCCTCGGCGGCGGCCGATTGGGCCAGGGCGCCCAGGCGCGGGTCGGCGGGCTCCCGACGGACGGCGACCGAGAGACCACGACGCCGCAGCGCGCGCGCGAGCGCCCGAAGAAGCGTGGACTTCCCGACCCCGTCGATCCCTTCGAGGACCAGGAAGGTCCCCCGACGTCGAGGCGTCATTCGGCGGCTCCCTCGGGCCCGACCTCAGGGCGCCAACCGTAGACCCGCTCAATGGACTCCACGAACGGCACCCAGAGCCGGTCGGCCCCCTGCGCCGGGTCCTCCGCGATCACGGTCGCCCGGCGGGGGACCGTAGCGAGGTCGAGAACGGCTCCGGGACGTTTCGGGTCATCGAGGTAGTCCGTCTCGAGGAACCAGGGTCCGGGCTCGTTCGTGACCTCGCGAACGAGCTCGCGGCGGGCCAGGTACGACGGCACGACCCCTCCGGCCGATCCCGCGGGGACCCGGCTTCGGGAGTAGTGCTTCACGACCCGGTCCGGTCGCAGTCCGGCCTCGCGCGCCAGGGCCGCGAGAGCGAGGAGGCCATCGGCGCTCAGGTCGGCCGAATGGACGACCACGGGACAGTCCGAGTCGCGCGCTACCTCGAGGGCGTGCCGGAACGCCTGCTCCACGACCGCGGTCACCTCCTCGCTCACCGGGAAGTGCGGGCGACCGACCTCACCGAGGGCGACCGCCTTCTTCTCTCGGACGTATCGACCGGCCAGGTCGAGCGCGGAGCGGTGGAGCTCGAGCGCTGCGGGGGCTCCCAGCTTCGCCGAAGCCTCTACGAGGTCGATCGGGTACGGGGCGAGGACCGGGTAGGCCCGCACGCCCACCTCCTCGCGGACCTTCTGCGCCAGCCGCCAAGTGACCTCGAACTGATGGGCGTAGGTCTCGAGCGAGGTCGGTACGGTCGCTTCGTAGTTCTGGGTCGTGAGGAACAGGTGCGTGCCACCGGCCGCCCGGAACCGCTCGACCGCGCGGACCCCGTCCCCCTTCGGAGAGAGGTGGCAGTGGTGGTCGACGACCGGGAGACCGCGTGGCAGGGGCATCGCGGCTCCGTGCGGCGCGCCGCTCAGCGAAGGAGACCCGCGCCCTGGAGTTCCTTCGTGATCTTCTTGACCGCGACCTCGACGTCCGAGGGCTTCCGCGCCCCCGTGCAAACGAGCTTGCCGCTGCCGAAGAGGAGGACCACGACGCGCGGCTCGTCGATACGGCAGACGAGACCGGGGAACTGCTCGGGCTCGTACTCCACTCGGTCGAGTCCCAGCGTGACGGCGATCGCGTTGAGGTTGATCTCGCTCTCGAGGTCCGAGCTCGCGACGATGTTCTGCACCTCGATCCTCGGGTGCATGTTGATCTTTTGGCCGCCCTTCTTGATCTGCGCGGCGACCGTCTGGATCGATTCCTCGACCTCGTGCATGCTCTTCGCGCCGGTGCAGACGACCTTTCCCGACCGGAAGAGGAGGATCGCGGTCTTGGGTTGTTTCAGACGATAGATGAGGCCGGGGAACTGCTCGGGCTCGTACTCGGCCCCGTCAAGACCCAGCGCGATCGACTGGAGGTCGAGCTCGTCCCCGAGGGAGGTGGACGCGACGACGTTCTCGATGCGAATCTTCACCATTTAAATCCCCGCGGCCGTGAGTATTTAAACCACTATTTAAACGATATGGTTTTCGAAACGTCCCCGGTCCCGAGGAGGGGACCCCTTGCGTCCCACCGAGAGGGTGGGCCAGGTGGCTCGGTGGGTCCGTTCGGGCGGGGAGAACTCGAGGAGCAGGCTCAGCCCGACGCCCAGGACGATGGCCCCGGCGCTAACCAGGAGGAGTTCGGTGGTCGTCGGCAGGTCGAGCAGCGCCCCCGACAAGGTCAGAACCGCTGCAGGTAGTTCAGCAGGGCGCCCCAGCGGACCAAAGGTCGCCGGTCGTTGAACTGAGGCACCGCTCGGCTCCGAAGAGGCGCGCCTCCCGCGCTGCCGTCCCGGCCCTCGGTGGGCGGAACGCGTGTCGCTCCGGAGGGCGTGTCGGTTCCCGCATCGTTCGACCGGGTCAGCGGGAACGTGCCCCACCGGCGACATAGGGGGCAGCGCATGTACCGAGAGGTCCCCAGGCGGAGCGCCGTCACCGACATTCCGGGCACGAAGTCGTAGTCAAACTCCATGTGGCAGTGGGGACATCGCAGCCTGCGAGACCACATCTCCGCTCCTTCGACCCGAACGCTCCCGCTCAGGCCGCACTCCTCCCGGGGTTCCCTTTGACCTCACCCATCCGGAGGTGGGAGGTGAGGCGCGAAGACGGGGCCAATGAACTCGTCTTCGTTCGAGACGCCGAAGAACTGGCAGAGCACCCTTCGCGAGAACCCCCATAGGACGTGTCCCTCGAACGCCGTCGCCCGTACCTCGGCCAGTCCGCGGCTCGTCTCCCGGACGATCGGTCTCGAGGCCGCCAACGCCGAGCGTGGCAGCCAGAAGACGTGAGCGACCTCCTCGGCGCTTCGAGCGGTGGGAGGGTTCGCCGATGAGGAGAGGGCGGTCGCGAACACCGCGACCTTGAGGCCGAAGCGAATGGCGAGCACGGTAGTGACGTAGCGGAGCTCTACCGAGAAGTCCGCCCGGCTGAGTCCGACCTCTTCCTCGAGCTCACGCAGCGCGGTCACAGCGAGCGAACCGTCGCCCTCCGCCACGTGACCGCCGGGGAACGCGACCTGCCCCGAAGCGGGGTCTTCTGCCCGTTCCGCGCGCTCGATGAGCAACGTCTCGACCTCCTCGGACCCGTCACGCAGGACGATCACGACCGCAGCGCCGGCGGTCGAGATCGGAGGAGCGAGCGCCGGGAACCGAGAGAGGAGGTCAGAGAGGGCCCTGGGCGCGGTTCCGGGAACCCGTTCCCCGGGCGAGCTCATTTCTGCCAGTCGTAGGAGACTTTCCGCTGCACGGTCGACGAGTCGGCTGGATGCAGCTCTCCGGCACCTAGCATCCGTTCGAGAGCGATCACCCGAGTTCGCAGTTCCTTGAGATCTCGTTCGACCTGGGACAGCCGCGTAGAGAGGTCGGAGGCCTCGGGAGTCGACATCGTCCGGGGATTCGGCCCGGGGCTCATAAGCTCACGGTCCGCCCACCGACCGCCCGCCTACGACGAGGTGGTCCCGTTCGAGGATTCGACCGACCGGACGAAGGCGGTGATTGCCTCCGAGAGTTCCTTGGGCCGCTCGACCGGCACGGTGTGACCGGTCTCCGCCAAGAGACGGATCTGCGCGCCGGGGATCGACTGCCGTAGGATCCGCGCGTGCGACGCCTCTACCACCGCATCGTTCAACGCCTGGACGATCAAGGTGGGGCGGGAGACGGTCGCGACGCGGTTTTGCTCGTCGAACGAAGCCATCGCGTGCGCCCACCGGAGGGCGGGCGTGAAGTCCTGGTGCCTCACCTGCTCGCGCACAGCGTCCGCATAGTCGAGATTGGCTTCCACCCAGTCCGGATAGTAGAGGTCCTTGAGGAGGCGGAGGGCGAACCGGTCGGTCCCTTGCTTGGAGTACGTCTCCGCCCATCGCTCGACGACCGCTCGCGTGTGAGAGTCCGTGTAGCCGGCCCCGCTCACCATCGTGAGGCTCCGAACGCGGTCGGGTCGGTCGAGAGCGGTGCGCAGCGCGAGGAGGGCCCCTGCGCTCAGACCGACGAGATGAGCCGAACCGACCCCACGGTCATCCAGGAGGCGCAGGATGTCGCCCATCATCTCAGCGAAGGTGAAGTGGGAGTCGGGCGGCGCACGGGTCCGGCCGTGCCCGCGTAGGTCCGGCGCGAGGACGAGGAACTCTTTGGATAGGCCCGAGACCATGTCGTTCCAAACGGTGTGGTTCCCGCCCACTCCGTGCAGGAGCAGGACCGCGGGCCCTCGTCCTTCGACGCGACACTTCAGTTCGGTCGGAGGAGCGGCGGCTTCCTCGGGCATCGGCGATTGGACCAGGGTTCGCTATTTACCTCTCGCGGGAGATTTCCCCGCGAGCGCATCCCTTAATATCGCATCCGAGTGGACGAGAGTGATGGCGCGGGGCGTGATGCTGATGAGCGGGGGGATCGATTCCCCGGTCGCACTGCACTACCTGCTCCGGCAGGGCCACGAGATGGTGGCCGTCCACATGGACAACCGACCGTTCACGGACGACTCCCCGCTTGGAAAGACCGTCGACCACCTCGCGATCCTGAGGGAGCGTTTCCACCAACCGATCCCGATGTACCTCTTGCCCCACGGCCCGACCCAGGTCACGTTGATGCGCTCGACGGACCGGCATCTCGGGTGCGTCCTCTGTCGCCGGTTCATGTGGCGGTCGGCGGAGAAAGTGGCCCTGCGGGAAGGCGCGACCTTCTTGGCGACCGGCGAGGCCCTCGGTCAGGTCGCCTCCCAGACGCTCTCGAACATGCGGACCGCGACGGCGGCCGTCGGGCTGCCGATCGTCCGCCCGCTCATCGGGTTCGACAAGAACGAGATCGAAGCCGTCGCGAAGTCGATCGGGACGTACGAGATCTCGACCCGGCCTGGCGTCTGCTGCCAGGCCGTTCCGGACCGGCCCGCTACCCGGTCGAACCTCGTTCAGATCCTCCGCCAAGAGGAGCGGATCGACGTGGACCAGATGATCGACGACTGCGTACGGAAAGCGGTCATTCTGTAGGACGGATTGCGCCGAAAACCCCCGGCGTTCCCTCGAGTCCGCATCGTTTGATATACTCGGCCACCCAGTTCGGGGACGATGAGCGCGTCGTCGTACGGTCCGGGGTATCCGAACACCGCCCACCTACTCTCGCTGATCGGTGGGATTCTCATAGTCCTGGACGGATTCTTGACGATCATTGCGGGATTGCTCCTTAGCGCTTTCATCGGGAGCGATATTCCCGGAGCCTCGGCCGCCGTAGCGTTCGTGGTTGGTTTCGGGCTCCTGGGGGTCATCTTCGGATTCCTGATCGTCTTCTGGGCGTACCGCCTCAAATCTAATCCCGGCTCGGCCCGGATGCTGGGGATTCTGATCATCGTCTTTTCGCTGATCGGCTTCCTGGGTGGCGGCGGGTTCTACATCGGCTCCATCCTCGCGCTGATCGGCGGGATTATGGCGGTCAGCTGGCACCCGCCGGCGGTCTATCAGCCCGTCTACGGACAGCCGGGCTACGGCGCGCCATTCGGTCAACCCGGCGCGGCACCCCAGTGGAGCCCTCCCGCCGCCCCTCCGCTGCAGCCCGGTGTCGCTCAGCGGTTCTGCTCATCGTGCGGGACTCCCAACGTCGCGTCAGCTCAGTTCTGCGCGAAGTGCGGCGCCCCGATGGCCTAGGCGCGACCTTCGAGAACCCATTCCGCCCCGCCGGGCACGCGCTCGGCTTCGTCTGCGTCCCCGAGAAGGGCTATCTGGGGGGAGGACAACCCGCTCTGACACGATGTACCGGCGGTTGCGGCTCTGCTCGAACCACGGGGGGTACGAGGCGATCGCCGATCCTCCAGCCCCGCTCGACCTTCGTGCGGTCAGGGCGGTGTTGGAGAAGGAGGGCGTCCCGGTGGTCGATGCCCGGGTGATGCTGATCGTTTCGCTCGAGGCGGAGGTGACGATCAGCCGCGCGGGTCGTCTCCTGTTCAAGACACGGGACGCCCGTACCGCCGAGCGAGCGTTCGAACGACTACGGGCCCTGGTGGGCCTTCCGGAGATGGAAAGGGGTCCTGCCGAACCCGCCTCGAGCGGTGGGCCCGAGTAGGCGGACGATGGTTGCGTCTCCTTCGGAGTTCGGCGACCGTCCGTGGTTTCGGGTCTATCCTCCGGAAGTGCCACGGCACGTGATCGTTCCGGACCAGCTCCTGACCGAGCTCATCGAAGAGAGCGTACGACGCTGGCCGGACCGCAACGCAATCGTGTACTACGCGGCGAGGTGGAGCTACCGACGGTTCTGGCAGGAGAGCGAGCGGCTCGCCGCCTCTCTCGCCCGAGAAGGGGTGGGGGCCGGGGACCGGGTCGCCCTCTACCTCCCCAACGTCCCGGCGTACCCGATCGCGTTCTTCGCCATCCTCCGGCTCGGGGCCGTCGTCGTGCCCGTGAGCCCCCTCTACCTCGGGCAGGACCTCGCCCGCCTCCTGCGGGACGCGACGCCGAAGGCGCTCGTGACGCTCGAGACCCTGTATCCGAACCTGGTCAAGGTGCGGGGTGAGTATGCCGTTCCGACGGTGTTCGTCGCGCGGTCGCGCGAGTTCTACCCGTGGTATCGTCGCCCGTTTGTCAACGGGCTCCTACGGCGTCAGAAGATGTCGACCGCATTCCCGAAAGACCCCTCGGTCCGGCCGTGGAAGGCGGCGGTCACGAACCCCGGCACGGTCGCTCTGGCGAAGTCGGTCCCCCGGACGACCGCCGCGGTGCTCCAGTACACGGGAGGAACGACCGGCCTCCCCAAGGCCGCCATCCTGACGCATCGCAACCTGGTCGCGAACGTCGTCCAGGGGAACGCATGGAACATCTGGCTCGAACCCGGCGCGGAGGTCGTCATCGCGGCGATCCCTCTGTCCCACATCTACGGGCTCACGGTCGCGCTCCTGATGGGACTCGCCGCGGGAGGGACCGTCGTCCTACAGACTCGTCCCGAGATCCGGGAGCTTCTGAAGCTGATCGACCGGTACCAGCCGACCCAGTTCCCCGGGGTTCCCGCCCTCTACCAATCCTTCAACCGTCAGCCGGACCTCGCAGAGCGCCGGGTTCAATCGATCCGGTACTGCCTCAGCGGTTCGGCGCCGCTCCCGATCGAGGTCCAGCGACGGTTCGAGCAGCTCACGGGCGCCCGTTTGGTGGAGGGGTACGGTCTTTCGGAAACGTCGCCGATCACCCACCAGAACCCCCTCGCGGGCGAGCGTCGGGTCGGTTCGATCGGGGTCCCCGTCCCCGAGACCGACCAGCGGGTGGTCGACCTCGAGACCGGGATGAGGGTCCTGGGCGCGGGCGAGGTCGGGGAGCTCTGCGTCCGCGGGCCTCAGGTGATGATGGGCTACTATCGTCAGGCGGAGGAGACCGACCTCGTCTTGAAGGACGGCTGGCTCCGAACCGGCGATGTCGTACGGGTCGACGAGGATGGGTTCGCCTACCTGGTCGACCGCAAGAAGGACCTGGTCAACGTCGGTGGGATGAAGGTCTACCCGCGGGAGGTCGAGGAGGTGCTCTTCCAGCATCCCGCGGTGGCGGACGTAGCGGTGGTCGGCGCGCCCGACCCCGAGCGCGGCGAGGCGGTCGTCGCGTTCGTCGTCAAGAAGCCCAACGCCTCCGTCACCCCAGAGGAGCTCGTCACGTTCGTCCGGGAGCGGATCGCTCATTACAAAGCACCCCACCGGGTCGAGTTCCGAGAGGCGCTGCCGCGCAGTGGCGCGCAGAAGGTTCTCCGACGCGTGTTGCGCGCCGAGGCGGCGGCCTCTTCCCCGCCGGTTGCCCCGCAGGACTGACGATCGGGGCGTTCTCCCGTTCGCACGTTCCCGCCGGCGCTCAAGCGTAAGTAACCGGCCGGGGTGGAGCACCGATGCCCTCCCGAGAACTCCTGTCGCTCTCCCTCTACTCGCTCTTCGCGAGCAATCGGGGCGGGCTGTTCATCGTCTTCCTCCCCCTCTACTTGGTCGAGGTGAAGGGCGCCTCCCTCCCGGTGGCGCTGACGATCCTCACGCTCGCCTGGCTGCCGGCGAGCCTCATCGGCCCGTGGGTGGGCCGGCTCTCGGACCGCGTGGGCCGGCGCAAGCCGTTCCTGCTGCTCGGCGAGGCGGCGGCGTTCCCCCTCTTCCTCGCGATCATCTTCGCGCCGGGCTATGTGCTCGCGGGCGGTCTGTTCATCGCCGCCGAGCTCGCACTCGCCATCGGAGGCCCGGCGTACACGGCGTTCGTGGCGGACGTGACCCGGTCCACCGAACGCGGAGAGGGGTACGGCCTCCTCAACGCCACCTCGAACGCGGGCGCCGTGGTCGGCTTCGTCTTCGCCGGCCTCGTGACCTACTGGTACGGCCTCCAAGCCCTGTTCCCGTTCGTCGTCGTGATCATGATCGGGACGCTCGGGGTCGTCCTCTTCCTCGTGCCGGACATCCGGGTGAGCATCCCGTCCGAGCGTCGACCCCTCCGCGAGATGCGGACGGTGGTCACGTTCTCGTTTGCGGTGTCGATCCGGGCGATCGGGTCGGGGGCGGTCGCGGCGTTCTACGGATTCCTGGCCGCTTCGCTCGGGGCCAACTCGCTCGAGGTGAGCGTGGTCGCGATCGCGGGCCTGGTCACCGGGGCGTTCACCGGCGTGCCGCTCGGGCGGGCGATCGACCGGCTCGGAGAGATACGGGGGATCTGGTACGGCACCGTCCTCACGCTCGCCTCGTACGGGATCTTCATGTTCTCGACGACCTGGGAAGAGACGATTCCCGCCCAGGCCGTCCGCAACGGCGGGCTCTCCTTCCTCGGTCCCGGCATGAACGCGTGGGTCGCGCGGATGGCGCCGCCCGGTCAGCGTGCCGAGTACCTCGGGGTGTTCGCGCTGATCAACTCCTCCTTATGGAGCGTGGGACCGCTCGTGGGTGCGATCGCGATCGAGCTCTACGGCTACTTCGGGCTCTTCGTCATGGCGATCGGGACGACCGTGATCTCGCTCGTCGTGATGGAGTTCCTGTACGGGGAGATGGGCATCCGGGCCCGGCTCCTGCGCGCTTCGGCCGAGGTCCCCGGCAGCTAGTGCGACGGCCGAAGGTACCGTCTTATAGAGCGCCGTCGTCCTACCGCCGTGCAGCGGCCGACTACCTTCGCGGACGCTAGCGCTTCGTTCGAGGACGCCGAGTTCGTCATCGTGGGTGTCCCGTTCGACCGGACGACCTCCTTCCGTCCCGGAGCGCGGTTCGGCCCCGATTCGATCCGCCTGCACTCCTGGAACTTCGAATCGTTCGACCTCGAGACCGGGGTCGACCTCTCCGAGGTCGCGGTCCATGACCTCGGCAACACGGAGGAGTTCGGCAGCTCGGAAGACATGGCGCGCTCGCTCCGCGAGGAGATCCGCCCGATCTACGCCGCGGGAAAGGTGCCGATCGTCCTCGGAGGGGACCACGCGTGCTCGCCGCCGGTGGTCGAGGCGTATCCCGATTCCGCTCCGAGCGTCGGGGTCCTGTACCTGGACGCGCACATGGACTTCCGCGAGAGCTATCTCGGCGACCGCCGCAGCCACGGGTGCTCGTCCCGACGGATCCTCGAGAAGGTCGGCGCCCGCAACATCGTCGTCCTCGGGGTGCGTTCGGTCTCCCGGGAAGAGATGGACGACAACCGCACGATCGGGATGCCGTATGTGACGGCGGCCGACATCGCGCGGGACGGCATCGAGGCCGCGGTCCATCAAGCGCTCAACATGCTCAAGACCGAGCGGATCTACATCTCGCTCGACATCGACGCGATCGACCCCGCCTACGCGGGAGCGACGGGGACCCCGGAGCCGTTCGGCCTCACGCCTCGGGACGTGAAGTACATCATCGGACAGGCCGCCCCCCGCCTCGCCGGCCTCGACATCATGGAAGTGAGCCCCCACTACGACTCGGGGAGCACGAGCCTCCTCGCAGCCCGCCTCGCGCGCGAGGCGATCGTCCGCAGCGTCGTCGCGCGAAAAGGGCGGTAGGGCCCGCTCGCACGATGTCCGCCGAGCCGACCGCCGAGGGTCCTCCCGTCTCCCGGGGGGCCGAAGCGTCGCTTCGCAAGGTCGACTGGTGGGGCTTCCCGGCCCTCCTCAAGGAACGGGACCTGAAGAGCTACCGGCCGAAGGCGCTCGATGACCGCATACGACGAGAACGGACCCGCAACGAGGCTCGCCTCCTCGTGGATGCGCGCCGGCTCGGGGTCCGAACCCCGCTGATCTACGACATCGACCTTCCCCGGCATCGGCTGACCCTCGAGGAGCTCCCGGGTCCGACCCTTCGGCAGTTGCTGGAGGACCCGAACGTCCCGCCCGACGACCTCCCGGTCGCGGTCCGTGCGTTCGGTCGCGCGCTCGGTGTCCTGCACGCCGGTTCGATCGCCCATGGCGACCTCACGAGCTCGAACGTCCTCTTCCCGGACGGGCCCCGGGGGGCTCCCGCCTTCCTCGACCTATCGATGGGAACTCGAAGCCCGGGTCTCGAGGAGCTAGGGATCGACCTGCACCTCGTGGAGGAGGACCTGAAGGCACTGAGCGCGAGGTCCGACGCCCTCGTGCGGGCGTTCCACGAAGGGTACGCGGACGGGAACCCGGCGGGAGCGAAGGACGTCCGCGCTCGGGCGAGGGTGATCCGGGGCCGGATCCGGTACGCCTGACGAGCGGGAACGGCCCTAGATCGGCCGCTCGACCCGCTGGAGCCCGACCACGAGAGCGGCCGGAAGCTCCTCGATCACGTCGGTCGCGAGGATGCCGAAACCGCGATGGGCGGCCGCTCGCAGACCCGCCTCTCCCGTCCAGTAGGTGGCGAGACGGGCCGCGTGCAGGGGACGGACGCCCTGCGCGAGGAGGCCTCCCAGAACGCCCCCCAGAACGTCGCCCACGCCTCCGACGGTCATGGCGAGGTGGTGGTGCAGGTTCCCGATGGTGCTCTCCCCGTCCGTGAGGATGTCCGGCGCGCCCTTCACGACGAGCGTCAAGCGACGTTCCCCGGCGATGCGCTCCGCCGCGGCGCCCCGCTCCTCGAAGGAGCCCGCCGCCGGACCGTGGAAGACCCGCTCGAACTCGCCCGCGTTCGGGGTCGCGACGAGCTGCGGGAGCCGCGACGGCGCGCCGACCAGAGGGCCCGCGGGCAGGGCGGCCAGACCGTCCGCGTCCACGACGAGGGGGAACTCCGGAGCCAGGGCTTCGATGACCGCATGCAGGGCTTCGACGGTCTCAGGATAGGCCCCGGCGCCCATCCCAAGGACGACGGCGCCGGGGGAGGCGACGCGGACGGCCTCGAGGATGCCGGGAACGTCGTGGGGGCGGAACCGGTCCGAGCCGACCGCGCGGACGATCAGGTTCGGGCTGTAGGCGCGGACCGCTCCGGCCGCGACCTCCGGGGTCACGATCGTGGCCCGTTCGGCCCCCGAGCGCATCGCCGCCAGACCGGCGAGCGCGGGCGCGCCGGTGTAGGGGCCTCCGCCGATGACGACGAGGCGCCCGTTCCGGCCCCTCGGTTCTTTGGGTGCGGGGAAGAAGTGGAACTCCCCGGGGCCGGTCTCGCGCCAGGCGTTCGGGGGCATTCCGATGTCCCGGACCGTGAGCTCCCCGACCTTTCCCTCCTCCATCTCCTCCTTGCGGATGGTGAACGTGACGGTCCAGGAGGGTCGCAACCCCTCCGGGTCCGTGATGCCGGTGGGCACGTCGACGGAGAGCACGGGAGCACCGCTCGCCCGGATCGCCGCGACCGCCTCCCGGATCGGAGACCGAAGCCGCCCGGATTGGCCGGTGCCGAGGAGCGCGTCGACGACGAGGGGCATCGTCGCGATCTCTTCCGGTCGAGGAACGCCGATCCGGACCGGGACCCGGTTCTTGACCCGGTCAAAGCAGCGCTGGGCCGCCCGGGTTCGGATTTCGACCGGAGGGTGGACGAGCCATATCTCCGGAGAGTAGCCCCACTGCAGCAGGTAGAACGCGGCGCAGGTGCCGTCCCCGCCGTTGTTCCCGGTGCCGGCGACCACCGCGACCCGCGCGGGAGGCGAGGGCAGGTGCCGGGTCGTCTCCTCGGCGGTGGCGCGGCCCGCGTTCTCCATCAGGGCGTCGATGGTGACGCCGAGGGCGACCGAGTTCTGCTCGACGACCGCCATCTCGAGGGACGAGAGCGAGCGTCGAGAGGAGGCCCACATCCTCCCTCCTACGGCGTCGGCGGGGACTCCCCGGTCTGAAAGATATTGACGGAGGCCGGAAGGATGTTCTTGCGAGCGAGGTACTGGGATTGGGTTCGGCTGTAGCGGAAGAGGATGTCGGCCTTTCCTTCCTGAAAGCCCCAGGGGCGCAGGATCAGGAGGTCGCCCTCCCGGATCCACATCTTCTTCTTCATCTTCCCGGTGATGCGACCCATCCGCGAGACGTTGTCCTCGCACATCACGCGGATACGGGCCGCTCCGAGGAGCTGGTTCGCGATCCCGAACACCTCGCCGCGGTTGCGACGGGGGAGCGGGAGCCGCCCGACGTCTTCCCCCCCCTCGACGACCTCGACGGTGGGCGCCGGCTCCACCTCGGTCGGAGGGGGCGGGGCCTCGTCGGAGTGCTCGGGGGTCTCGGTCACGACGATGCGAGTCGACCCCAGTATTTCAAGAGGGCGCCCGGGAGGGAACACCCCGAGCCGATTCTCCTCGTGAGCGGGAGGAACGGCTCCCTCCGAGCCAGCCGAGGGTTTATCTCCCAACCGAGCCCATGCCCCCCGATTGGTTCCTATGTCGACCACCCCTCGAAAGATGCCGAAGCTCCTCAAGGCGACGTACCTCGCGGACCAGGAGGGCCTGCTCGAGGAGACCCGGGCTACGAAGCTCTTCTACTTCCCCGGACCGATCCTGTGGACCGTCGTCTTCGGGTTCTTGACCCTCTTTACGGCGACCTCGATCGCCCCATGGATCCCGACGTTCTCGACATGGGCCCTGACCACGTTCACGCTGTCGAGCTACATCCCGGCGAAGTATCTCGCCTACTTCTGGCTCGTGCTGTTCCTCATCGGTCTGCTGTGGCTCCTGATCCGGTACTTCCGCTGGATCACCACGGTGTACGCGGTCACTTCGCGCCGGGTGATCATCCAGCGGGGGATCCTCGGGAAGGACTTCGACGAGATCCCCGTGACCCAGGTCCGGGGGGTTGACGTCCACCAGACGTTCGGCCAGCGCGTGTTGGGGTATGGGACGGTACGCGTCAGCTCCGAGGGGGGCAAAAGCCTGGGGAACGAGGACTGGAAGGGGATCCCGAAGCCGTTCCGCTTCCAGAAGCTGATCGAGAACGCGACCCAGAACCAACAGATGGCGCCGGGCCCGGTCCAGTGGGCGGGCCCTCCGCGCTGACGTGACCCCGGGCGGGCACCTTAAATCGGACCGGCCCCGTCGGGCGCCGGGCCATGGCCGACGATTTTGACGTCATCGTGGTCGGTGCCGGCATGGCCGGCAGTTCCGCGGCGATCCGCCTCGCTCAGGGCGGTGCGAACGTGCTGCTCGCCGAGCGAGGGGCCGAGGTCGGCACGAAAAGCCTCTCCGGGGGGATCCTCTGGGGGAACGACCTCGCGCGCATCCTGCCCCACTGGTGGCGTGAGATGCCGGTCGAGCGCCACCTCGTGCGGAAGCGGTTCGGCCTTCTCACGCCCGACAGCGCGCTCTCGTTCGACCTCCAGGAAGGCAGCTGGAACCAAGAACCGTACGTGGCCCACTCCGTCCTGCGCTCGCGCACGGACCGCTGGCTCTCGAAGAAGGCCGAGGAGCTGGGGGCCACGGTCGTGCCCTCCGTCCCCGTGGACCGTCTGAACTGGGAGGGGGCGAAGGTGCACGGGATCGTCCAGGGCGGCGAGACGATGACCGCCCCGGTGACGATCGTCGCGGACGGAGCGAACTCCCGGCTCTCGCTCGGAACCCCCATCCGCCCGGCGCCCCGGCTCTCCCCCGAAACGACCGAACTCGGGATCAAGGAAGTGTTCCATCTCGACGCGTCGGTGATCGAGGACCGCTTCCACGTCACCGGAAACGAGGGGCACTCGGAGGAGTGGGTCGGCGGCCTCTTCCCGCCCGGGGTGATGGGCGGAGGATTCCTGTACACGAACCGCGACACCCTCTCGCTCGGGATCATCGTCAGCATCCAGTCGCTCTACGGCCGGAACGCCTACGCCCACGAGCTCATCGAGCGGTTCAAGCTCCACCCGGCCATCGCGAGCCGCCTCAAAGGAGCCGAGCTGGTCGAGTACGGCGCGCGGCTCGTCCCGGGAGGCTGGGCCGGTCGGCCGGCCGCGTTCCATGGGGACGGGTGGATGGTCGCCGGGGATGCGGCGGGCTTCGTCTTCTCGAACGGCATCATGATCCAGGGCATGAACTACGCGATCCGCTCCGGCCTCGAGGCCGCCGAGACCGCGCTCGCGGCCAGGGCCGCGGGCGACCCGTCGGGCGCCCGGCTCACGGAGTACGACCGGCGGCTCGAGGCGACCGGGATCCTTCCGGACTTCCGGGACTTCGCCCGACTCGACCGCGTCAAGTGGAACCCTCGAATCTACTCCGTCTACCCGAGGTTCGCCACCGAGCTCCTGCGCTCGATGATGGCCGAGAGCGGCTCCCCGAAGAGGCCGGCGCGCAAGCTCCTCCGCGCGGCCCAGAAGGCGGCCGGGGTCAAGATCACGTCCCTGATCCGCGATGGCGTAGAGATCGCTTGGGACCTATAGAACCGGCCTCGGGCCCTCGGGACGTCGCGGCGAGTCCACCGGCGGGAGCGGCGCCGGTCCTAGGTCATTGGCCGCGCGCGCGACGGACTTCCTGCGTGAGGGCGGGGACGATCTCGAAGAGGTCTCCGACGATGCCGTAGTCCGAGACCTTGAAGATCGGAGCGGTGGCGTCCGAGTTGATCGCGACGATGACCCGCGAGCTGATCATCCCCATGAGGTGCTGGATCGCTCCCGAGATCCCCACGGCCACGTAGAGCTGCGGCGAGACCTGCTTTCCGGTCTGCCCGACCTGGTAGCTCTCGGGCCTCCATCCGGCGTCCGTAACCGCGCGCGAGGCGCCGACCGCCGCGTCAAGGGACGCGGCCAGCTCGTCCACGAGGTGGAAGTTCTCGGCCGCCCGGACCCCGCGACCGCCCGAGACGATGATCGACGCCTCCGCCAGGCTCGGACCCATGCCCCGGGGAACGGCCTTGACGGCCGAGCGCTGGGGAACCCAGTACGACGGCGGGATCCCGTCCAAGGGGACGGC
This sequence comes from Thermoplasmata archaeon, assembly GCA_052326485.1. Taxonomy (GTDB): domain Archaea; phylum Thermoplasmatota; class Thermoplasmata; order Lutacidiplasmatales; family UBA184; genus Lutacidiplasma. The sequence goes on along the minus strand of JBKQMS010000015.1, from coordinate 38,250 downwards.
GGTCAGGGTCGCCTCTCCGGGAGACTCGGGGGGGACCACGAAGGCGTGGGACCGGAGCGCTACCGCCATGTGCGCCCCTTCGAGCTGCCGGGCCTCCGTCGCGCGTCGGCCGAAGACCGGCCGGCGCACCTCGAGCGTGGCGCCGGTCCGCGAGAGGCTCGCGACCTCAGTGGCGACCGCGGCGTTCCAGCGGATGCCCAGGCGCGCGACGAGGTCCCGACCGAACGTCGAGCCTCCGACGACGACGAGCTCCGCTCCGAGAGAATCCGCGGCGGATGCGACCAGATGGGCCACGACCGCTCCCACCGCCCCGTCCAACCGGGGGTCCTCGACGACGAGCGCCCGGGCGACGCCGAGGCGACCGAATCCGGCGGCGGGAACGCGCGGAGCGCTCCCGGCGAGGAACCCGACGACGTTCTCCCGGAGGGACACCCCTTGGGCGGCGACCACGGCCTCCCGCGTCGGGTCGGAAAGGACCCCGTCGTGTACCTCCCCTACGACCAACGTCGGTCCCGTCATGGGAAGACCTTCGCCTCCTCCTTGAGGAGCTTCACCAGCTTCTGGGCGGCCTCTTCCGGCGTCTTGAACTCGATGAGCTTCGCCCCCGCCCGAGGAGGAGGAAGCTCGAACCTCGTCGGCCGGCTCGAGCCGGCGGCGGGCGGCGCCGCCTCGAGAGGGACCTTCGCAATGGGCACCCTCCGAGACTTCAGGATCGAAGGAAGTTTCGCGGTCCTCGGGTCGTTCCACGCCTGCTGCAAGGCGACGACGCAGGGAAGAGGAGCCTCCCACGTCTCCATCCCGGCTTCGGTGGACCGTTGGAACCGGAGCCGCGAGGCCGCGGCGTCCCAGCGAAGGTCCACGACCGCGCTGAAATCCGGGACCCCGAGGAGCTCGGCCAGAGCTCCCGCGACGACCCCGGCCTCGTCGTCCCCGGCGTTCTTGCCGCAGAGGACCAGGTCGTGCGGCATCGCCGAGACCGCGCGGGCGAGGGCACGGGCGGCGGAGACCGGGTCGGGGGCCACCGCGGGAGACATCTCCACCCACGTGGCGAGGTCGCATCCGAGGGCGAGCGCCGCCCGCAGGACCTCCTCCGTCCTGGGCGGCGGCCCCGCGGAAACGACACGCACCTTCGAGCCCGGATTCGCCTCCTTCAGGAGCAGCGCCTGCTCGACCGCGGACTCGTCGTAGCCCGTGAGGACGAACTTCACCGCCTCGATGTCGAGGGTCGTCCCGTCGCTGGACGCGCGGAGCTGGGTCTCGGCGTCCGGGACCGGTTTGATGCAGACGACGATCTCCACGAACCCACCCCCGGCCTAGCCGTACCCTCGCAGGAGCTCGCGCGCGATGACGATCCGTTGGATCTCGTTGGCACCCTCGTAGATCTGCGTGAGCTTGGCGTCCCGAAGGAGCTTCTCAACGGGGTACTCGCGCATGTAGCCGTACCCCCCGAAGGTCTGGATCGCCTCGTCGGCGACGGCGAAGGCGGCGTCGGAGGCGTAGCACTTTGCGATCGACGACTCGAGCGTCCCCTTTTGGCCCCGGTCGATCAGCCAGGCCGAGCGCCAGGTGAGGAGGCGGGCCGCGTGCACGGCCTGGACCATGTTCGCGAGCTTGATCTGGATCGCCTGGTGCTCGCTGATCGGCTTGCCGAACGTCTCCCGCTTCAGCGAGTAGCGAGCCGCATGGTCGAGAGCTGCCTGGGCGATCCCGGTGGCGAGCGCCCCGATCGGGGTCCGGGTCTGGTCGAGGGTCCGCATGGCGAGCGAGAATCCGGTCCCGTCGGCGCCGAGGCGGTCCGAGGCGGGGACCCGGACGTTGTCGAACCGGATCGTGGCCGTAGACGAGGCCCGGTGTCCCATCTTCTCTTCGTCCGGGCCCACCGTGACCCCTTCCGCCGACCGGGGGATGACGAATGCCGTCACGCCCTTGTGCCGAAGGCTCGGGTCGGTGCTGGCGAACACGAGGTAGAGCGAGGCCTGGGGGGCGTTCGAGATGAAGCACTTCTCCCCCGAGATGACATAGTGGTCCCCGTCCCTCTTCGCGAGGGTCCGCATCGACCCCGGGTCGGAACCGCCTGATGGTTCCGTGAGGGCGAACGCAGCGAGGTGGTACTCCGCGCAGAACGGCTTCAGGAACCGCTCCTTCTGCTCGGGCGTTCCGTCGAGCAGGATCGGCTCGAGCGCGAGGCAGTGCGCGATGACGGTCGTCGTCATCCCGCCGCAGCCGTACGCCAGCTCCTCGACGATCAGGCACTGTTCGAACAGCCCGAGACCGCTCCCCCCGTACTCCGCGGGGACGTTGAGGTTGAGGAGGCCCAGGTCGTACGCCTTTCGGTAGATCTCCTCCGGGAACCGAGCCGTCCGGTCACATTCGGCCGCGTGCGGGGCCATCTCGGTCCGGGCGAACTTGCGCGCGAGGTCCCGGAGGCTTTCCTGCTCCGGGGTCAACGAGAAATCCGGCATGGAATGCGAAGGTGGCGTGTCAGCGGAATCCGCTATATCACGGCTTGGGTGATACTCATCGTGACGTCGAGGAGGTCGGCCACCGGCGCTCGCCGGGAACCGAGGGCGCTTCGGGTCCACCATTTCGCGAAGTTGGACCGAGACCGGGCCCGCAGGGTCGGCGTCCCCGAGGTGATCCTCGGGGAGGGCAAGAGCATCGACCACCTGCTCAGTATCGTCGGGGCCCTTTCCGAACGGCAGCTCGGCGCGCTCATCTCACGGCCGACGCCGGCGCAGCTCCGGGCGCTTCGGGGCTGGCGTCCCCGGGCCGGCACGGGCCGTCCCCTCAAGTTCCTGGCCGACGACCGCCTCGTTCGGGTCCCCGGACCGCTCGGTCCCCAGTACCGCAGAGGGGTCGTGGCGATCCTCACGGGGGGCACGAGCGACGTTCCGCTCGCGGAGGAAGCCAGGGCCATCCTCCTCGAGCTCGGGATCGGGGTCGTCCGGGCGTACGACGTGGGCGTCGCAGGGCTCCACCGGCTGCTCTCGGCCGTTCACCGCCTGGAGGCGCGAGAGCCGGAGATGTACCTCGTGTTCGCCGGTCGGGAAGGGGCCCTTCCCACGATCGTCGCGGGTCTCGTTCGGGCTCCCGTCGTCGGGGTTCCCACCTCCATCGGCTACGGTCGCGGGGGCCGCGGCGAGGCGGCCCTGAACGCCATGCTGCAGTCTTGCGCTCCGTTGGCGGTGGTCAACATCGACGCGGCGGTCCCCGCCGCGCTGTTCGCCGCCCAGCGGTTCGCCGAGAGGCCCGGGCGGGGACGGCCTCGGGTCCGACGGGTCCCTGCGTAGTTCCCCGCAGGCGAAGGCATTTCCCCCGCCGGGAACTGGGCCGAGGGAAGGGCTTTTGAGAGGTGCGAACCCTCGGTGGGGCGTGCCTCCGCGCGCGCTGCTCTCCGACGAAGAAGAACGCGAAGACCGAGAGGAGCGGGAACGGCTCCGCTCGCTCGACACGAAGCTGCGGTCCCTCTTCGACCGTCGGGAGGACCTGATCGTCGAGGTCCGTCGCATCTCCTCCGAGCAGAAGGCGATCTACGACCGTCGCCAGGCCCCCCAGGTCGAGGTCGAGCGGCTGTACGAGGAGCACCACGCGCTCGGAAAGCGCATCGCCGAGGTCCGCAACGCCCGCGAAGCGGCGCGCAAGAAGGTCGAGGGAGCCATCGTCCAGGTCCGGGAGGTGCGGCTCACCTTTGCCCCCGGGGAACGGGTGCGCCCGGATCAGATCCGCAAGGAGATCGCCGAGCTCGAGCTCCGCCAGCAGACCCGCGCCTTGCCGCTCGACGAGGAGAACGCGCTCATCGCGCTCCTGCGCCAGCGGACGCGGGAGCTGAAGCAGGCCGAGACGCGGACCGCGGTCGTCGCGGCCCACCAGCAGAAGCTCAAGGACGCTGAGGCGGCGCTCGCCGCCGCGCGCGAGGAGTTCACCCTTCGCACTCATGAGCTGGCCGCAGCCAAGGCCGAACGCGATTCGAAGATGACCGCGGTCCGCGAGAAGCTCGAGGTCGCGGGAGGGCTCATCGCCTCACTGCGCGAGAAGGGGCGGGCCCGGGCCGAGGCGATCGCGAAGATCGACGGCCTCAGCCGCGAGATGAACGAGCTCGACCACGAGGCCCGTCAGCTCCTCGCGAATTCCCGGTCGCGGCGCGAACAGGCCCGACGCATGCTGCGGACGTACTCCCACTCCCGCGGTCCTCCGTCCGAGGAGCTCCTCGCGACGACCGCGGAGGCCCAGCTCGAAGAGCTGCTGAAGCGCGGGAAGATCACCCTCGGCGGGTGAGCCCGGTTCACGCCGGGAAGATGTCGACCACCGTCACGACGAAGTCGAGGGTCTCGCCCTGGACCTCGGGGTTAAAGTTCTCCGTGAACGTGCCGGCCGCCGGGTCGACCGCGCTGACGATGAACTTCGTCTTCCCGCAGAGGCTGCCGCTCGAAAGCTGACCCAGGACAAGGCCGGCGTCCGAGGGGGTGAGCCGGCTCGAGAGCGTGATCGACGTCGCGTTCAGGCTCGAGACGACGTACGGAAGCCCGTTCGGGTGGGTCGTCTCGCCGAGGGTCGGCAGGGCCTGGACCGCGATGGTCGACTCGTTCACGGCGAGCACCGAGTCGTTCCACCCGTAGGTCGGGTCCGGGAACACTTGGCCGACGGTCGCGTTGACGCTGGGATAGAGGACCCCGAACTCCGTGACCGAGACGAACGTGAGCACCGGGACCGTGTAGACCAGCGGGGACGATCCGAGGCAGCTCGCGTTGAGAGGACCGTAGCCGAGGCCGGGAGGCACGACGATCGTGTGGCTCTGGTTGCCCGCGACGCCGACCAGACCCTGCCAGAAGCCGGTCACGACCTCGTTGAACGTGAGGTTCCCGAGGGTGTAGCCGCTCGCGGGGGCGCCTGTCCCGACGTGGACGCCCAGCGGGGTGTACGCGGTCACCGGCCCGCGGGACTGGTACTCGAGCGACTTCGGGTACGACTGGTTGTTCTGCGCCACCGAGTAGATCGACGTGTCGAACACGCGACCGGTCTGGGCCCCGCTGCCGAACTCGCCGACGTAGTTCACGGTGACGTTGTCTCCCGCCGCGATCGTGAGGACCGGCGAGACCGCCTTCGGCTTGTTGATCTCGTAGACGACGGCGGCCGCCGCTCCCGCGGCGGCGAGCAGGACGACGACGAGCACGACGAGGAGGATGCGGGAGGGTTGCTGGGTCGCCATCGCTTACGAAGAACAGAGATTGGGGGTCAGCTCGTCGCTGGTCTCGTCATCGATTCGGAGAGACAGGTGTTCCTCATTCCCCCGCGCCCCCGAGGAGGGACCCGATATAAACCCTCGGGGAGGGTCGTCAGGCGCGCCGAAGCTTCCCCACGATCGGCTCCTCGATGGCGCCGTCTTCCTCGAGCCGATTCAGGATGGCCTCAGCGCGCTCCCCGGCGAGCCCGTGGGCCGAGACGCGGGAGAGGACCTCCTTGAGGTCGGCGTACCCGTCGGCGGAGACGTCCGCCACCTCGTCCAGCTGGTCGAGGAACAGCGACTCTTCCGCCCGTTCCGCGGCCGACGGCGCGGGCGAGGGTGTCCGAGGAGGCTCGGCGCGGGTCACGACCACCGTCGGCGGGGTCGGAAGCGTCGCCCGAGTCGGGCCGCTCTCGCCCGCCACGCGCCGGACGGCATTCGCGAGCTCTCGTCGGAACGCCGCGCGGTCGACGTTCGGGTACCGGTGCTGGGACTCCTTCGCCGCCCGCACCCACGATAGCGGGATCCCTTCCTTGCGGAACGCTTCTTCGGAAAGGGCAGGGTCCTTCTCGACCCGTTCCATGAGGTCGAGGCGGTCGAGGGTCTGCCGAACGATGTCGGCGAGGGCGGCCCGTTCTTCGGCCTCGGCGACCGAGCGAACCGCCTCCGCTCGGACGGAAATGTACGCGACGGCGTCGCGTCCCCGGAACAGGTGGACCTTGCCGACCACGATTGCGGGTCGAGGCGCGGAGGCGGAGCGCAGCTGGGCCATCGCGCGGGGCTCGAAGGACCCGGCGGTGACCGCCACCGTCCCCGTGGGGTCGCTGAACCGCGCCCGCCAGAACGCCTGGGCCTCGTCCCGACCGATCGATTCGGCCGGCGAGAGGGTCCCGGCCAAGAGGACCCGGTTCATGCGCGCGGCGAACGGAGAGAGGAGGTACGAGGCCGGACGCTCCCCCTCCCCCTTTTCCTCTTCGAGCGAGCTCTCGAGCTCGCGGGCCGTGACCCGCCAGGCCGGTTCCCTAAGGCTCATCCGCGGCGCTCCCCGAGGCGAGCGGTGAGCTCCTCCGCCGCCGCGTCCAGGTCGATGTCGACCCGCTCGATCGACTCCGGAGCGAGCGTCACGCCGAAGTCGTCGTTCGTTCCGACCCCCCGGACGCGCAGCCGGCGGCCGAGGAGGGTCTCGAGCATCTGCTCTTCGAGGAGGCTCGGGTCCGGCTGGTTGCGGAGACGCGCCTGGGCTTCTTCGAGCGTCACTCCCCAGAGCCGCTCGGTGTCGGCGCGGTTCGCGTTCACCGTGAGCGCTCCCGTCCCGTCGTCCAGGATGATCCGGGCGCGAAGGTCGGCCTGACCGTTGACCTGGCCATGCACGCGGCAGATCCCGCTACGGACGGAGCGCTGACAGGTAGGGCACCGGAAGACGAGCCCGCTCGGCGGCAGGAGGCCCACGACCACCCCTTCCACGGCGATAGCTTCCCCACCCCCCTCATCCTCCACCTCGGCGATGGAGCGGGGAGGAGCGGCCAAGACCGAAGCCGGGTCCGGGAGGTCGCTTCCCTCCACGCGCACGACGCTGGAGCGCTCGTCCAGCACGAGCTGCGGGCGCCCACGGAAGCCCCGAACGTATCCGCCGGCGATCCGGACCGCCTCGCCCACGTTGAGCCCGAAGTCGCTCCAGGCCGAGAGGGCAATCGCCCCCGCACGGTCGGCAACGAGCCCTTGGTGGACGACCCGACGCTCGGTCCCGACGGTCACGGTCTTCGGGGCGATGCGGACGACCCGAACCTCGACGCGGAACCCCTCGTCGGAGGGACGCAGCTCGCCGACCGTCCGAAACGGAACGTCGTTCGCGTCGACGCGGGGAAGCTCGGCGGGACTCGCGGGCCCCACGCGGGTCTTCCAGCTGAACGTCACCTCGGGGCGACCCCGGAACTCACGCACCTCCGCGCCTACCGCACGCAGCACGAGGCCCCGCTCGATTCCCTCCCGGGGAGGGTCCCACCAGGTGAACCTCACGGTTGCCGTCCCGTCGCTCAGAAGGCCCGAGAGCAGCGGGCGGCGGCTTCCGTCCGACCTCCGCGTGACGTCCCGCCTCTCGAACGTGATCACGCGGGCAACCAGCTCGACGGGCGACACGTCGGGTCGCAGGTCCCGAAGGCGGGTCTCGACGGGGGTGGTGGGGGTCGGTTCGGCGGTCATGGGTGAGGACGCTAGGGTGGCCACCTCGCCCGGTCATAAAAGCGCCCCGAGGGCCACGGACGGTGAACGCCGCTCTTCGACATGGCGCGAGCGTCCCCGAGGAGCCGCAGGCGGGCGCGCCCGCCGGTGATAATCCTTTTCCCCCGGAGCCCATGACCCGCGGGCCGTGGTGACGAAGTTCTCCCAACGGGTCGACCGGATCCTGGTCGCTCGGAACTCGCTCGTGTGCGTCGGCCTGGACCCGGACCCGGCGTCGATGCCGAAGAGCCTGCATCGTCTCGGCTCAAAGGCACAGCTCGAGCGGTTCCTCAACGGCGTCATCGGGGCGACCTACCCGCACGCCGCCGCCTACAAGATGCAGCTCGGCGCCTACCTCCAATACGGCGCGCCCGGGGTCGAGGTCCTCTCCCGCCTCTGCCGCAAGATCGGCCCGACCCGCCTAAGGATCCTCGACCTCAAGGCGAACGACATCCCGAACTCGCTGAGAATGATGCGGGACGGGGCCTTCCGCCAGTTCGGCTTCGACGCGGTCACCTTCACTCCCTGGCTCGGCTGGGAGACCCTTCAGCCGTTCCTGGACGACCCTGTGCACGGCGTGTTCGTGGTCGCCCACTCATCCAATCCGGGCTCGCTCGACTTCCAGGAGATCCCCACCCCTCGGGGACCCCTCTGGCTCGCCGTGGTCGGGGAGGTCCGTCGGCTCGCGCATGCCCACGGGAACGTGGGCGTCGTGCTCGGCGCGACGTTCTCGGACGCGTTCCATGCCGCTCGCGCCACCTTGGGCAACGGGATCCCCATCCTCGTCCCGGGGGTCGGGGCGCAGGGGGGCTCGCTCGCCACCGCGGTCCGAGAGGGTGTCGACGCCCACGGGCGCGCCCTCCTCGTGAACGCCTCCCGCAGCATCCTCTACGCCTCGGCCGGTCCCGACTGGAAGAAGGCGGCGGGCGCGGAGGCCGAGCGCCTGAAGGTCCAGATCAACCAGCTGCGCGCAGGCCTTCGTACAGGCTGACGAGCGCGCGCGCGACGACCGGCAACGCGTAGCGGGACTCGGCCCGGTCCCGGCCCGCGCGGCCCATGCGCCTCGCGAGCCCCGGGTCGTCCAGGATGGTGCGGATCTTCTCCGCTAGGTCGCTCGCGATCAGCGGTTCCGCAAGCAGGCCTTCGCGCCCGGACTCGATGACCTCCCTCACCCCGGGCATGTCGGCGACCACCACCGGGAGTCCTACCGCCATCGCCTCGGCGACCGCGAGGCCGAACCCCTCGAGGCGGTTCTGGGAAGGGAAGACGAAGACGTCGCCGAGCGCCAGGAATCGGGGGAGGTCCTCGTCGGAGACGGCGGGGCAGAACCGGACCCGGTCGTTAACCCCGAGCCGCCGGGCGAGCCGGACGAGGCTCGGTAGACGGGGTCCGGCCCCGATTACGACGAGCACCACGTCGCGGGGCAGCTGGGCGAGGGCCTCCAGGATGACGTCCACGCCCTTGTGCGGAACGAGCCGCCCGGTGAAGACCGCGACCCGCTTTCCCTCGAGGTGAAGGTCGGCGCGGAGTCGGCTCGCATCGAGCCCGGGCCGGAACCGGTCCAGGTCCACCGCCGACGGGATCACGGTGAGCTCCCGCCCTCGCAGCATCGCGGAGGTGCTGCCGTAGCTCTTCGTGTGGACGATGACACGGTCCGTGCGGTCGAGGGTGGAGGGCAGGAACACCGTCTGGTAGAGACCCGCGAGGAGCCTTCCCGCGGCGCCCGGAAGGTAGAGGTCGCAGTGGTAGGTGAGGCAGACCGGGATCTTCCGGTGCCTCAGCTCGCGGGAAGCGAAGTAGGACGTCAAGGGAGGGGGGTAGTGCAGGTGGAACACGTCCGGCGAGAGGGACCTCACGGTGCGGCGGGTGCCGAGGTCGAGGGGCGTGTCGAGCAGGACCCCCAGCGTCCGGGTTCGCAGGATGCGGAACCCTTCGGTCTCTTCCTCGGCGGGAAGGTCGCGGTTGTAGCGTGAGGTGACGACCGTGACCTCGTGGCCCTCGCGTGCGAGCTCGCGCACGACCCCGCGGACGTGGGACTCCACGCCCCCGGCATGGGGGTGGAAGAACGGCGAGACCTGGACGATCCGCACGAGGCCGCCCTACGGCGCCCCCCCCTTTACGGCCTTCGCCGCAGCCTCCGCTGCCGAGCTCAGCTCTCGGGGTAGACGCGCCGGGGGGTCGCCGAGATCGGCTCCGACTCCCGGCCTTGTAAGCGCGCGTCGGCGGGGATCGTGGCGATCTCGAGCCCCTTCATCGCCTCACCGAGCCCGGACGAAACGCGGGCGAGCACCTCGGGGTCGTCGTAGTGGAGGGACGCCTCGACGATGGCCCGCGCGACCTTCATCGGGTGCTGGGCCTTGAAGATCCCGCTCCCGACGAACACGCCGTCCACCCCGAGGAGGCGGCAGAGCGCGGCGTCAGCCGGCGTGGCGATCCCGCCGGCCGCGAAGTTCACGACCGGAAGACGTCCGAGCGTCCGCACCTCGTTGACCGTGGCCTCCAAGACGCGCTCCTTCTTCGCCCAGGTGACGACGTCCTTCTTCGGCAGCTTCTGGACCTCGGCGACGTCGTAGAGCATCTGACGGATGTGCCGGATCGCCTCCACCACGTTGCCGGTGCCCGCTTCGCCCTTCGTCCGGATCATCGCCGCGCCTTCCTCGATCCGGCGGAGCGCCTCCCCGAGGTTCCGGGCTCCGCAGACGAACGGGATCTTGAACGCCTTCTTGTCGACGTGCTGGAACGGGTCGGCCGGGGTGAGGACCTCGGACTCGTCGATCATGTCCACCGCCAACGCCTGAAGGATCCGGGCCTCGGCCGTGTGGCCGATCCGACACTTCGCCATGACCGGGATCGACACACGTTCCTTGATCTCCCGGACCTTGACGGGGTCGGCCATCCGGGCCACTCCACCGGCCGCCCGAATGTCGGCGGGAACCCTCTCGAGCGCCATCACCGCGACCGCCCCCGCTTCCTCCGCGATGGCGGCCTGGTCGGCCGTGGTCACGTCCATGATGACCCCGCCCTGCTGCATGCGGGCGAAGCCTCGCTTGACCAGCTCCGAACCGAATTGGAGCTTCATGATGGGGTCGGTCATACCTGGGTTCCGTCCGAGCGAGAACCGACGCGCGTATAATACGGACGGCTCCCGCCGTCCCGAAATCTTAATGTGAGCGCCGCCCTGCGAGAGGTTGGCAGGGGGAGCTGGGCACCGGCTGAGAGGACGAGGGGAACCTCGTCGACCCCACGAACCTGCACGGGATAATGCCCGCGAAGGGAACGCGATGCGACACCTAAGGCGACTCTCCGCCAGCCCGCGGAGGATGTGACGAGTTCTGGGATCCCCGTAGGTTCGGGTCCCCGGCGGCTGCGCCGGCCCGGCCGGATCGGTAGGGCGCTGTTCGCCGTCGCCATCGCCCTGGTCGTGGTGATGGCGGGGTTCGCCACCTACGAGTACTACCAGTCGGGAGCGTCGTCGGGGGAGACCACCCTCGTGGTCTACACCTACTCGGCCCTCTTCAGCGGGAATTGCGGAGAGGCCAACCTTTCGATGCTCCTCGGGGAGTTCGAGCAGGCGCACGGGGTCCACGTGGAGCTCGTCTGCCCGTCGGGGAACCTGGTAAGCGCCCTCGAGAACCCGTCGTACTACGACCTCCCGGCGGCCGACCTCGTGGTGGGCCTCGACGAGATCACGGCGCCGCAGGCGGAATCCCTCGGGCTCCTCGCCCCATACTCCCCGCCCGCCCTCGCGACGATCCCGCCGTGGATCGTCTCGGAGCTCAGCCCCGACCACGGGGTCGTGCCGTACGAGTACGGGTTCCTCGCGGTCGACTACACGCCCGGATTCCTGAACCAGACGAACGGGGCGGTGGCTCACGCGACGATGCCCGAGCTTGTCGACAACTCGAGCTGGGCCGCCCAGCTCGTCACCGAGAACCCCATCTACGACATCACGGGCGAGGAGTTCCTCGCTTGGCAGATCGAGTACTACGAGACCGTCCTCCATCAGAGCTGGCAGGATTTCTGGCAGCGGTTCTTCGCCGAGACCCACCCGAACCCGGCGACCGACTGGTCGACCGCCTTCGGTGAGTTCGGGAGCCCCGCCGGGGCGAACCAGCTCGTGGTGAGCTACGCCACGGACCCCGCGTACGCGCTCGCGAACGGCGAGGCGGGAGCGCTGAACTCGACCGTCTCGTGGTGGAACGGGACCGCGTACGGGTGGCGGACCATCTACGGCGTGGGGGTGGTCCAAGGCTCCCGGCACGCGACGCTCGCTCGGGAGCTCGAGGACTGGATCCTCAGCGGGACGTTCCAGTCGTACCTGCCCGAGAACGAGTGGGAGTACCCGGCCAACGAGACGGTGGCGCTTCCCCCGGCCTTCTCTGCCGCGATCGACCCGGCGATGGTCGTCGCGCTGAACAACGCGACCACGCCCGCCGCGGTCGCCGCGAACCTCACCGCCTCGAACGGGTGGCTCGACACCTGGCAGTCGCTCGCGGGGGGCTGAGGATGCGGTTCCGGTCCGAGGGGTTCGGCTTCCTCCTCCCCGTGGTCGCCTTCGTCGCGCTCTTCGCGCTCCTCCCGGTCGCCGTCCTCTTCGCGAACGCGCTCGCCCAGGTGGGTGGAGCGAACGGGTTCGTCGCGGTCGTCTCCGCGTCACGGAACCTCCGCTCCCTCGACAACTCCCTCGAGCAGGGAGCGCTGTCGGCCGCCCTCGCCGTGGGGTTGGGGTACCCGGCCGGAGTGTTCGTAGGTCGCTACGCGTTCCGGGGCCGGTCGCTCCTTCGCTCCCTGCTCCTCATCCCGTTCCTGCTGCCGAGCCTCGTGGTCGTTCTCGGCGTGCTCGACCTGTTCGGCCCGTCGGGCGTCGTCTCGAGCGCGCTTCCCGCGACCGCCTGGTTCGGGAGCGGGATCCCGGCGATCATCGCCGCGAACCTCTTCTTCAACGTCCCGATCGTCCTGCTCCTCACGGCCACGGGTTGCGAAGGGGCCTCGGTCGAGCTCGAGGAGACGGTCGCCACCCTGGGAGGACCCCCGTCGAGGGCGTACCGCGAGGTCTGGGCGCGACCGACGTGGGTCGGCGCGGCGGCCGGAGGGCTTCTGACGTTCCTCTTCTCGGCCCTCTCGTTCGCGCCCCCGCTCCTCCTCTGTGGGGCGAGCGCCCGCTGTTACACGCTCGAGGCCCAGGTCTATGCTCTCGACCAGACGTTCCTGGACCCCAACGCGGCCGCGGTCCTCGCGCTCGCGATGGTGCTGCTGTTGCTGCTGCCCACCGCGGTGTACCTCGCGCTGGTGAGCCGCCTGAGGGCCAACCCGGGACGCCGGTCCGCCGCTCCTCGGCCGATCGACTGGCGGGCCCCCGCCTGCTGGGCACTGGCCCTCGAGACCACGCTCGTCCTCCTCGCAGAAGGGGCCCTCCTCGCCGCCGTCCTCTACCGGACGGTGGCGCCGACCGGACACTACGGCGCCGGTGCGGCCTGGGCCGCGCTGTTCTCCTCCTCGACCACGGACCACCTCGGGGTCTCCGCGCTCGGGGCGCTCGGGAACACGCTCTTCTTCGCGGTCGTCGCCGCGCTCCTCGCCCTCCTCCTGTGCGTGGCGAGCGGCTACGCGGTCGTGCGCCGACCGGACCGGGCGGTCGCGCTCGGGCTCCTCCTGTTCGTCCCGCTCCTCCTCTCTCCGGTCGTCCTGGCGTTCGCCCTCTCCTCCTTCTGGCGTCCGTTCGTCGGCACCGGCTCGAACGTCTGGACGCTCGTGATCGTGAGCCAGGCGATCCTGGCGCTCCCGTTCGCCCTCCAGAGCCTCGAGATCCCGCTCGCGGGCCTCTCCGCGGCCGCCCGGGACACCGCTCGGACGCTCGGGGCGACGTCGTTCGGCGCCTTCCTGGACGCCGACCTCCCCCGGGTCCGGGACGGTCTCGTGACGGTCGGGCTGTTCGCCTTCGCCTTCGGTCTCGGAGAGTTCACCGCGACGAACTTCCTCGTGCCTCCCCAGCTCACGACCCTTCCCGTCGCACTCTATGCGCTCTCCGAGGTCCGGCTCTTCCCCGTCGCCGACGCGGCGGCGGGCCTTCTGCTCCTGCTCAGTCTCGCCGTCTTCGCCGTGATCACGGTCGGAGGTCATCGTGTCGAGCTCTAGGGTGCTCCTCGAGGTCCGGAACCTCTCCGCCGCGTGGGACGGGGTCCCGGTCTTCCGCGACGTCTCGTTCGACATCGGCGAGGGCGAGTTCCTGGTCCTCCTCGGACCGAACGGCTGCGGCAAGACGACGTTGCTCCGATGCCTCGCTGGCCTCGAGCGTCCCACGGAGGGGTCGATCCTCCTCGACGGGCGCGACGTGACGCGCCTCCCTCCCCACGAGCGGGGGATCGCCCTGATGTTCCAGGACCCGGCGCTCTTCCCCCACCGGTCGGTCTACGAGAACATCGCCTACGCCCCCCTACTGAAGCGTCGCCCGACCGCCGAAGTGAAGGAGGAGGTCGGGCGGCTCGTCGCGCTCCTCCACCTCTCCGGGTTCGAGGACCGGCGGCCCGACCAGCTCTCGGGCGGAGAGCTCCAGCGCGTCGCCCTCGCGCGCACCCTGGCCGCTCGTCCCCGCCTTGTCCTCCTCGACGAGCCGTTCGCATCGATCGATGTCGAGCTCAAGGCCGAGCTTCGGTCGGAGTTCCGGCAGGTCCTCCGCGCGTCCGGCACCTCGGCGATCCATGTCACGCACGACCGCGAGGAGGGGCTCTTCCTCGGGGACCGGGTCGGACTTCTGTTCGACGGGGGACTCCACGCCCTTGGCCACCCGTCCGACGTGTTCGGGAGCCCGGGCACGGCCCGGGCCGCCCGGTTCCTGGGATACAACGTCCTCGCCGGCCCGGCGAGCATCGTGGGGGTCCTGCCGACCGACCTGCAACTCCTCCCTTCGGCCACCGGAGGACTCGGCGCCACCGTCCTCATCGCCGGCCCGGTCGGACGGGAGAACCAGGTGGTCCTACGGACGGACGACGGCCAGCGGCTCGAGATGAGGACGACGGGGCCGGTTCCCCTGCCGGGAGCGCATGTGCGGCTCGGCTGGGAGCGGTCGGTCCCCTTGGCCCCGGACTAGCCCGGCGCGGCCAAAGAGCCCAAAAGCCCACACCCCCTGCCCCGTCATGGGCTCGTCCGACCCGCTTCGCGTGACCGACTCGCTGACCTGGGGCTCCGAGCGCGCCACGATCTACCGCCCGGAACGCCTCGCCGGGGTCGACCCGGACCGGTTCGTCCGGCGCCCCCGGACGACCCGGGTTCTCCTCGAGAACGTCCTTCGACACTGGGACGTGCGCGTGACGGACCCAAAGACGCTCGTGGCCCTCGCGAACGGCGAGCACCTCGCCGAGGGGACCGAGTTCGCCTACTACCCCGAACGGGTCCTGCTCCAGGATTTCACCGGCGTTCCGGTGATCGTCGACCTCTCCACCCTCCGCCACGCCGCCGACCGTCGGGGCGTGGACCCGACCCGGGTGAACCCGGTCGTCCCGGTCGACCTCGTCATCGACCACTCGGTCCAGGTCGACAGCTTCGGCTCAGCGCGTTCGCTCGGGATCAACCTCGACCGGGAGTACGAACGCAACGCAGAGCGCTACCGCTTCCTCCGCTGGGCCAAGGGCGCCTTCGCCAACGTCCGGATCGTCCCCCCCGGGAACGGGATCTGCCACCAGGTCAACCTCGAGCACCTCTCGAGCGTGGTCGAGGTCCGCGGGTCGGACGGGAGCCGGGTCGCGTTCCCGGACACCCTCATCGGGACCGACTCGCACACGACCATGGTGAACGGCGTCTCGGTCCTCAGTTGGGGAGTCGGTGGGATCGAGGCCGAGGCCGTCATGCTCGGCGAACCGTACTTCCTCGCCCCTCCCACCGTCGTGGGCGTGGAGCTCACCGGGTCGCTGTCCGAGGGCGCCACCGCGACCGACCTCGTCCTGACCGTCACGCGCCGGCTGCGGGAGAAGGGGGTCGTCGACAAGTTCGTGGAGTTCTTCGGACCCGGCGTCGGCCACCTCGCGGTGCCCGACCGGGCCACCGTCTCGAACATGTGCCCGGAGTACGGAGCGACCGCCGCCCTCTTCCCGATCGACGAGGCGACGATCGCGTACCTTCGCGGCACGGGTCGGAGCCCGGACCATGTCGCTCGCGTCGAGGCGTACGCCCGCGCCCAGGGTCTCTGGGGCTCGCCCGCCCCGTGCTCCGTGGACTACGACGAGGTCCTGGTGATCGACCTCGGGTCGATCGTGCCGATGGTCTCCGGACCCAAGAACCCGGAGGAAGGCGTCGCGCTCGGCGACGCCGCGGGCTCCTTCCGGGCGGCGCTCGCCTCCTACCGCAAGAGTCGCCCTCCTTCGCCGGCCTCCGCCGCGGATCGCCTCGCCCCACCGGTCGAGGACGGTTCGGTGGTCATCGCGGCGATCACGAGCTGCACGAACACGTCGAACCCGAGCGTGATGGTGGGCGCCGGGCTGATCGCGAAGCGCGCGGCCGAGCTCGGTCTCAAGGTCCCCCCGCACGTCAAGACGTCCCTCGCGCCCGGCTCCAAGGTCGTGACGGCCTACCTAGAGCGGGCGGGTCTCCTTCCGTTCCTCGACCGGCTGGGGTTCGAGGTGGTGGGGTACGGATGCACCACCTGCATCGGCAACTCCGGGCCGCTCCTGCCGCCGGTGAGCCAGCAGGTCCGAGACCGTGACCTCTTCGTGGCAGCCGTCCTGAGCGGCAACCGGAACTTCGAGGCCCGGGTCCATAACGAGGTCCGCGCGAACTACCTGGCCTCCCCGATGCTCGTCGTCGCCTACGCCCTCGCGGGCAGGGTCGACGTCGACCTGACCCGCGAGCCGCTCGGCCACCGACCGGACGGCTCGCCCGTGTTCCTACGCGACCTGTGGCCATCGGCGGACGAGGTGCGGCGGATCGTCGAGGCCAACCTCGACGCGTCGATGTTCCAGGAGAAGTATCGTACGATCGAGCAGGGAGACCATCGCTGGGAGTCCCTGGACCCGCCCCGGGGCGCCCAGTACGGGTGGTCGTCCGATTCCACGTACCTCGCGCTCGCCCCCTACCTCGACCTTCCGACTCCGTGGCTTCCGAGGGACGGGATCCTCGCGGCGGCGGCTCGGGCGCTCGTGCTCCTCGGCGACCGGGTCTCGACCGACCACATCTCTCCCGCGGGTGAGATCCCTCAGGATTCTCCCGCGGGGAGGTACCTCCTCGTCCACGGGGTCGTGGTAGGGGACTTCAACACCTACGGTGCGCGACGGGGCCATCACGAGGTCATGGTACGGGGCACCTTCGCGAACGTCCGCCTCAAGAACCAGCTCGCCGGTGGGAAGGAAGGCGGCCATACCGTCCACGTCCCGTCTGGGGAGGCGGTGACGATCTTCGAGGCGTCCGAGCGGTACCGGACCGAGGGGACCCCGCTCCTCGTCCTGGCGGGCAAGAGCTACGGCCAGGGAAGCTCACGGGACTGGGCCGCCAAGGGCCCGCGTCTACTCGGGGTCGGTGCCGTGATCGCCGAGAGCTATGAGAGGATCCACCGGGCGAACCTGGTCGAGATGGGCGTTCTCCCGCTGGCGTTCCGGCCGGGGGAAGGCTGGAGGCAGCTCGGCCTAACGGGTCGGGAATCGTTCACGCTGCGCCTTCCCGCAGGTACGTCCCTGGGTCCCGGGAGCCCTGTCGAGGTCATCGCCCGGGCCGAGGACGGCACTGCTCGCACGTTCACCGTCACGTGCCGGCTGAACTCCGCCACCGAGCTCGAGTACTACCGGGCCGGCGGCGTCCTGCCGTACGTCATGGCGCACCGATTCGAGAAGTAGACCGCCGCCGTCCGACCCCGTCAACGTGGCCGGGCCGGGGAACCCGGCGGGCCGTCCCACCACGCGACTGCTTCCGTTCGGCGGTAGGTCACCGTCCGCGTGCCCACCCGCTCCCGCGCAGAGGCGACGGCGCGAGCGAGAGCGTCGGGAGGAACCCGAAGGACGTGGCGATACGCTCGCTTTTCGATCAGGTCGAGGCGCTTCGTGAGCGGCTCGGTGACCTCGCGGTCGCTCAACACCCGCAGCTCGGTCGGCGGATAGGTCCGGAGGATCTTCTGTTCCTTGGCCCGGGGACCCGCACGAAGGAGGTCAGGGTAGCCCGCCTCGGTCAGGGCCTCCCGGACGATCCGGCGCGGTTCCTCTTCCGGGGGCGGGTCGGCGCCCTGCTCCGTCTTGGCGGGAAGGTTCAGGATCGCGAGGACGCCGTGCCGACCGACCCGGGCGGCCTCGCGAAGGCCAAGACTGGGTCGGTCCAGTATGTGGAGAACGTGAACGAAGAGAGCCGCGTCGAAGGCGCCGTCCGCGAACGGAAGGCAGTAGGCGTCTCCCCGCACCAAGTATGGGAGACCCTTCGCGGCTGCGCGACCCAGCATCCCGCGCGAAGCGTCCACGCCTACCACGTGCACGCCCCGGTCCACGAGCGGGCGGGCGACCCGACCGGTCCCGACGCCGACCTCGAGGACCCGGCTCCAGCGATGCTCCGCGAGGTACGCCTGGAGGCCTTGGATTGTCCCGGGGTCGAGCGGTTCCCGCGTCTCGTCGTACACCGACGAAAGGGTGTCGAAATCGCGTCTGACCTGGTCCGCCGCCATTCGGAGCGGGGTGGGTCACCGGCGCGGTCTATATGGAGGGAACGTCAAAGGTGATCCTCCGGCGCCAGACTCAAGGTCGCCGAACCCGGGCCGACGGAGCGGCGAGGCCCCGCCCAGCACCTTCTCGAGAGCACGAGTCGGGGTCGAAGGAACGTTCAAGCCCCGCACCCGTGCGGCCGCGGTCGCCAGACACTTGGGACTTCTGGGGGTCCTCGAAGAGGACCCGAAGAACCCCCACGGGCCGACCGAAAAGTAAGAATCCTTCCTCGAGCTCCCGCCTTGGATGACGACGATCGGCGACCTCGACAAACTCGTTCGGCGACGGCACTTGCTTCGGCATCCGTTCTACGCGGCGTGGTCCAGGGGAGAACTCCCTATCGAGACGCTACGTGAGTATGCCGGTCAGTACTACCATTTCGAGCAGAATTTCCCCCGGTACGTGGCGGGGGCCTACTCTCGGATCCTGGACCCAGCCCGCCGTCGTGTCCTTCTGGAGAACCTTATGGATGAAGAGGGGCGACCCCCGACCCATCCCGAGCTCTGGCTGGACTTCGCTCGGGCGATCGGAGCTCGCATCCCTCCCCCGGAGGCAGCGGCTCCGACCCGTCGTCTCTTGCGAGCGTACGAGCGGCACACTCTCGGGGGAGGCGCGCCCGCGGCGCTGGGGGCCCTCTACGCGTACGAATCCCAGTTCCCCGAGGTCGCGGCCGAGAAGTCCCGCGGACTGCGCACTCACTACGGGATTCGGTCGCAACCGGCGCACGAATTCTTTCGGGTCCACGCCCTCGCGGACGTCGAGCACTCGGCCGCCGAGCGCCGTCTGCTGAGGGATTACCTGCGGGGGGACCCGAACGCGGGCCGCGACGCGGAGCGGGGCCTCCGGGACTCGCTCGAAGCCTGGTGGGGATTCCTGGACGGTTTCGAGGTCGGATAGCCGCCGCCCAGAATGGCCTGCCCATCGTTCCGCGCCCGCCCAAAGGTGGGCCAGTGCCGGCCCTGGGGATGACGAGGAGTTGACCGAGGCTTCTTAGCCCGGTATCCGGATTCGCGTCCCCGAAGTGCGGGGTTCTTCGCCCCAGTGGGAGGAAAGGCGGATGAAGCTCTGGTCGGCGCTCTATCTGGTCATCTGGGTCGTGTTCTTCGAGTTCCTGTTCGGGATGTGGCCGGACCCGCCCGCCCCGGTTCCCTACATCCACTTGGTCCTGGGCTTCGGGATTGTCCTGATCATGTACTACTGCTTCGACCAGCTCCGAAAGACCCGGGTTCCCGGACGGGTCAAGCGGATCGCGAAAGCGTCGCGGGACCTTTCCATCGTCACGGTCGTCCTGGGCCTCTTCTTGTGGTTCAACGTGGGCAGCTCCTGGGTCATCCCGGTGGCGAACGTCTCGGTGTTCCGATTCATCCTGCTCCTGCACGTCGTGCTCGCCATCGCGATCATCACGCAGCTCGCCGCCGTCGCGATCGCGTACGACATGTGGGAGGACCACGAGTTCGTGAAAGAGACCGAACCCGGTGAGGTCCCGGCCGCTCCCGCGCCCTAGCCGGTCGGGTCGCCGAGGCTAACCACTCACGTGGCCCCCCGCGTTCCTTGGCGGTTCTCTGGCGGTGGCGTCAGGGGTATAGGCTACCTGCCCATCCGATCGGCATGAGGTTCGAGAACGTCGGACTGCGGGTGACCCACCTACAGCGTTCGCTCCGCTTCTACACCAAAGCGTTGGGGCTCCGGGAGGTCCGCCGAGGAGACACACGAACCTGGGGCGGAGGCATCTGGGTGCTCCTCGAGGACCCCCGCTCGCGCCGGAAGCTCGAGCTGAACTGGTACCCGAAAGGGTCGCTGTTTTCGGGACCGTACCGCCCCGGGGACGGGGTCGACCATCTCGACTTCACGCTAGGCGTGGTGCCCCGGAAGGAGCTCGAACGCGTCTACCGCCGCCTGATCAAGCAGGGTGCCATGCCGACGGGGTACGACCCCTCGACGACCGGGGGCTGGATGGCGAGCGTCACCGACCCCGATGGGATCTGGATTACGATCGGCCGACGCCCGTCGCGAAGCGAGCTCGCCTAGGACCGCGCGACCGAGGTCCAGTAGCGCCATGACGAGCTCGAAGTCTTCCCAGTTCTACGGGGAGCTCGCGAAGTACTACGACGGCCTGAACTCGACGAAGGATTACCGCGCCGAGACCGAGCGCCTCGAGGCGATCGCGCGGCGTTTTGGCCGACAGGGGCGAACGACGTGGGTGGATGTGGCCTGCGGGACCGGGCGACACCTCGAGTTCCTTCGTCGGAAGCACCCGGTGGTCGGGGTCGACGGCAGCCGCGAGATGCTCAGGATCGCCCGCCACCGTCTCCCGGGGGTCCGGCTCGTGCTCGGGGACATGCGGGCGTTCCGGCTGGACCAGCGGTTCGACGTCGTGAGCTGCCTCTTCAGTGCCATCGGGCACTTGCCAACCGAGCAGGACCTTCGGGTCGCATTCGCGAATCTGGCCCGGCACCTGAACCCCGGCGGGGTCGTGATCGTGGAGCCTTGGATCGACCCCTCGAAGTTCCGGCCAGCCATGGTCCATGCTCGAACCTACGACGGTCCGACCGTCAAGGTGGCCCGGGTCGCGTTCTCCGCACGCCGCGGAAACCGCTCGATCATCCGATACCATTTCCTGATCTCGGAACCCGGCCGCAGAGTCCGCCACGTCGGCATCACCGACGTGGGGCTGTTGGTCTCTCGGACACGGCTCGTCGAGCTGATGGAGGTGGTCGGACTCCGGTCCCGTTTCCTGGCCCGCGGGCTGATGCCCGATCGCGGGCTGCTCATCGGGACCAAGCCCCGTTGACGGCCGGTCGTCCGCGGTCCAGACCTCGATGCTCGTCCTCTCAGGAGGGTCGATGACCTTCGACCGGACGAACCTCGCCGGTCACTTGCGCCGGGCCCGTCGGCACGATGGCGTCGTTCCGTCCCGGGCGGGTCGCCGAGAGGATGGCGGCCACCACCAACACGGCGGCCATCACGTAGAACGCCGTGTGGATCGCCGTCAGGAAGTCGGTCGATACGGAGCCGATCACTCCACGACCGCCCACGAACACCTGGAACGCGACGGCGCGGGGAATGGCCAACGAGGCGACGGTGATCACGAGCGTATAGCTACCGATAGTGCCCAGGTTGGACAGGGTCCGGAGAAGTCCCGAGACCGAGCCATAGTATCCCGGCGGAACGTCGTGCATCACGGCCTTGTTGTTGGAGGGCCAGAACAACGCGCCGCCGATCCCCGTGACCAGGGAGATGAGCGCCACGAACAGGAGCGGGGTCGACAGCCCCACCTGGGCATACAGAAGCACTCCTACGAGCATGAACGCGATGCCGAGTGTGGCGAGACGGGCGGGCCCCCATCGGTCGGCCCAGCGGCCCGCCACCGGTGCGAGACCCGAGGACAGAACGTAGCCCGGGACGAGGAGCAACGACGCGTCGAGCGGCGTGAGCGCTCGGATTCCCTGGAGGTACATGATCAGGAGGAACACGGTGGCGAGGTATCCCAAACTCTGGAGGAACGACGCCCCTAAAGATCGTGAGAGCAGCCGGGAACGGAACAATAGGAGGTTGATGGTGGGACTGACCGCGCGTCGTTCCCACCAGAGGAACGGCACGGCCATCACGGCGCCGAGAGCGATGAGGGTCAGGTTCCACGTCGTGGCGCCGTAGGAAGCGAAATCGGTGGTTCCGTAGACGATCAGTCCGAGCACGGCCGCGAGCAGGAGCATCCCGACCACGTCCAGGCTCGCCTTGGTGCGGTTCCCCACCCCGAGATACCGGTAGCCGAGAGAGACGGCGACGACCCCGATCGGGACATTGATGAAGAAGATGTACCGCCAGCCGACGAAGGTCGTGAGGACGCCGCCTAGGACGATGCCGAGGGTCGCCCCAACGTTCCACCCCATGGCGGTGAACCCGAAGACCCTTCCCCGGACCGCCGGGGGAAACGTGTCGGCGAGAATCGCCGTTCCGGTGGCGACCATGAACGCGCCGCCGACCGCCTGGATCCCGCGGAACGCGACCAGGCTCTCCGCCGTCGGGGCGAAGCCGCAGAGGGCCGAGCCCACGGTGAAGACCACGAACCCCAGGTTGTAGAGCCGACCGTGCCCGAACAGGTCGCTGATGCGGCCCGCTTGGGTCGTGAGGATCGACACCAGCAACAGGTAGATCAGGATCGTCCAGAGGACGGTCGACAGACCTGCGTGCAGGTCTCCGGCGATCGTCGGAAACGCTAGGAGCACGATGGTGGTGTCCACCGAGGCCATCAGGGTCCCGAGGATGACGATGAAGAGGATCCAACGCTGTTGGGACGGTGAGTCGGCCATCTCGGAATTGGCCGCCCACTACCTCCCCTGATAAATCAACCACGGAGCGAGTAGAGAGCGCGACCGACTCGAACCGGCGGCCGCCCGTCTCGAGGGAGGGCGCGTGGCCTCCGATCCCTCGCAGCCAGAACTCCGCCGAGAGGAGCGCTTGATCTCGGCGGCCGGACGGGACTACGGCGATGCCCCTTTCACTCGGGACCACCAACGGAGCGGTCTCCGGGCGTAGTGCGAAACTTTCGTTCCCGCCGGGATTCCCGCACCGACGACCGATGGTCCCAAGATGAGGCCGACCGAGCGCGCCGCGTCGGAAAGGGCCTGGAAAGCCTCTTCGGAGATGGCAAAGGCCGACGTGCCCAGCTCCGGTCGATAGCGGAATTCGAACCGTTTCGGGCGTCGCACCCAGGGGGGACGATTGTGCGTAGCTCTGCGGAAGTCGAGCAGGGCGAACTGGAGCCTGGGATTGTCCCACCGGAGGACCCGCGATCGGGTCGGGCCGTAGTCGATTCGGATCCCCTCCGGGCCGAGGGCTAGGCGGGTCGGAGGTCGATGCCAGAAATGACGGTTCGCCGACCCGGCCGTCACGAGGTCGAACGCCCGCGGCCTGACGGCGTTGGGATTCATCGGCCTGACCCAGGTTCGTGGCCGAGGCGATTCTCCCTAATATCCCGGAGCCGAGAGAACCCGCTTCCGAGCGCGAACCGCCCCGCCCGTTCCTCGGAGCGGTCGGCGTGCCGGGCGAAGGCAGGCAGGGTCCTCGGCACGACCCAGCAGCCTACTGCGCGAACGACCCGTGCTCGGTGCGCGCGATGATGTCGTCCTGCAAGGCCCGGGTCAGGTCGCAGAAGTAATCGCTGTAGCCCGCGACGCGCACGATCAGGTCCCGGTACTTCTCGGGTTCCGCCTGCGCGGCGCGCAGGGTGGCCGCCGTCACGACGTTGAACTGGATATGATGCCCGCCGAGACGGAAGTAGGAACGGACCAGCTCCGCCACTTTGCTGAGACCTTCGTCCCCCTTCAGGAGCTGGGGCGTGAACTTCTGGTTGAGCAGGGTTCCGCCGGTGCGGGCGTGGTCCATCTTGGCCGCGGACTTTACGACGGCGGTCGGTCCGTTGCGGTCCGCGCCTTGGGCGGGAGAGATGCCGTCCGAGAGAGGCTCCCCCGCTCGGCGCCCGTCCGGGGTGGCTCCGGTGACCGAACCGAAGTAGACATGGCAGGTCGTCGAGAGGTAGTTCACGCGATAGGTACCGCCCTTCGTGTTCTTTCGCCCGTCCACCTCGTTGAAGAAGGCGTTGAAGACGTCCACGAGGATCGCGTCGGCGTACTCCTCGTCGTTGCCGTACTTCGGGGTATGGTTCCATAGTCGCAGGCGCAGCTTCTCCTGACCGACGAAGTTGGCGGCGAGCGCCGCCAGCAGTTCCTCGAGGGAGACGGTCTTGCGGTCGAAGACGTGGTACCGGATCGCGGCCAAGCTGTCGGTGCACGTCGCCGGCGCCACTCCCATGATGTACGTGGAGTTGTACCGCGAGCCGCCGTTGTTGTAGTCCTTGCCGTTCGCGATGCAGTCGTCGACGAGCAGGGAGAGGAACGGGGCCGGCATGTACTGTGCGTACAGCCGCTCGATGACCTGGTTGCCCCGCACTTTGACGTCGACGAGGTAGTGCAACTGCTGGCGGAACGCGGTGAACAGCTCGTCGTAGGACGAGAACGAGCGCACGTCCCCGGTCTCGAGCCCGACCTTCTTCCCGGTGCACGGGTCCAGCCCGTTGTTCAGAGTGACCTCCAGCACCTTGGGGAGATTGAAGTAGCCCGTCAGGATGTACGCCTCTTTCCCGAACGCGCCGGTCTCGACGCACCCCGAGGTCCCTCCGCACCGCGCGTCCTCCACCGACTTTCCCTGGCGCAGCAGCTCCTCCACGACCATGTCGGCGTTGAAGACCGACGGCTGACCCCAGCCCTGGCGCACGATCTCGAGGCCGCGCTTGAGGAACGTATCCGGGTTCTTTCGGCTCAATTGGAGATTCGAGGACGGTTGCAGGAGTCGCATCTCGTCGATCACGTCGAGGATCAGGTAGGTGACGTCGTTCACCCCGTCCGACCCATCGCGTTTGAGTCCACCGTTGTTGATGTTGGCGAAGTCAGTGTACGTGCCGCTCTCCGCGTTGGTCACGCCGACCTTGGGGGGAGCCGGTTGGTTGTTGAACTTGACCCAGAGGCATTCGAGCAGCTCCTGGGCCTGCTCTCGGGTCAACGTGCCGTCCTCCACGCCCTTTCGGTAGAACGGGTCGAGGTGCTGGTCGAAGCGTCCCGGGCAGAACGAATCCCAGGTGTTGAGCTCGGTCACCACTCCGAGATGGGTGAACCAGTAGGCCTGGAGCGCTTCCCAGAAATCCCGGGGAGGATGGGCCGGCACCCGGCGGCATACCTCGGCGATCTTGCGGAGTTCCGCCTGTCGTTCCGGCTTCGTCTCCGCCCTCGCCAATTCTTCGGCTTTCTCGGCGTGGCGTTCCGCGAACCGGATCACCGCGTCGGCCGCGATCGCCATGGCGCGCAATTCGTCCCGTTTCGCGGACGCCTCCAGGTCGCTGAGGGTGTCCAAGCGGGAAAGGGCGCCGGCGACGTCGGCCTTGAGGTCGAGCAGGCCCTTTCGGTAGATGACGTCCCCCAGCACCGTGTGCCCGGGGGCCCGTTGCTCCATGAACTCGGTGAAGATGCCCGTCTCGTACGCGTTCTTCCATTCCGGGGTCATCTCCGCGAAGATCAGGTCGCGCATCGAGCGGCCCTGCCAGTAGGGGATCACGTCCTCCTTCTGGACCTGCCGGGCGTGGTCGTCCACGAGATACGGGATCTTCTCGCGCGCGTTGAGGATCTCAAAGTCGTCGAGGGTGTGGCAGCACAGCTCCGGGAAGGTGGGGGCGGCCTTGGGTTCGGGCCCGCGCTCGCCCACGATCAACTCGTCCGGCCCGATGTAGATTGGTTCGTGCCCCATCAGGTATCGAAGGGCGAGAGCGCGACGGATGGGAACGGAGGCGGTCTTGTCCTGTCGGTAGAACTCGGTGATGAGCGCGGCACGCTCGATGGACAATCGAGGACGGGTATCGAGGGTCTCCTGCCGCAATCGGGCCACGCGCTCGTTCATGTCAGCCCCCGACCCTCACGGTGAACCCGTCCCGCCGTAAGCGCGACGCCAACGCCTCCATCTGCGCGTCCGAGGGCGGGGCCACCCCCTCCATCTCGTAGAGCAGGTGCAATCGGCGGTACTTGTCGCTCCCAAACCGGTGGTACGGGAGGAGGTCGATCTCTCGAAGGCCTAACGGAAGCAGGAACCCGGAGATCTGGTCCACGGTCTGGTCGTCGTCGTTCACCCCGGGAATCACGGGGATGCGGACGACCACGGCGCTTCCGCGCTCGGCCAACATCTTCAGGTTCTGGAGGATCACGTCGTTCTTCATTCCGGTGAAGCGCTCGTGCCGTTCGCTGTCCATCAACTTCAGGTCGTAAAAGAACAGATCGACGTTCTCGCTGACTCGAAGCAGCACCTCCGGGTCGGCCCAGCCGCAGGTATCGAGGACGGTCCGGATCCGTCGTGCCCGACAGGCGGCGAGCAGCGATTCGACGAAGGCCGCTTGCATCAGGGGTTCGCCGCCCGAGACAGTGACGCCGCCTCCGGACTCTTCGAAGAACACCTGGTCCTTCAGAATCTCGGTGAGCACGTCGGACACGGTCATCCACCGGCCGGCGAGCTGGCGTGCCGCGGCCGAACACGCGCTCACGCATTCGGCGCAATGCTGGCACCGGGCGGAATCGTGGATGAGTCGCCCCTCTTCCAATAGAAGCGCGCCGTTAGGGCACGCGCGGACGCAGTCGCCGGAGTGGATGCAGCGTTCCTCGAAGTAGATCACTTCCGGCTCGGCCGACTGGCTTTCCGGGTTGTGACACCACCAGCAGTGGAGGGGGCAGCCCTTGAGAAAGACGGTCGTCCGGATCCCGGGTCCATCGTGGAGCGCGAAGTGCATGATGTTGAGGACCAGGCCGGCCGGCGCCGACATGGTCGGCGACCCTGTGTGGTCCAATGCGGTGGTCGAGTGTGGTCCGTCCATACCCTGGATAGTCGAATGGCGTATGCCCGCAAGGTCGAATAAGTCCGCCCATTCCGCGCTCTCGCCCGAAGGTCCGAAGCCGGATCGGCATGGCGACAATTTCATGAGGGGGACCTAGGTTGCGCCTCCGATGCCGACGGACCTCGACCTCCTCCGGGACCTGTACGAATACAACTCACGAACGAGAGCGAAGTACTTGGCCGCGATCTGGAAGCTGCCACCCCGCGCCCGGTATCAGGACCGGGGCGCATCCTTCCCTTCGCTCGTGGACATCTTCATGCATGTCCTCGACGCCTACCGCCAGTGGTTCTTCATGGTCTACGGCGGCAAGGGCGAGCCTGAATGGTACCCGATCGGGAAGCGGTACACTCGAGCCGAAGCCAGCCGTGAGATGCGGTCGGTCGACCGTTACGTCCGCCGGGTCCTTCGGGGACTCAAGCCGGCAGTCCTCAACCGGTCCCTTAGGCTCCCGTGGCGTCCTCCTCGCACGATCGAGCTCCGCGTGCTGCTGGTGCACATGATCGAGGAAGAACTCCAACACCGCGGCGAGATGAACGCCCTCCTGTGGCAGGCGGGACGCGAACCGCCCGTTACCGGATACGACGACTAGCCCAGACGGGGCGCCCTGCGGACAGCGACGATTGTCGCGGCGTGGGCCCCTCGCAGTCCGGGCACACCGCTCGTGACCGATCGTGGATAGGACGCTGCGTTGACCCCCGCCCCTGGGGAACCCGCCCCCGCTAGGATTCGAACTCCCGTGCCTCCATTTCGGGAAAGGCGAACCTCAAGGGGACAGCTAGCTGTAGGTCGCCCGGAGATGTGTGGGTGTGGCGGTCGATATCGAAGAAGGGGACGCCGCGAAGGTTCCCATCGAAGGCGCGGCGTGCTTCTACGTCGTGATGGTGACGGCGGGTCGAGAGCTGGAAGCGAGCGTCTTCCAGAACACCCACGAGGACCTATCCGAGCTCAGGGGCGAGCTCGAGAACGCATTGGTTGCGAAACGGACCATCATCTTGCTGCGGGCGAGCACGCCCCGGGGGGCCGTCGAGCGCTGGGAGACCCTAGAACCGGCCGTGTTCGCGGGGCGATTGCGGAGTTACTGAACCCCGAGCGGCCGGTCCTCGAACGCGGGGGGGGGCGGAGACCTGGTCCAGGCTCCGGATCCGATTCCCGAGATCGCGGCTTTGCTTGAAACGCGCTCGCTCGGGTGCGCGCAAGGCGTTCAAAAAGCTAACGTTCGGGTCCCCTGAAGCAGAATCCCGATCGCCGCGCATCCGACGAAGCCTACGGCGGTGATCTCCGTCAGTGCGGCTGGGCTCCAAATCGTGGACAGCGCTCCGATGGCGAACGCGCCGGCGGTGCTGGTGATGCCAGTGAACAGGTAGTTGTTCGCGGAGATCCGTGCGAGCACCTCCGGTGCAAACCCACCTTGGAGGTAGTTCGAGAACGCGGTGATCCTTGCCGCCGTCGCTACCCCGATGAGGAACCAGGCGGCCGCACTAGCGACAGCGGACCCGGTGACCAGTTCCACCAGAATCAGAACGGCCCCTGTCGACAGAAGCGCGACGTTGCCGACAAGTCCGACAAGCCTTCGAGGATTGAGTTTGCCCAGGACGATTCCGATGATGATTCCTCCGACCAGATAGGCCACGTAGAACCCGGCAAACGTGACCTGAGAGCCGGAAAAGAATCGGCCGACGTACAATGTGAGCAGAAGCACCGGTGCTGCGATGAAGAACCCGTACGCCGATTGAAGAATCGCAAGGTGGCGCAGCGGCTTGCCGCTCGCGCCCTTGTACAAGGCCCATCCTTCGAGGAAGCCCGCCAGGTAGGCGGACTTTCTTGCGTTTGACGTCGGGATCGGAAGCAGGAAGGCGAAACCCGCCCCGACGGCCAGCAGACCGGCGTAGAGGTACGACCCCCCCGCGACCCCGAACAGGGCGATGGTGAGTCCGGCCGTGAAGTACATCGCGATGTCGACGGCGCCGCCGATCGCGGTCCCCAGGCCGGTGACGGCGAACAGACGGTCCTTACTGAAGAGAAGTCGCGTGGCCGCCGAGTCAGCCGCCCACGTAAAGTCCCAAAGAGCGGCCAATAACACCACTATCGCAAGCAGGAGCGGTATCGTCAGGAATCCGAAGACATAGGTCAGGCCGAGAGCGAGGGACGCGACGGCTTGGATGGGATAACAAACCACGTAGACCCAGCGTTTGTCGGTGATCCGATCGACGAGCGGTCCGACCAGGAACGTCAACGTGTAGACACCCGTCTCCACGCCGACAACGATCCCGGCGAGGAAGATCCCGTTCGTAAGCCGGAAGGAGAGCCAGAGAACGGTCGCCAGGTAGACCGTGTATCCTACCCCGGCGGCGGTTCCTCTTGCCTGTAGCAGAAGGAACGTGCGGCTTCGAAGGAGAGGAAGTAGCCTGGAATCAACATCCGTCGCCGGCATAGTCGGGACTGGTCAGAGACCCGTTCCCGTGGACGTGGCGCAGGTATTTTCGATTGGGGGCCCGGGGACCTACCGCGCGCTCCTCGCGGTCGAAGTCATCGGACGCGCGCCCACCTCAGGGTCGCTGTATGCTCCGCTCTTCGTGGAAGGGTCAGTCTAATCATTCCCGGTAGCTCGCCCTGAGTTGCGAGGACGAAGCCCGTGGGATACCGCGTTCTCTCCCTGGATCTCCATGACACCGTTGTTTGGGATACGCAGGCAATCGTCGAGGCTCAGTACGAGGTTCGTTGGAGTCTCCTTGCCCGAGGACTCCGGATGTCAAACGGGAGCCGAGTTCCGTCGGAGGAACTCCGTAGGGCCCGGGAGGCTCTTTACTCGGAATGGAAGCGCGAGGCACGTCCGGTTGAATCCATCCCCGTGGCCACTCAGGTCGACCAGATACGTCAGCGCCTGGGAGCGCAGTACGCCGGTCCGGTCGAGCAGATCGTTCAACGCTACGCCGAAGGGGGACTGAAGGAACATCCTCCCGTATTCAATCCCGAGGCCCAGGCTCTCGTCCGACACCTGAACCGGCTGGGATTTCCCGTCGTCCTAACCACGGACACCTCCCGATCGGGGTCGGCTTGGAAGTCGTTCTTGGAGGGGGCCGGAGGGATGCGGCTTGCCCACGTTATCGCCTCTTCGGACGTTGGTGCCTGCAAGCCCGACCCTCGGATCTTTGCCGAGGCGGTGCGGCGGGCCGGCGTCCGTGCCACTCAGATCCTTCACGTGGGAGACAGTTGGATGTGGGACGTGGAGGGGGCCCGGGGATGTGGCATGGGGGCGGCCCTCTACCGTGGACTGCGGGCGCATTATTGGGACCCCGGCAATCCGCGCGAGGATCCCCCAGTGAACGATTCCTCGATTTCTCGGCTTGACCATCTTTCCGAGGTCCGGATCCTGCTGGGCCTGGCGTAGTCGAGGGGCGCGTCCTCCCAGTTCCTTCGCGCTCTGATTGCGGCCCCGTCATCGACCGCGCGCGCTCTTCCGGAGCTTCACCCGGTCGTGGTTCTCAAGGTTGGTCGCTCAGGGGACCCCGGTGGATGAGCCCTTGATCGACGACGGATCCGCAGGCTTTCGAGGGAGGCGACGAATGAGTTGGGCCCGGGCAGCGCCATCCTGGGGACCGGCCCTCTCGGCGAGGGCGGCAGCCACGGCGACCCGGTGTGCCGCCGGTCGGTTGCCTCCGAACTTGAATTTCGCGCGGACGCCCCGGATCCGGAGCCGAAGACCCCTTATCGCGCCGAACTGGCGGGCATAGGGGTTATCGCCGGCCTCCAGCGGTGCGTGGCGACCCTCAGGTTGAAAGTGGTTCAAGAGGTCGGTTAGGAGCTCTGCCAGCTCCGCGGGATCGTCAATGATCTGAGTGTCGCAGGTCAGCTGGACCGTCGCGTAGTAGGAGGTAGGAACGCCCCATTCTTCCGGCGCTTCCTCGCCCGCGTTCCAGTAGCTGGGGATATAGGCGTAGTCCGCCAGGACGGAGAGGAGAGCGATCGGGCGTTCGGTTAGAGCCTCCCAAACCGGGTTATCTCGAACGAAGTGCAGGACGATGGTGTCCTTCCCGTCATAGGCGAAATGGCTCGGGTTGACCACCGGCAGCTCCCGACCGACCCCTGGGGTGATGAGCGTGCCGAAATCGTGTTCTTTCAGCAGATTCCGCCACTCATCGTCGGTCAGCGCTCGGTCGGAAGGGCGAATGATCATCGGCCCCTCCCTAGCCCGACGCGATTCTCCACCACCATTCGGCACGCTGCCGCGAAAACCATCGTCGATCGAACGGCCCGAGTCGAATATAAGCGGTGACCGGCCCGGGTGAAACGATTTCGTTGCCCCCGGTCCCCCCGATGGTCTGGAAGGTGTGGGTCGGGAAAGAGGGGCGCGACCGCGTTCCGGCCGAAGTCACTCCAACGAATCGCTCGGTTTCAGTGCCCCCGCGCCAGTCGCGGTCGGTAACCGAGCGGGCGCGACGTAGGTCCGACACCGAGTAAATCGCCCGTGCTGGGACTCGTACTCTTGTGGTTCCGTTTCAGCTCGATTCGTTGAGCGCTACCTCGGCAACCGCGGGAGGACGACGCGCAAGGTGGGTGCAACCACACCGGACGTGGCTGAGAACCTCGCGCGTCCCTCTCGGTCGGTCATCGACCAAGCGCGCCGTTCCGGAGCCTCGCGGCCAAGGTTGATGCGGAACCGTGTTGTTCCCGGACGGGGCTGGACATGGACCTTGGTCTCCACGGAAAGGTCGCACTAGTGACGGGGGCTAGTCGAGGAATAGGACGCGCGATCGCGGCCGAACTGGCCTTCGAAGGTGTCAACGTCGGAATCTGTTCCCGCCACATAGATGGGCTGGAACAGGTCAGCGCCACTCTGGCGCCGAGCAAGGTGAAAGTCGCTCCGATCGAAGCGGACGTGACCCGCGCAGAGGATGTTTCGCGAACGGTGAAGGAGCTGGTGGACCGGTTGGGTCGAATTGACATCCTCGTGAACAACGCGGGTGAGATCTCCCCGGGGACGTACGCATCAAAGTCCGTGGATCTGAGCGACCAGGATTGGAAGTTCTCCGTTGACGTGAACCTGCTGAGCGCAGTACGGTTCACTCGAGAAGTCGCGCCCATCATGCGGAAGCAGGGCGGGGGCGCGATCGTGAACATCGCTTCCGTGGATGCTCACCGGGGCGAAGCGATTGGGGTGGATTATGCGGCGACCAAGGCCGCGATGGCGTCGTTTTCGAAGTCCACTTCAATGGCCCTCCTCCCCGACCACATCCGCGTCAATTGCGTGTGCCCAGGGTACATTGAAACGACGTTGATGGATCGGCAAGCCCGCACCTTCACCGACGGCTCCGAGGAGGCCGTGGCCCAGTTTCTCAAGAGTGTAAGCGATACCGTCCCCCTGCGGCGTTTCGGTCGACCAGAGGAGATTGCGAAGGTCGTCGCCTTCCTCGTGTCCGATCAGGCGAGCTTTGTCGTGGGGGCCGCCTGGGATGTGGATGGCGGCCAGCGGGTCGATTTCTGATATCATTCAATAGGAGCTCCCTGCGGTCCAGCCCCACCCGCTCCTAGCGGCTGGTCATCGACTGGGCACGACGTGGGTCCCGGACCGAGGAAAGCGCCCGTGCTGGGGTGCGCCCATTTGAATGGGCTGCCGGATTCGTTCTGCCGATAGAAGAGCCTCCGCGAAGAACGCGCTCTCCTCCCTGTCGGCCATCGAACGGGCGCGCCGTTCGCGAAGCTCGCCTAACTGAGGGTCCGAAGCTCCCCCGACTCCCTCTCGCTCAGGAAAGGTTCGCGGGATACCCTCTGGCCTCCCTCGAGCTCGACGCCCAAGGTACATACAGAGTCTCGAGCTTTGGGTTATTGCTCCAGCATGTCCACGCTTCAGCGGGCCACCACCACCATCACGATTGGTCTCAGCGTGGCCTTGCTGCTGACGATCCTGGTCGGCTCCGGATTCGCTACGGGGAACCAGGGTCACCCTGGGACGAACCCTCCACACCCCTCTCAGGCGACGGGGTCGCGCGATAGTTCCCGTGAGGCGGGTACCCTTTCCACCGTCCCCTCCAGTTCTGGGGTGCCAGAGTGGATTGAATCGAACCTCACCCTCGGACCGCCGGGCGGCTACCCGACGGACACACTCTTCGTCAATCAAACAGACGAGGTCTATTCCGCCGTACATCCGTCGTACTTGGTGGTCACTTCGGCGGCCACCGGCGGAGTAGTTGCGAGGTTCAACCTCGGTTACGAAGTCTCCCAGCTCGCGTACGACAACTTCACCCACGAGGTGCTCGCAAGCGGACCGTCATCGATAGACCTGTTCGCGATCGACCCCTTCGACCACCAACTAGTGGGAACCTTCCCGCTCCCGAACCCGGCGGAGGCGATGAGCTTCGACAGCGTGAATGGGCGGTTGCTGTTGCTAGTCCAGCAAATCAACAACGAGGGCAATGGCACCTTCTGGGTCGGGGGTAACATCCTTGAACTGGACGGAACGAACCCAGATTACCCTCTCCTCACGGGCCTCAAGAATGTTGTCGACTTTGGTATGTTTCCCGGCTGGTTCGCCGGGTCGATGACAATCGACACCGTACTCCAGGTGGTGTACCTGACTGGAACCGCCGGGTTCAGCGGGTACGCGGGAATTCAGTGGTTCGAGTTGGCGTTACCGACGGTGGGCGGGACAACGTCCGGTGGCGGGGGGGTCTCCACGTTTGACCCTCAAACAGACACGGTCTACATCGTGGGTGGGTCGCCGGCCTGGCCGGATGAGATTTCGGTTATCTCAGGAGCCACCCACAACGTTACCCGCGTCATTACCCCGAACAACGAAACGTCGATCGTTTCCATGGCGATGGACCCGGCGGCCCAGCGTCTCTACGAGCTAGACTCGGCCGGAGTGGTCTACGCCGTCGCTACGGCAAACAACACCGTGGTGGCGCATTACCCGCTGAACACTACCTGCGGAGCGGGGATCTCGGCGGACACGCAAACGGGCGGAATCTACATCCCGGACGAGTGTGGCGATGAGTTGCAGATTCTCTCTACGGAGACCGGTCAGCTGAGCCAAGTGATCGTGGGTGGAGGAGGTCCAGCGGGGGTCGCCTACGATTCCAGGACTGGAGACCTTGTTGTCGCCAACTCCCTAGCGAACAACGTGACCGTGTTCTCGACTGAGAGTCAGCGAATTGTCGCCACGGTGGACGGAATCCCTGAAGCCAACGCGGTCCTCTACGACCCCGTGACCTCCGAGGTGTACGTGGTTGGACAGGAAGGGACCGTGACCATTCTCAATGATAGAAACTGGACGATCATCGATGAGTTCAATCTACCAAATCAGACCATCCCCCAGGGAGCAGGCTACGTCGCTGCAGCGTACGACCCGGTGACGGCTCAGGTCTACGTGTCGGCGTCCAACTCCTTTTCTGGTGCCGGGACGATCTATCTGATCTCGGGGGCCACCCACGAGATCACGGCGACGGTCACCGTCGACGGGCCCAACGACTATGATGTGGATTCACTCACGTTCGACTCCGTTAACGGGGCCGTATGGTTTGGGTGTATGTCCGGGTTCGTGGGTTGGGTCAACTATCCCGCCCTCACCATCACGAGTGCGCCCGGTGTCGGACCATCGGACTCCGTCTTTTCGCTCGCATTCGTTGGAGCGACGGCCACAATCTATGCGGGGGTCGAGAACTACAACAACAGCCAATCGACGGTCGGGGGGGCTATCATCGGTCTGAACGCGACCGTAGGATGGTCCACTTCGCACATAGGGGTGGGGAAGTATCCATACGCTCTCGCCTGGTCCGCGCAGACGCAGGAGATCCTGTCGGCGAATTTCCGTAACTCGAACGTATCGTTGGTGAACGACTCGACCGATCGCGTGGTCGATACGCTGCCGGTCGGCCTCGGACCGGATGCCCTTGCCTGTGACAACCTGACTGGGTCGGTGTACGTGGCGAACCTTTGGTCCAACAACCTCTCGGTCCTGATTCCTGCGCCGTACAACGTCACCTTCACCGAGACAGGACTCCCGTCGGGAACGTATTGGTCGGTGACTTTGAACGGGAGGACGCTGAATTCGTCCACGTCAGCGATTACGTTCCCTGAGCCGAACGGAACGTTTGCGTACTCAATCGGATCGGTGACCGGATATGCGGCGACCCCGTCGTCGGGCTACGTAGCGGTGAGAGGAGCCGCCCCATCGCCCAGCACGGTAAGGTTCGGCCCCACCTCAGGCGCTGGGATACCTGATTGGGACTCCATGGTGATCGTGATCATGATTGCGGCAATAGTGGTGGGCATCGTGGCGATCGTTGTCCAGCAAGGCCTTCGACGACCCCCATCCGCCGCTTCTCCGCCACCACCGCCTCCCGGACAGTAGGCCGTGGACTGAAAGCCTAGCCGAGCACCCGTCCCGGGGGGGAACTCAACCGCTGGGCCGGTCCCCCCGTGCGCACCTCACGGCATACTATTGAACGGACGGAATGCGAACACCCGCCGAGGGAATTCGCCCGTGCTGGGATTCGAACCCAGGTCTGAGGCTCCGCAGGCCTCTAGGATAATCCATTGCAGCGGGAGGGGGTTCGTGCCCCCACCCCGTAGCTACCCCACACGGGCATTTCGGTGCTGTATCGGTCCCGGCGCGCCGAGGGAGGGCCGTCTATAAAAGCCCGGGGTCGCGGGGTCCCCTCTCGGAACGACATCTTATACCGGACGCCGCTCCGTGGTCTAACGAGCCCGGTTCGCTGCGTATGAGCGACGTCTCTCCCCACGATGCCTGGAAGGAGCTGAGCGCGCTGTCGACCGGCCAGCGTGTAGAGCTCTCTGACGCCGAGGGTCACACCTGGAGCGGGACCGTGGTCCCCCGCCACGACTTCTCGGGGAACCGGGTCCTCCAGCTCAAGCTCGAGAGCGGGTACAACATCGGGGTCCGCATCGAGCCCACGTTCCGCTTCCGTCTTCTCGGGGGCGGCCCGACGGTAGCCGCCTCGTCGTCGAAGATCCCCGCTCCTTCGCGCGCGGTGGACGCGGGTCCTTGGATTGCCCTCCTCACGACCGGAGGGACGATCGCATCCCGCGTCGACTACGAGACCGGGGGAGTGCGGCCCGTGAAGGAAGAGCGCGAGATCCTCGACTTCTTCCCAGAACTCGAAGCCTCGGGAAGGGTGCGGATCGTTCCCGTGTTCGACCGGCTCAGCGAGGACCTGGTGCCGGACGATTGGAGGGTGCTCGCCGAGAAGGTGGTCGCCACCTTCGCCACCGGTGCGCGGGGGATCGTCGTCGCCCACGGGACGGACACCCTTGGGTTCACCGCGGCGGCGTTGAGTTTCCTGCTCGTCGACCTTCCCGGGCCGGTTGTCCTGGTCGGGGCCCAGCGGTCCCCCGACCGGCCATCTTCCGACGGAGCCTCCAACCTGCGTGCGGCGGTCGAGGTGGCCCACGATACACGGATCGGAGAGGTCGTAGTCGTGATGCATGCGGCTCCCTCCGATGACCGGTTCGCCATCCACCGCGGGACCTGGGTGCGGAAGATGCACTCCAGCCGGCGGGATGCGTTCCGCAGCCGGAACGGTCCTCCGCTCGGAGTGGTCGAGGGCGGCAAGGTCGTGCTCCATCAACCCGTGAAGCCTCCCGCTCCCGGGCCTCCGCGGGTGGACGGGCCGATCGACACGCACGCAGCCCTCCTCTGGTTCTATCCCGGCCTCACTCCCGAACGCGCGGCCCGCTTCGCCGAGGGGTGCCGGGGCGTTGTCCTCGCGGGCACCGGGCTCGGCCATGTAGGCTCGGACCATCTCCCCTGGATCCGCGCGGCGACCGAACGGGGCGTCGTCGTGGCGATGACGACGCAGTGCCTCGAGGGGAATGTGGAGCCGTACGTTTACTCGACCGGACGCGACCTCCTTCGCGCGGGCGTTCTCTACCTCGGCGACCTGCTTCCCGAGACGGCGTACGCGAAGTTGGTGTGGGCGCTCGGCCACTCCTCGGACCCGGCGAAGGTGGCTCAGCTGCTCACGGAGGACCGGGCGGGCGAGTTCCACGAGCGGCACGACCCGAGGGAGACGGCGTGAAGGCCGGTCTCGAGGTCCACCAACAGCTCGCGGTGGGGAAGCTGTTCTGCGGGTGTCCTGCCGACCTCTCCGAAGAGGTCACTGAGGCGTTCACGCGGAGCCTCCGGGCAGCGGGCGGCGAGAGCCGTGCGGTGGACGTCGCGGCGGCGCTCCAGGCCTCTCGGGGTCTCGTTTACCGATACGAAGGCGGCCCGTCGTCCTGCCTCGTGGAGATGGACGAGGAACCGCCGCATCCGCTCAACGAGGCGGCCCTCGACACCGCGCTGACGCTCGCCCTCCTCCTTCGCGCCCGTCCCGTCGACGAGATCGAGGTGATGCGGAAGATCGTGGTCGATGGGTCGAACACCACCGGCTTCCAACGGACCGCGCTCGTGGCCGTCGACGGGGAGCTCGAGGTCTCCGGGCGCCGCTACTCCATCCCGACGATCTGTCTCGAGGAGGACGCGGCGAGGAAGGTCCGTGAATCCCCCGGCGAGATCACGTACCGTCTCGACCGCCTGGGGATTCCGCTCATCGAGATCGCCACCGGTCCCGAGATCGTTTCGGGCGCGGAGGCCCGAGAGGTGGCGGAGGAGATCGGCGCCCTCCTTCGGGCGACCCGGCGGGTCCGGCGCGGCATCGGTACGATCCGCGAGGACGTGAACGTCTCGATCGAGGGCGGCCATCGGATCGAGGTCAAGGGCGTCCAAGAGCTCCGACTGATCGAGGAGTATGTGGACCGTGAGGTCGCTCGCCAGAAGTTCCTTCTCGAGCTACGGGACGAGCTCGGGCGTAGACACGCCCGTGTTCCGGCGGACCCTCCGCTCGACGTCACGGACCTCTTCCGGGAGGTGGCGTCGGGTCCGTTCTCGGGGGCCGGTCGAGGGGGCCAGGTCGTCCTCTCGGTCGGGCTGGTCGGGTTCGACGGGTTGCTCTGTTCTCCCCCCGGGAGCGAAGAGCGCCTCGGCCGGGAGCTGGCCGACCACGCCCGCTCGGTGGGCCTCCGGGGCCTAGTCCATTCCGACGAGCTTCCCGCCTACGGGGTTTCCGAGGCGACCGTCGCGGCCGTGCGAGAGCGCATGGGCCTTGCGCAGGGGGATGCCTTCGTCCTTGTGACCGACCGCTCGCACGAGCGCGCCTCGATGGCGCTGAAGCGCGTCGTGGAGCGGGCGCGGGTCGCTCTCGAAGGGGTCCCTGGAGAGACCCGAGACCCCCTTCCCGACGGGCGGACCCGGTTCTCCCGACCGCTCCCCGGCCGCGACCGGATGTATCCCGAGACCGACATCCCTCCGATCCCGATCACCGCCGAACGCCTCGAACGGCTGCGCTCCCACCTTCCCGAGCGCCCTGGGGAGCTCGAGGCGCGGCTCGCCCGCTCGAACGGCCTGCCGATCGAGGTCGTCCGTCAGCTCGTCTACGGCGATCTCGTGGAGCGGTTCGAGTGGCTGGTCCGCGCGGGTCACCCCGCCGGCCTCGTCGCCCGTCTCCTTACGCAGGACCTCCCGTCCGTGTCGACCGGGGCCGCGGGGGGACCGCTCTTCGAGCCGTCCCTCGAAACCCTCGGCGCTGTGCTCGCCGCCGCCAAGGCTGGGCGGATCGCGAAAGAGGGCGTCCCCACGGTCCTCGCCGCGCTCGCGGCTGGCGCGCCGAGCGTGGAGGTCGCGATCGAGCGTGCCGGCCTCTCCGGATTCTCGAAGGAAGACC
>JBKQMS010000014.1:0-8736 GCA_052326485.1 Thermoplasmata archaeon | reverse complement strand
AGTCGTTCCCCACACGCGGGTCCGCGCGGGGAAGAACGATGGACCAGGCTAGGTCACCGGGGGCGTGGAGGAGGCCGGTCCCGCCGGTGGTACGTCGGACCGTTGGGACGCCGGCCTTTGCCGCCCGAACGAGGTAGGCCGCCTCGGCATGGACGCCCACGCCGTAGGAGACCGCGCGGTCGGTCAGGACCGCGGCGCGCACCGCTGGGACCCCCCGCCGCAGGATCGCCTCGTCGGTGCGGATGTTCTCCGAGCACGTGACGCGGACATCGACCCACGTCGTGAGGCCCGGACCACCCGGCGCCTTCCGCGCCGACCCTCCCTCGCCGGAAATGGCCCGCCCCTCCCCATCTGGGGGGGACCTCACAGGCTAAGAAGACGCCGTCGCTGGCGAGTCCATGGCAGAACTGACGGAATTCCGTCTGCACGCCGGGGACACTGCTCCCGACTTCGAGCTGCCCGGGGTCGATGGAAAGACGTACCGTCTGGGAGAATTCGCCGACCGTAAACTGATGCTCGTAGTGTTCTGGTGCAACCACTGCCCGTACGTTCAGGCGTGGGAAGGCCGCATGGTGGAGATCGGCCGGCGCTACCAGCCCCAGGGGGTCGGCATCGTGCTCATCAATTCGAACGACGCCCGCGCCTACCCGGAGGACCGGCTCGAATCGATGGTCCGTCGCGCGGCGGAGAAGAAGTATCCGTTCCCCTACCTCCAGGACGAGTCCCAGGAGGTCGCGCGCGCCTACGGCGCGCTCGTGACTCCCCACCCGATGCTCTTCGGGCCGGACCGTAAGCTGCTCTTCCAGGGTCGCATCGACAACGACCACCAGCACCCGGAGCGCGCGAACGAACGGTACCTGGCTCGGGCGCTGGACCAGGCCCTCGCCGGGACGTCGGTCGCTCCGGCCGAACTACCGGTCGCGGGCTGCACGGTCAAGTGGAAGGTCTGATCTCGGCCTCGCACCGGGAGTTCGGTTCGGTCGCCCCCTTAGGGCCCGCACCTGGACCTTTCGCGCCTCGAACGCTGCGCCGAGGGTAGGGTCCACCGCCTTTCCCGCGTGATCGAGCCTCGCGGCGATCGCAACCTTCCCCGCGAGAGCCCGCGCGAGCTTTCCTCGCTCCGCGCGCGGGGCCGACTGGACAGCCGGGTGGAGGAAGAGGAGTCCATGGCGGGGAGGCGGGGCGTGGCCTCGCAGGTGTTCGAAGAACGCCCGTTCCGCACCGAGCACTTGAACGGTGCTGGACGGCAGGCGAGCGAGGCGGTCCAGCCCTCCGGCTTGCGCCACCATCCGGGCCGCGAGCTCGGGGCCCAAGAGAGCGGTCAGGTTCGGGGTCCGCACGGGCGAGGACGCGTTGACCGCGTCCTGGAGCGCGCGGCGCGCGTCGGCCACGGAACGGTAGAGTTCGCCGAGGCGGCGCCTCGCCTCGAGGAGCCCGGGGTCGGCGGGGCCGAGGTCGGGTCGGGAAGTGCCCTCGGTAGCGGCCCGCGCGGCCCGAGCATGGTCGCCCGGGTCTAGCTCGGGGAAGTCGCGCGAAACCCAGCTACCGAGGCGCTCCCCGATCAGGTTCCGGACCCGGTCGAGATCGGCCCCCGCCCGGACCGCCTCCTGCACGTGGATGGAAGGGTCCCAGGACGCCTCGAGGGCGCGGTCAGCCTCTTGGAGGAGAGCGGTCCCAAGGAGAGACCGGTCTGGCATCGAGGTCCCTGCTGGAACGGCAAGGGGGGCTTTCGGGTCGTAGCGAAGGCCGCGTTCCGCAAGGCGGCGATCGCGGGTCCTCCACTCGGACGTCTCGGCTCCGCGCAGGAGCTGTTCCTCTTCGGGGGTGAGGTGTCCCTCCCGGCGTTGACGGGCGCGTTCCGCGAGCAGGGCAGGCTCGGTCGGGGCCGGAACGGCCTGCACTACCTCCTCCCCGTCGAGGAGGAACGTCCCGAACCAGGTGGTGACGACGCTTTTCACGAGCTGGCGCAAGGCGTCCGGCATAAATAGGCCGGCGCGGGTCGCCGCCACCAATGGCGGAGACCCCTTCCCGCGAACTCGTCCATCTCGAGCGGAAGGGAGGGACGGTGCTCCTGACGCTCGACTCCCCTCCCGTCAACGTTCTTTCGATTCCAGTGGTCGGGGCCCTTTCGGCTCGTCTGGCCGAGGCGGAAGCGGACCCCGAAGCCCGCACGGTGGTGATCACCAGCGCGTTCGAGAAGGCGTTCGCGGCGGGCGCGGACGTCCGCGAGATGGCGCCGCTGGACCCCGAGACGGTGCGCGTCCACGGTGCGCGAGGACAGGCGCTCACTCGTCAGATCGAGCATCTGCCGCTACCGGTGATCGCCGCGGTGCGCGGTGTCGCATTGGGCGGCGGGTGCGAGCTCTGTCTCGCGTGCGATTTCATCATCGCAGCCGAGGACGCTCAATTCGGCCAGCCCGAGATCAATCTCGGAATCATGCCCGGGTGGGGTGGGACCCGCCGGCTCCCGCGGCGAATCGGCACGGCGCGCGCTCGACGCTGGATCATGACGGGCCGGTCCGTTCCGGCCCCCGAGGCGCTGGCCCAGGGCCTCGTCGACCAGGTCGTGCCCCGCTCGGAGGTCCTTCCCGCGGCGTTCGCGCTCGCCGAGGAGCTCGCGACCAAGCCTCCCATCACCCTGGCCGCGGTGAAGTATGCGATCCTCGGCGCGGTCGACCCGCACATCGATGCCGGCCTTGCCTACGAGCTCGACCTCTGGGCCCGCCTGTTCGGCACGGACGGACAGAAGGAGGGGATGCAGGCCTTCCTCGAGAAGCGTCCTCCCCCTCCGCCGACGTCGCGGCACGACTGGGAAGCCGCTTCCGCGGGCTTCCCGTGGGCGCGGGGCGTGAACCGACGGTCGGTAGGAAAGCGGAATAAGGACGAGACGTCGAGACAGGACTGACGCCGCGGTGGCTCAGCTGGCAGAGCGGCTCCTTGGTAAGGAGCAGGCCGAGGGTTCAAATCCCTCCCGCGGCTGTTTTCCCCCAGAATCCGGCTTGCGAACCGACGCGGAGGCACCCGCCCAAAGATTTGGGCATGAGGTGTCCTCCGCCGTCAGAAGGCGCTCCTTGAAACCCCCAAATGTGTCACCGGTGCGTGCCCGCGGGCGGGGAGGGAGTGCACCCGGCCGATGGCCGGGTCGCGGCAAGCGCTGGGCTTGGCCGCGGCCCGGTGAACTACGAATTACGGGGCGTAGCTCAAGTGCGCCTGGAGCGCATTTCCACCGATGTAGAGCGTCGCGATCGCTGACCCGAGCGCGAACAGAAGGAAGACGAGGAACAGCCCGAAGAGGACCTTCACCTCAGCCGACATTGCGGCGCTGGGTTTGGAATCGGGCGACGACCCGAGTGAAATGAGCGGGCCAATCACGTACCGGTCGATCCACAACGTCACCGGGAAGGTGAAGATCGCCATACACCCCATCGAGACATAGAGGAGGAACATCGCCAGGGGCTCCTTGGTGAGCCCGAGGTTGTACGCGTTGGCACCGTAGTAGATGCTCAGCAGTCCGGTCATGGCCGCGAGGAGGCCAATGTACTGGGTCCTCCATCGGAAGCCGAGACAAACGGCGTAGCCGATGAGGACGATCCCGAGAAGAAGGTAGGGGTCGAAGAACAGGATGTTGTAGCTCCCCGGAAGGGGCCACACAATCTCTCCCCACAACCCAATCGTCGCAATGACGACTCCGAGACCTCCGAGCGGCACGGCTTGCGCCTTGAGGTGCTCGAACGTGCGTCGCGGACCGTACCTCAGATAGGTGACGTAGCCGACGAGTCCCGAATAGAACAGCGCCGCCGAGACAAAGGCTAGGCTAAACAGCTGAAACGCCAACGTGTCTACGAACGTCATTGATCCACCTTTCTTGCCGCCAAGGGCTCCGGAACGCATACCCGTTATTTAAACGGACTTTACGAACCGTCTCAGCTCGTTCGCGTCAGCCTGGGACTCCGCTTCCTCCCTTCTCCGAGCGAACTTGAGCCAGACAGATCCGCCATCGAGGGTCTTCGTCAGCTCGCAAGGGGCCGAGCTCGAAGGATGCCGGAACGAGCGTCGCGCGATTCGGAGGCTGCGGAGCCCTGAGAATCGATCAACCCTGTCAGGGTGGCCTTCGTCGATAACTCTGGACCAGTCAAGGTTCGAGCCAGCAGACCGGAGAGGGAACACCGGGCGCGGAGGGATCTGACCTGAGACGGTGAGCCCTCCCGCGGCTCTCGTCGACGGTCCCCGGTCAGATTCGCCGTGGCCTGTCGGGGAGACCTAGCCCGACTGCTTTTTACCGAGGCAACCTGTCCAGCTCGATCGTGCGGGTCGTAATCACCGGCGGAGCGGGCTTCATCGGGTCGAACTTGACCCGGTGGTGGGTCGGCCATCATCCGGACGATTTCGTGACCGTCCTCGACGCGTTGACCTACGCGGGACGACGCGAGTCACTCAACGACGTGGAACAACACCCCAACTTTCGATTCGTTCACGGGGACATCCGTGACCCCACCGCGGTCTCGACCACCATCCGAGACGCGGACGTCGTGATCCATCTTGCCGCGGAATCGC
This sequence comes from Thermoplasmata archaeon, assembly GCA_052326485.1. Taxonomy (GTDB): domain Archaea; phylum Thermoplasmatota; class Thermoplasmata; order Lutacidiplasmatales; family UBA184; genus Lutacidiplasma. The sequence goes on along the minus strand of JBKQMS010000014.1, from coordinate 4,182 downwards.
ACAATGATCGAGCGGTGATGGACCCGATGCCGTTCGTCGAAACGAATGTGGTCGGTACTGCCACGCTCCTCGAGGCGTGCCGTCGACTGAACATCCCTCGGTTCCACCACGTCTCGACCGACGAAGTGTTCGGCTCGCTTCCCCTCGACTCTCCGCTACGGTTCACCGAGACCTCTGCCTATCAGCCCCGGGGCCCTTACTCGGCGTCCAAGGCATCCGCCGACCACCTGGTACGGGCCTGGCACGAAACGTTCGGCCTTCCGGTAACGTTGTCGAACTGCTCCAACAACTTCGGGCCGTATCAGTTCCCCGAGAAACTCATCTCGCTGGCCATCACCCGTCTACTCACGGAGGGCAAGGTTCCGGTGTACGGGGACGGACTGAACGTCCGCGACTGGATCTTCGTGGACGACCATTGTTCTGCGCTGGACCTGATCGTCCACCGCGGGAGGTTGGGTCAAACGTACCTTGTCTCCGCCCGAATGGAACTGTCGAACATCGAGGTGATCCGCCGGATCCTCCGGCATCTTGGAAAAGGAGAGGATTCGATCGATTGGGTGCCGGATCGCCCCGGGCACGACCGCCGATACGCGTTGGAGGCTCAACGGCTCACCGACGAGCTCGGCTGGCGCCCCGCCCATGATTTCGATCAAGCCCTGACCGAAACCATTGAGTGGTACCGTCGCAACCCCGCGTGGTGGCGTAGCCTTCTCCCTTCCGTTCCACCGGTGAACCGATGAAGTCCGATCTCCCGCGCCTGCGCACAATTTCACCTGAGGCCAGCCAGATCTCGTCCGTGAACGTCGTACCACGGACCCTGCACGGAGACCCACGGGGCTTCCTCCTGGAAACGTTGCGACGAGATGACCGGTCGGTAAAGGGAGACCACTTCGCCATGACGTACGTGTCGGTCACCGTCCCCGGGGAGTTCCGGGACCGCGACCGCTGGCACATTCACAAGATGCAGACCGACCGGTTCGTGGTCGCGGTGGGAGAGATGATCCTGGCCCTCTACGATCATCGCGAGGCGTCTCCTACCCGTGGTCGAATCGAAGCGATCCGGATGGTTGGCGCTCCCTACGACCGGCTTTCTCGGCCGACCAAGGAGGACATCGCGACGTTCCTCGTATCGATTCCCCCCGGGGTTTGCCACTGCATCGGTAATCTCTCCCGTCATCCCTTCGTCCTGGTCAACTCGCCGACCGAGCTCTACGACCCGGCGGACGAAGGCAGGCTCCCGTTTGTCGGCGTCCCCGTTGCCAGCCTGGACGGGCCATTCGACTGGACCCGTGTTGAGATCGAGCCGCCGAACCCATGACCGACCTCCTGGTCTTTGGAAGCAGCTCTCTGGTGGGCTCCCACTTCGTACTGATGACCCCCCATCGCGTGATGGACATGGGCCAACTTGACCCCCGGGACGAGAAGCTGCCCGTGAAGGGGTTTACCCCCATCGATCTGACGGACACTCCCCGCGTCGAAGAGGCCGTGCGTCGTTCGGAGGCCGAGGTGGTGGTGAATTTCGCAGCTGCGACCGATGTCGACGCCGTCGAACGAGAGCGCCCCCGCTCACCGGAAGAAGCTCAGGGACCCGCGTTTCTAATCAACGCCGCTGCCCCCGAAGCCATGGCACGAGCGACCCGGGAGACCGGCAAGTTCCTCATCTCCCTGTCGACCGATTTTGTCTTCGATGGGGCCGACGGACCTTACTCGGAGGAGGTCGAACCCATGCCGTTCTCTCCCAAGCTCTCCTGGTACGGCTGGACCAAGGGTGAGGGCGAACGACGGGTCCGGGCGATCGATCCCGCTGCGGCGGTGGTTCGTATCGCCTACCCGTACCGGGCCTCGTATTCGGGCAAACTCGATTTTGCTCGCAAGATCGTCGACGGGTATCGACGGCGCGCCCTTCCGCCCTACTTCTCGGATCAGCAGATCACCCCGACGTGGGTGCCCGATGTGAGTCGGGCCCTGGAGCATCTGATCGAGGCGCGGAAGGCGGGAGTCTTCCACGTGGCCTCTCCTGCGGTGACCACTCCGTATCTGTTCGCCCGCGAGCTCCTGACCGCGATCGACCGCGTGCCTCCCGAGTTGACCGAGGGATCCTTGAAGCAGTTCCTGGCGCGTCCGGGCACCACCCCGCGCCCCGTCAGGGGGGGCCTCCAGTGCGCCCGCCTGCCGGCGGCCGGGGTGCCGCTCACGGATTGGCACGAGGGAATCCGTCGGTTCGCGAAGGAAAGGGGGGATGCGGGATGAAGGGGCTTCTCCTCGCCGGCGGGCACGGAACCCGGCTGAGACCCCTGACGTTCACCGGGAACAAACACATGATCCCGATCGCCAACGAGCCGATGCTGTTCTACGGGCTGCGACACCTCGCCGAGGGGGGTGTCAAAGAAGTAGGAGTCATCTTGGGCCCGCTTCACGAAGGGATCGAAGAAGCGGTCGGGGATGGAAGCGCATTCGGTCTCAAAGTCACTTACATTCACCAAGGAGACCCGAAGGGCCTCGCCCACGCGGTACTCTGCGCCCACGCGTTCCTAGGGGACGAGCCCTTCGTGATGTATCTCGGAGATAACTTGCTGCAAGAGGGGACCCGACCTCTCATCAAGTTGTTCCATGAAATGGGATGTGACGCGGCGGTCGGCGTCACTCCCGTGCCGAATCCCAGCAGCTACGGGATCGCCGAAATGGAGGGTGACAAGCTCGTTTCGATCGTGGAGAAGCCCACGGCCCCTCGCAGCAACCTGGCCCTGATCGGGGTCTATGTGTTCTCTCCGCGCATCCATCCCATCATCCAAGAGCTGAAGCCGTCGCGCCGCGGGGAATTGGAGATCACGGATGCCATCTGGAAACTCCACGAAGAGCACCGAGCGGTGTCCGTGCGGCATGTTGAAGGCTGGTGGAAGGACACCGGCCGACCCGAGGACCTCCTTGAGGCGAACGACCTGGTTCTCCGAACCTCGGTGCCGGGGGGATTCGTCAAGCTCGGGACAGTGGCTGAAGGTGCCGTCCTCGAAGGGCCGATTCGGATCGGCCGCGGGTCGTCCGTCGCCGCGAACGCACGAATCGAGGGACCCGTGGTCATCGGAAATGAAGTCCGAATCGAGGCGGGGGCCCGGATAGGCCCTTCCGTTTCCGTCGGGAACCACTGCACGATCGGGCGACTCAGCAGCGTTCGCAGATCGATCATCATGGAAGAGACGGTGGTCGACGGGCCCGTGAACCTCATCAACAGTATCGTCGGGCGCCGAGCGACGATTCATTCCGAAGGAAGCAGGCCGAGCGAGCTCTCGTGCATTGTCGGAGACTCGTCCCAACTCCAGTTCTAGGGGATCACCATCGGCCGCGACGAAGTGCGCCATGCTGGTGGCGCTCGACCCTCGCTTGATTCCGGGCTCGCCCACGAGCTCGACCTGTGGGCCCGCCTGTTCGGTCCGGAGAGACAGCGGGAGATGATGCGGGCCTTCCTCGAGACGCGCGCTCCCCCTCCGCCGCTGTCGCGGCATGGCCGCGAAGCCGCTTCCGCGGGCTTTCCCTTGGCGGGAATCGTGACCCAACGGTCGGTGGGAAAGCGGAAGACGGAAGAGACGCCGGGACAGGACTGACGGCGCGGTGAGTCGCCTGGCAGAGCGACCCCCTGGCAGGGAGCAGGCCGAGAGTTCAAATCCCTCCCGCGGCTTCGACTCTCCTGCGAATCCCCAACTCGGGGACGTATGACTTGTCCCCCGGACGAGGAGCACTCGGTGGCAGATTCTAGGTCGACCGCGTCGCCGCTCATCTCGGTCGTGCTGGTGACATTCCGCCGGAAGTTCGTGGAAGAGGCGATTGCTTCCGTTCGCCACCAAACCCTGGACCCCCGGAAATTCGAACTCGTCGTGGTTCGAAACTACGATGATCCGAAGCTCGAGGATGAGACGCGCGACGCGGGGGGTCGGTCGATTCGCCTTGATGCCGAATACTTCGGAGCCGGGACGGTGGCCGGCGTCGCGGCGAGCAGGGGAGAGATTGTGACGTTTCTGGAAGATGACGACCGTTTTCTTCCCGACAAGCTCGCCTCCGTTCTGCGCAGCTTCCAAGAGGATCCGTCACTCGGCTTCTACCGAAATGGCTTCGTGGTGATCGACGAGCAGGGTCGACAGATTCCCGGCCATCCATTCCGGGCACATTACCGTCGGGCCGGCGAGCGCC
>JBKQMS010000013.1:0-53047 GCA_052326485.1 Thermoplasmata archaeon | reverse complement strand
TCAACGGCGACCGTCGCCTCCCCGATGGTGATCCACGATAGGAACCGGCAGCGGTTCCGGCCCCCGTAGAGCGTGTTGCCGCCGACGGCGATCGTGACCGTCCCCGCCTCCTGGTCCTCGGCCTGAGGGACGCCGGGAGCGAGCTCCGGGTTGAGGCCGAGGGCGAACAGCGCGATCGTCTCCCGGCCCCGAGGGGCCTGGGCGAACTCGGTCTCGAACGCATCCCCGCCCTCGGTGTACCAGTAGTTGCGCAGCTTGCCGCCCTCGACCTCCCACTGACCACCCTCGACCCGGCCGGGGGAGAGGAAGCTCGGGCGGTTGGCGACCACCATTCCCGCGGCCGACGCCTCATCGACCGCCACCACCACCGACCCGGCCGGCGCGGCCGACATCACCCGACCCCGTCGCCGATCGTCCGCGTCGACGAAGCCATCGTCGACCCACGGTACCCGCCCCCGGAGGCGGAGGGAAAGGTCGGTCCCGTTCGCCGCGGTGAGCCTCAGCTCGCGACCTTTGAGGAGGAGGCCCGCCGCGCGACGCCCGTCCGCTCGAAGCGCGCCGTAGTCGACGTCGGTGATCGCGCGGATGAGCTGGCTCCGCCACATCGCCCCGGGCACTCCCCAATGGTCGGCCTGTGCCTCCGAGGCGTACCCGAGGAGACAGCGGACCGCGCGCAGGTGGGCGCCCCTCGCGGCCGAGAGCCACTCGTCGTCGGCTCCAACGAACGGGGCCAGGAGGGGAGGGGGAAGCGCGTGGAGGCGCGGCCGGTCGGCCGGGCCGGGGAAGTAGACGAGCGCGTCCGCGCGCTCGAGCGCGGCGCGAACGGGTCGGGAGAGCCCGGCCCAGCGACGGGACGAGGGAGAGCTCTCGACGCTCCGCCAGAACGCCGCCTCGTCCTCTAGGAGAAGGAACGCCCGGGCGCCTACCCGACGCGCCTCGGTGAGGCAGGCGGCCGCCCACGGGAGCGTATGGTTCCAGCTCACCACCGCGACGTGCTCCCCACGTCGCACAGCGAGCGCGCTACCGACGAGCGCGCGGGCGACCGCGGGAGGCGTCGCCTCGTCCGGGACCATGGCACCCCCGAAGGAGGGGAGGCTCCCGATTAAGGATTCGAACGACGCCAGCGAGCCACGATCTCGAAGGAGCGGGCGCCGGGCCACGCGAGTTCACGAGCCACGGCAACGAGGACCCGCCCCGCGTCCGCGCGGGAAGCGGGAAACCCGGACGGCCCGAGCGATCCGGGGAAGCGGGCCCATCCCTTCTCCCGCCGGGCTGCGTGGCGGACGACCTGGGAGACGCGACGACCCCGCGCGAAGTCCGCGAGGTCCCTTTGTAGGTCATCGCCCACGCCCGCGCGGCGGGCCAGGTCGAGCCATGCACAGATCTTCTCGGGCCGATGTCGGCGACGGCTCGCTCCCTGACCGAGGATGCCGTTGAAGTAGAGGAACGGCCCGCCAACCTCCATCGCCTCGAGGAGCGTGCGGCTTCCCGTCACGATCCTGAGGTCGGCCCTTCGGAAGCGGGAGCGCCAGGCCCTCGGCGCGACCGGGACCGTAACGATCCGTATCCCGGGCTTCCCCTCGACGCTCGGCCAGGGCCGGGGGGAGCGAACGAAGAGGGAAACCCTCGGCCGTAGGCCGGCGAGACCCTCGAGGACCGCGGGGGCGATCCGCTCGGCGCTCGAAGGGCTCGCGTACCAGACCCACTCACGAGATCCCCGGAGGCGGGATGGGGCGGCGGTCGAGACCCGATGGCCCGAACCGAGCGGGCCGGTCTGGACCGCCTCGGGGAACTCGCGCGCGAACGCCCGGTCCGGGCGGAACGTCGCGAAGACGTGGAGGACGTTCGGTCGGTCGAACCCCCGGAACTCCCGGAACGCGGACCGGAACGCGTCGACCTCGTGGGCCGCCTCGGCCGCCCGGTACCGCGGCGCGATGGCGCGCGCCGGGACGCCCCCTTCCCGGAGGCGCTCTCGGGTCTCGGCCGTGCTCGGCAGCGTGCGGGCGAACTCCTCGAGGCTCACGTGCAGGGTCCGGTCCGACCCGTACGCCCTCTCGATGTTCCGGGCCTCGAGCTCCCAAGGACCGCCTCGGCCGAACCGGGTCGGTCGGCTCGGTCCGGCGCTCACCCCCCAGGAGGGGGCCACAGTGAGCGCCGCGCGCGCGCGACGATGGATCCGGTCCCGCCGCTCGACAGACGGCCACTCCCACGGGCCGTCGACGTTCGCCGGGAGCGGTCGGCCCGCCTCCCGGTAGAGGACGAGCCGAAAGCCGGCGAAGGAGAGGTAACGCCCCGCGGCGAGGACCTCTTCGATGTCCCCGAGACCGCCACCGACGACCGCCGGAAGGAGGTAGACGTCAATGCCCCCCGCCCGGGAGGACGGGTCAGTCGACGGGCCGGTAGAGCGTCCAGAGCGCGAACGCATGCCGAAACCCCCCGGCTTCGAGGGCCGTGCGCCCCCGCACGTTGTCGTCGGCGACCATGCTCAGGATCCTGGGGGCCTTGTGGGCGGCGCACCAGGCCACGGCGGTGCTCAAGAGAGCTCCTGCGAGCTCGGCGTCGACCGACTCTTCGAGGATCGGAGCTGCCATGTACCCCGCCTCGGTCGCCGTCGAGACCGACACCGCGACGTACGCCTCCGGTCCGCGGCCGCGGTCGACTACCCACGCGGCTTCCTCGGAGCCCAGGATGCGGTTCGTGAGCCGAGAGCTGAGGAACATCCCGGCATATGTGGGCAGGACCGCCTCGACCGCGGAGGGGGTCTGCCGACGGAGAATCGCTACCAACCGGGAGGCGTCTCCTCGGCGGAACGCGCGGACCGCGGGGTTCGTCGCCGGACCTGCTCCGAGGCTCGCGGGGGACTCGTGGACGAACTGGCCCCGCGCCCGGAGCGTTCGATACCCGACCGATTCGTAGAGGGATCGCGCGGGAGCGTTGGTCTCGAGGACGTCAAGCGCGACGTACTTCCGGTCGGCCCTCTTCGCTGTCCGGCGGGCTTCCTCCAGCATCCCCTTCGCATATCCCCGCCGGCGGTGCGCGGGGTCGACCACGACGCTGCTCACGTAGGCGGAGCCGCGAGGGAAGGTGACCAGCGTCATGGCCACCGGGCGGTCGTTCACCTCGACGACGAGGAACCGGAAGATTGGTCGCCCCACGAGCCGCAGAAGTCCCACCATGAGGCGACTGTCCCACCGGAAGACACGTCGGACGACCTTCTCGAACTCTTCCGGACGCTTTCCTAGGAGCGCGGATTCCTCGGGAAACTCCCGGTCGATGAGCGGGAAGATGTGCGGGATGTCCGCGCGTCGGACGTCCCGGATCATCCGACGTCCTCGTCGTCGGCCGAGGACGGGAGCGCGGTCTCGAAGAGCGCGCGGAGGGTCGGGGCCGGGTGGTTCGGCTGGACCTCGGGGAGCGGGAGACGGGCGAACCGGTCGAGCTCCTCCTCGCTCAAGCGCTCGAGCGCGTCCACGAGCGAGCGATGGACGAGCGGGTCCGGGAGGCCGTGCGAGAGCCTTCCCAGCGCCTGGACCGCGGCATCGAAGAGGCGGCTCTCGGCGTCCGAGACGAACTGTTCGTCGGTGAGCTCCTCGGGAGAGGGGGAGATGGCCCCGTTCGGTCGGGTCTGGTAGAGGAGGCGGACGAGCTCCTCCCGCGCTCCGTCGTCCCTCAAGCTCCCGAGCGCCCAGACCGTCGCGAGCCGAACTTCCGCCGCGGGGTCATGGAGACCGTCCCGCAACCGGGGCGCCGCTTCGGTCAGGCCGAGACGGCCCAGGGCGTACGTCGCGCCGCGCCGAGCCCACGGATGCTCGTCGCGAAGGCATTCCAGCAAGGGGACCAGGTCCTCCGGGGTCCCGACCGTCCCGAGCGCGACCGCGGCCGCGCCCCGGACCGACCAGTACGGGTCGTGGAGGTGCTCGAGCGCGATCGACCGGGCCTCCGGGATGCCCATCTCGCCGAGGGCGTGGACGGCGCAGACGCGGATCCAGGGCGAGGGGTGCTCGGCCCACGTGATGAGAGGGGGGATGGCCGAAGGGTCACCGATCCGGCCGAGCGCTACGAGGACCGCCGGCTTCTCCCACGTCTCGGGGGTCGTCAGGAGGTGGAGAAGGAGCGGCGCGCTCTCGCGGTCCCGATGGCGTCCGGCCACGACGGCCGCTGCCACCCGGACCCGGCGTGCCGGGTCTCGAAGGAACTGGCGGACGATCGCGAGGTGCTCGGGGTCCGACGACCTCCCGATCCCGAGAACGGCCTCCCGACGGACCCGGTCGACCGGGTCGCTCAACATCCTCTCGAGCGAAGGGGCGGCCGCCTCGGGGTCGATCCGACCGAGCGCGAGGGCCACCGCCTGGCGGACCGCGGGAACCGGGTCGTCGGTCACGCGGTCGAGGGCCGGGATCGACCGGACGTCCGAGAGCACGGCCAGCGCGAGCGCGGCCTTTGCCCGCACCCCCGCCTCAGGGTCTTCGAGCCCTCGTTCCAGCGTCGCGCGGCTGTCGGCCCGGCCGATCGCCCCGAGCGCCTCTACCGCGGCCGCCCGGACCTGGGGGTCCGGGTCGTTGACCGCGGTCCCGAGGGTCGTGCAGGCCCGGGAATCCTTCAGGATCCCGAGGGCGACCGCCGCCGTCTCGCGCACCCCCGGGACCGGGTCGCTCAGCGCGACCAAGAGGGGACCGAGGTCCTTCACCTCGCCGTGTCGGACGCTCTCCCGGATCGAGGCGGCGCGTTCGGACGGGGTCGGTGGGTCGGGGTGGGAGGACGGGGGCCGGCGGACCGGACCCTTACGCGAAGTGCGATGGGCGTGGGCGACCACGGACAGTCCACCGAATCAGGGACTAATATCTCCTCTCGGGCCCGCGAGCTCGAGCCGCGACTGCAGAAGCCCTTCGGGCGACCGGTACTCGTCCCGCTCGGGGGCGGGCTCCGCTCCCCAACGGGCCCGGAGCTCCTCGCGACCGACCCCGAGCGGGGCGAGCAGCGTCTCCGCGGCGCGGGCGAGGATCTCGAGGTAGGCCCCGGCGTCGTACCGCTCGTTCCCCTCGAGGAGCTCCGCCGGTCGTACCCGGTCCCGGAACGAGCGGCTCCGTCGGTCGAGGAGGACGAATCGCACGAACTCTCCCGGCCCCCGGACCGCGCCTGCCTCCTTCAGCTGGCGCAACGCGGCGACCGAGTCGGTGAACGTGACGAACGCCTCGCTCGCCTGGCCGATCCGGTGGCTGATGAGGAGCTCGTCGACGGGCCACGACCCGGCGCGGACCTCCGCGGCGAAGAGGTCGGCGCGCGCGAGGGCCCGCGGAAGGAGGGCGCGGACCCCCTCCGCGTCCCGGGCGGTGCGGAAGAGTGCGAGGACCTCCGCCTCGAACCGTCGCACGAGCCCGGTCGTGTCGTGCCGGCGGGCACCGATGCCGCGGAGCTTGAACTCGCCGTGCTCGTAGTAGCCGTAGTAGCGGTTCGGGACCCCGAGGCCGTGCGTCACCGCCGGCAAGAAGACGATCCAGCGGTACCGCCCCTCGTAGCCGAGCGGGAGACCGAACCGCTCGCTCATCCGCGCGGCGAACGCTTCCGGGTCCGGAGGGTGCTTCGGGTCGTTCGGCCGCAGCCACAGGGAGTCGACGATCCCGTGGAGGACCGAGTAGCCGGCCCGTTCCGACTCGAGGGCGAGCCGGGCCAGGAGGTCGCGCGCGTAAGCGTTGATCGCCTCGTGGCACTCGATCCGACCGAACCGGGCGTTGCGGTATCCCTGGTAGCCGAACGCGGTGACGAGGATCCACTTCAGCATCTTGACCCGCCGCCGCAAGCGGAGGGCCTCCTCGGGCGGGACGCCGGGACGCTTCAGCGCGGCCTTGTAGGCGAGACGACGCGCGATGAGCGGCGCGAGGGTGCGAGGAATGAGCCCGACCCGACGCGTGCACGAACGATAGCCGAGGCCGGGCGCGCGGAGCGGGCTTAAGGGGCAGCACCGGCACTCGAGCGTCTCGGCCGAGAGGTTCTTCGTGACCATGATGTGCGGATAGAGGCTCGCGAAGTCGAACTCGTCCACGTGGTCGTGGATACCGACCGGCGGGAGGAAGATCACGCCGCCGCGGTCGGCGGCGACCAACTGGTCGGCCCGCCGGAACCCTTCGGGTCGGTTCTTCTTCCAGGGCACGTGGACCCCGAGCTCGAGCGCCCGCGCCATCTCCATCGCGGTGAAGCAGGTGCCCGGGGACTGACGGACGACCGTCGTGAGCGAGAGGCGGGAGAGACGGGCCGCGTCGACGAGCCCGGCGATATCGGCGTCCCGGTAGAGGAACGAGTTCTCCCGGTCGACGTGGAACCGTCCGGGAAGCGGATACGAAGCGGACCGGTAGAGGATCCGGCCGTACGACTCGAACGAGCGGGCCGGACGGCTCGGTCGGAACGGTACGCGTTCGCGCCCGAGCGGGAACTCCGCGGGCGAGAGCCCGCACGCCGCCGCCCGTCGATAGAGCCAGGGGAGGTCGAAGCCGTCCCCACCCTCCGTGAGGAGGACGTCCGGGTCGCTGCGCGCGAGCTCGTCCACGAGCGCGCGCAAAAGGTCCTCCTCGGGGCCTTCCAGCGTCACGTCCCCGAGACGGACCGTCCCGATGCGACCGTCGAGAGGGGGGATGCGGCCCCGTCGTTCCCCGGCGAGGTGGACCTCGAGCGCTGCGATGCGCAGCGGCGGGGAGGTGTACTCGATCGTCTCGGGAGGTTCGGTCGCCCGGAGGACAGGGGCCCGGCCGACCACCGGTGCGAACGGGTAGAGGGCGTGGGCGAGATGGTAGAGCTGCGGGGGGCCGAGGTCGACATCGTAGAGCGAGAACCGCTCGTACCCCCCGAGCGCGTCCACGCTCCGCGCCAGAGCGCGGCGGGCCGGGTTCCGGCCGGGAACGACCGAGAGCACGGGGCATTTCCGCCGGTCGAAGAGCGACGGGCGGCCGGAACCGAGGGTGACCGCGTCGACGTCGGGCTCGTCGGCGAGACGACGCGCGAGGAGGGCGAGGTCGCTCCGGGTCCCCGCCACGAGGAACGGCGGACGGTACTCGACCGCGGTTCGCCGGACGCGGCCGGAGCGCCGTTCCTTCGTCCACAGGACGACCGACCGACCGTCGTCGCTCTCCGTGATGTCGAGGAGCCACCCGTCCGGAGGCGTCGGGGACGCGGGGGTCGCCGCCGCCATCATCAGCGACGAGCGGTCGGCGTCGGTGTCTCCGCCCGGACCCGGACCGCGAGGTCGGTGAGGACGGAGAGGAGGATCGATTCGAGCAGGTCCGGGCTTCCGACGTACGTCGCCTGCGCGACGTAGCGACGGGCTCCGGTACGGATCATCTCGAACGCGGCACGTTCCTCGGGGTCCGTGAGGAGCCGCGCGAACTCGTCCCACCGTTTCATCCGTTCCTCGAGCGCCTGGCGGTAGGTCGGGACGGTACGTCCCACGCGATCACCTCCTCGGCGAACTCTCCGCCGAACCGTTCCATACCGGTCTGTCCGGCCGGGCGAGGCATGAGGGCGACCCGGGCATCGTCCCGGAGCGCGCGCAACCGAAGGGTCCCGGGACCCCGGGCGAACGAAATCAGGTCGGACCACGGCGGTCCCTCGTCGGCGACCGCACGGAATCGCTCGAACCCGTCCGGAGGGAGCGTCAGGAGGAGGGGGACGCGGACCTCGCGGGCGAGCGCGGCGAGGCGCCGAGCGATGTGGGCGAGAAGCGCGGAGCGTTCGTCGTCGGGAATCTCCGCATCCGCGAAGAGGCTCGGGAGGTCGTGGCCTACGAGGAGGGTCGTGGGGTGACGATGGACCTCCCGGGCCCACCCGTCCACGAGCGCGACCATCTGGTAGGCGGTGAACGCGCGGGCGAGGCGGATCCTACCCAACGTCTCGGTCGCGTCGACCCCGAACGCTCGGCCGAGCTCGCCGATGCGGTACGGATGGAACCGGTTCGCCCCTTCGAGGAGGGAAATCCGGCCCCGCGCGAGGGCATTCCCGGCGTAGAGGAGCTCGAGGACCGGCTCGACCGCGATGGACGGGCCGGTCCAGACGGTCGCCTCACCGGGCGCGAACCGCCGGGCGAGCCAGGGAAAGAGCGCCGGCTCCGATGGAAGGAGAGGGGTCGCGCGGGTCCGTCGGGGATGCGGGGCGAGCGTCGGACGGGCCGGCGGGGAGGAGGGGAACGGGCGTCTCGGCCGGGGACGGGGGAGCTCCTCTGCGAGGACCTCCTCCGGCGGGAGCACGGGCTCGGTGAGAAGCGCTTCGACCGTCATCGATGGACCGATCCGGGAACCTCTCCATCGACCGGGCCGCTCTAAAGCGGCGGCTCGGGAGGCGTTGAAACGGGCCCGAGAACGAGGGGTTTCAGGGCGGATGATTTCGACGGTTCTCCTCCGGAGAGGAGAAGGATTATCGGGCTCGATCGGCTGGCACGACGAGGAAACCGTCCATGTCGACCCCCGCGACCTCCCCTCGCCCTCCGCCTCCACGGGCTCCGCCCGCACCCCGCAGCCGGGAGGCCATCTACGTCGGCGTCGGGGTCACGGTCGCCGTCGTGGTGCTGGTGATCGCGTTCGTCGCGGCCCCCGCGCTCATGCCATCGAGCACGGGATCCATCCTCACGTACTCGGGGGCCCGCCCGGTAGCGGACCGGGCGGTCGGAGGGTTCGAAGGGGGCGGCTGGAACCTCCTGTTCGCCGCGGGCCTCGTCTCCGCGACGTCCCTCACGGTGCCGGTGAACGGGACCACGATCTCGAGCCTCAACTGCACGTTCACGCCGAACGGGCCGGCCGAGAACCTTTCGCTCCCCGGGTACGACGGGAACCGATCGTCGGGCCTCGCTCCGGCCTGGGAGTTCGGCTACGGGAGCCTCTCGGAGGGCATCGCGCTGGTCTCGGTCATCGACGGCAAGGGAGTCGTGGTGGGCACGCTCACCGGGGGCCGATGCATCGCCTCGGGGCTCTTTCCCCAGATCCCGGGAAACGTCATCGACAGCTCTCAGGTCGCCGCCGCCGTGCAACCGTACGCGCGCGCGTTTCTCTCGGTCGACCCGAATGCCTCGGCGGTCTTCGGGCTCGGTCCGGGGGTAGCCTTTGGAGGTTCGGGGCTCAACCCCGACTGGTTCGTCCTGTACAGCACGTGTTCCGCGAACCCTTCGGCGAACACCACCGGCTCCGAATTCAATGCCACCGTCAACGCCCTCACGGGGACCGTGATCGTCACGCACACGGCCTCGGGGGTCGCGTGCGGCTCCAGCGGGTTCACGGTCGTGCGAACTGTCGGCTCGCCCCCGGTCCCGCCGGCCGTTCGCGCGCCGTCCGAGCTCTAGGTGTCGAGCCGCCCGCGACGCAGCGGTGGGGAGAGCCCCAGCTCCTCACTGAGGGTCCGGCAGTTCACTGCCGCGTCGCCGCGGAAGTGGTTGTTGAAGAACCCGTAGACGGTCGGCACCTTCTCGGTGAGGGCGCGGACCCGGGGCACCCACGCGGTGAGCTCGGCCGCCGAGTATGTGTAGTCGTACCAGAGCGGGCTCCCGTGCCCGTGCCAGCGGATGTAGGCGAACGGCGCGGTCACCTCGAGCGCGACCGGTAGGTGCGGGGCGTCCACGATGACGTAGGCGAGCCCGAACTCCCGCAGGAGGGTGATCGATTCCGGAGCGAGCCAGGAGCGCTCGCGGAACTCGACCGCGACCGGCAGCTCCCGCGGGAGCGTCTCGTAGAAGTGGCGGACGGTCGTCGGCTCGAACGGGAGAGAGGGCGGGAGCTGGAGGAGCGCCGCGGCGAATTTCCCCGCGTCGCGGATCGGTTTGAGGACCGAGAGGAAGCGGGCGAGCTCCTCTTCGGTGCTCACGAGGCGCAGCTCGTGGGTGATCCTCTGCGGGAACTTCGCCGCGAACCGGAACCCGGCCGGGGTCCGTTTGACCCACGACGCCGCCACCGAGGGTGATGGGAGGCGGTAGAACGTGGAGTTGACCTCCACGATCGGGAAAAGGCCGGCGTAGTAGCGGAGCTTGTCGCTCGCCCCGCGGGGCGGGTAGACCCGTCCCGACCACTCCGGATAATCCCAGCCGCTCGTGCCCAGGAGGATGTCGCTCATCCGCGCTCTTCCAGGACCGAACGCCGTCGTGCCCGGTAAAGATTGCGCTCGAGGGGAACGGTCGTTCCGAAGGCGGCGTTCGTCCCACGCGAAGGGTTATGGCGTGGGTCCGGGTTCGGCTCGCGGCCGTGTATCCCATCAGCTACGTGCGGGAATCCGCGGACGCGCTCAAGGCGGGCCTCGGGGCCCGAGGGCGCGACCCGGCCGAGGTCGACCATCTCCTGGCGCTCGACCGCGAACGACGGTCGGTCGGGGAGGAGGCGAACCGCCTCCGGGCCGAACGGAACCGGGGCGCTCATCGTGTCGCCGAGACGGCAAAGTCCTCGGCCCCCGCGGACGACCACGACCGGGCCCGGCTCGGAGAGCTCCGGGACCGGATCCGGGACCTCGAGGCGCGGGCGAACGCGCTCGACGCCGAAATCCACGAGCGTCTGCTCCTGCTCCCCCAGAACCCGCATGCGAGCGTCCCTCGGGGAAAGGACGCGAACGACAACGTGGAGGTGGCGCGCTTCGAGCCTCATCGCCCGCCGCCGTCGGCCCCCCGGCCGCACTTCGAGATCGGCCACGACTTGAACCTGCTCGACGAGGAGCGGGGGGCGAAGGTCGCCGGCGAGGGGTTCTACGTCCTCTGGGGCGACCTCGCCCGTCTCGAGTACGCGCTCATCCGGTTCATGCGGGAGCTGCACCGTTCCCGGGGGTACACCGAGGTCGCGGTCCCGATCCTCGTTCGGGGCGAGTCGATGGTCGGCACCGGACAGCTGCCGAAGTTCGCGGAGGATTCCTACCAGGTGAAACCCGACGACCTGTGGCTCGTGCCGACCGCGGAGGTCCCGGTCACGAACCTCTTCCGCGATGAGGTGCTCCTTGCCGAGGACCTGCCGGTCCGTCTGTTCGCCTACACCCCGTGCTTCCGTCGCGAGGCGGGCGGGCACGGCGTCGAGACGCGGGGGATTGCGCGGGTCCATCAGTTCGACAAGGTCGAGCTCGTGCAGTTCACCACCCCTGAGTCCTCCTACGACGCGCTCGAGGAGCTTCGGGTCGAGGCCGAGGAGGTCCTGCGGCGCCTCGACCTCCCGTTCCGTACGGTGAGTCTGTGCACGGGCGACCTCGGCGAGAAGGCCGCGATGTGCTACGACCTCGAGCTCTGGGCGCCCGGTGGGAAGCGCTGGCTCGAGGTGAGCTCGATCTCGAACTTCGAGGCGTACCAGGCGGTCCGCGCGAACGTGCGCTGGCGCCGTCACCAATCGTCCCGCCCCGAGCCGGTGCATACCCTCAACGGGTCAGGGGTGGCGCTCCCTCGGCTCGTGATCTCCATCCTCGAGAACTACCAGACCGACGACGGTCGCATCGAGATCCCCGACGTGATTCGGGAAGAGATGGGCGGGGCGCGGTATCTCGAACCGAACCCGTTCGTCGGAGAGCGGGAACTCGCGCGGGGGCGGCACCCTCGCCGTCCCTCGAAGGGCTCCGAATCCCCGTCTAGGAAATCCTAATAGCCCGCCTCGCTCGAACGGGCGGAGAGGCCGGCGATGGTCCAGGTCGACATTGACATCGCCAAGTGCACGGGCTGCTCCCACTGTAAGGACGTCTGCCCGGTCAACGTGTTCGACCTGCGTCCCCGCGACCGGGTCCCCGACGTGGTGGACGACCCCGGGGTCGGGGCGAAGTTCCAGTTCCGGGGAGAGAAGTCCCTCGCCGTCAACGGTCCGGAGTGCATCGTCTGCGAGGCGTGCCTGTTCGAGTGCGAAGGCGAGTGCATTCTCATCACGGACGACGAGAACCACGTCCACTTCTCCGTGTACAAGTAGGCGGGCCTACGATGCCCGTCCCCGCTCGTTTCTTCCGGTCGAGGCACGAGCTCCGGGCGTGGTTCGGGGCGCATCACGCGGATGCCCCGGAGCTCTGGGTCGGCTTCCACAAAGCGCACACCGGGAGAGCCGGGGCCGTCTACCTCGAGGCGGTCGAGGAGGCGCTCTGCTTCGGATGGATCGACACGACGGTGCGTCGGATCGACGCCGACCGCTACGCGAACCGATTCACGCCGCGGCGACCCGGCAGCCAGTGGAGCGCGGTTAACCGCCGACGGTTCGCTGAGCTCGAGAAGGCCGGGCGGGTCCATGAATCCGGTCGCCGGGCGTTCGACAGACGACCGAGGCGGGAAGCCGTGTCGTACTCGAGCGAGCGGACGTTTCGCCTCGCTCCGACGTTCGTCGCGCGGCTACGAGAGCGGCCCGTCGCCGAGCGGTTCTTCCGGTCCCGCCCCCGAGGGTACCGGCGAAGGGCCACGTTCTGGGTGATGAACGCGGTACGCCCCGAGACGAGAGCACGACGGTTCGAGGTGTTGCTCGTCGCGTCGTCCGCCGGGACGGTGCCCGCTGCCCTCCTCCTCCCCGGAGAGGTGGCCCCACAGCCCTCCGACCGTTCGGGCTCCCGTATTCCGCCGGTTCGGGCGGGAGTCCGCCGTTCTCGCCCCTCACGCTCCGGCGACCCGTAAACCGTCGGGAATCCCATCGACCCCCGGGCGTCTGGCCGCCCGGCACGATTAGGGACGGGGGTCTATCCGGAGGCCGGGCGGGATGTGGGAGGGGGAAGGCGGTCCTCTTCCTTCGACGCTTCGACCTTGATCGCGTCCAACTTCGCGAGGACGGCGTCGATCACTTCCGGACCGATGGACTTCGATCGGACGATCTCTTCGAAGAGGGCTCTCTTGAACGAGATGGGGAGCTCCTCGAGGAATCCCCGGGAGTCCGTCCGGGCACGCGCGAACGCCGCTATGATGACCTTGCTCTGTTCGGGCGTGACCGTGAGGATCAACGCCTTGATCGAGCCGCCGAACATGTCGGTCGTCCGGTTCTCCAGCGTCGTGCCTCGGAGGACGGAGCGGCGTGATTCGTCCAGCAGGACCGCCAGGGAGTACCCGGACGGGGCGTTCGATGAGGTCATGGCTTCCCTCCGAGGACGGGTCCGGGAGGAACGGCGACCTTCGGCATATCGACTTCCAGTTCCTCTTCCTTAGCGAGCATGTACCGCTTATTGTTGAACGGATACCCGAGTTCTCGCCACCACTTGACCACAACCGCGTAGACCTCGGGCCTCATGATCACCGTCGGAGGCACGAGCCCTTCCGCGATCAGGCTCCGGATCAGGCTCCCGCTGAACCGTTGCACCACGTCCATGTGGCCGCAATTGGCGTTGTACGCGATCTCGCCGCACTTGGGGCAATACCAGAACTCTCCCATGTTCTGGGGTCGTAGGAAGAGCCCGTGGTGGACCTCGCCGGGCGGAGCTTCGAACCCGAAGCCCGGTGCTCCCTTGGACCAGAGGGTCTGGGTGGCGTACGAGTCGTAGTAGTCGCCCACGGCCGCATGGTCGCGCCCCCACATGTGGTGCGTGCACCCTAGGTTCTGCCGTACGATCGCGTGCAGGAGCGACTCGAGAGGGTTCCCGTACCTCATGTCCCATAGGAAGAACGAGACGATGTGCCGTTCGGGCTTCACGTAGTTCGCGAGGTGGACGGCCTCGTGCGATTCGAGGATCGCCTCGTCGGGGTAGTCCCCGATCCTCTTCGCGCCCACGATGGCGTTGACGAGGATGCCGTTCGCGGGTTCGATATCCCCCATGTACGCGGCGTTCTTCATGAGCATCTCGTGGCCGAGATGAGGGACGTTCCGCGTCTGATGCACGATGACCGTGTTCCAACCGCGTCGAGCGAACTCCTCCCTCGACTTCGAAGGGGGGAGCCAAAACCGATCGAAGGGGGGACGGAACACCGGTTCGTTGATGATCGTGTACTTACCGGCGAGGATCACGGGATTCATGTGGGCGTACATGTTGAACCCCGGATGCTTCTGGTCGAAGGCGTGCTTGACAATCCCGGGGGCCGTTTCCGGGGTGCCGAAGGTCCTCGTCGCGACGTCCTTCGGGTCGATCCGGTACACCTCGTCGACGTCCAGGACGGCGAACGGCTGTCCCTTGAGCCGGAGCAGTAGGCGATCCCCCGCACCAACCCCCAACCGTGCGTGGTCGGCTTCGCTGACGTCAAAGAGGAGGGGGAACGGGAACACCCATTCGTTGAGGAGCCTCCGCTCTTTCAGGACTCGTTCGAGCTCGTTCCGAACCATCGAGCCCTCGACAGGGCTCAGGAACCCGTAGCAGGTCGACACGATCTCCCGATAGACGTTCCGGATCGGGGTTTCGCCGTCATAGGTCGGTTTGATGTCAAACGTAGGACAACCCGCCATCAGGCCATTCGCCTTCTCGCGATCCCGCACCACCCGGTCCACTAGCGTTCCTCCATGGGGAGGAGGACGGCTCATCCTCAGAGACATTCCGAACACCTTCGCTGAGGTCGTACCCGGTGGCCGGACGGTCGCGAAGCGACGGTTTCGAACGATTCTGGGCCGTCCGCTCGACCCGGGAGAGCTTCGAACCGTCGGTCGCCCAAGAGTACTCGACCTCGGTGCGCAGCCGTCCCGAGCCTTATAGCGTCAGCCCCGGGACCCACGAGTGAGCGAAGGCCGTGCCGGTTCGTCCACACCACCGCGGTCCGGGTCCGAGCCCCGGAAGGAACAAGAAACGGGTTCGGGAGAACGCGGACGCGCCGGTCGATCTGCCCGTCAGTAGTAGCGATCGATGAGAAAAGCGCCCGCTATGACCACCAACACCAACACGACGATGCCCGCGAGGAACCTTTCCTTCCCTTTGTACAGATCGACTGCCGACATCAGGCTGCGGCCGAACACGGTCGCGACCATCACGGCAATGGAGAGCAGCACGAAGGCGTCCGGCATGAGCCCGAAGAGGTGGCCGAAATACGCCTGAGGCGTCCAATAGATGGGTTTCGGGTCCGCCTTGATCGCCTTGGCAACGGAGACATTCCAGTTCACGGACAGATAGCCGATAAATCCAACGACCCCGAGTACGGAAAAGATGGCCACGCCGACCTGGATGAGTCGCGCCAGCTGCCCGTACGAGGCCGGATGGAACGACGGGTCGATGGGGAGGTCATCTAGACCTAATGGTTTCGACGTCACAGAGCCATACCTCCCTTCCAAATCTCCTCGATGCCAAAGACCAGGATGAGCGCTAGGAAGATCCAGCGCACCACGTTGCTCGGAGACCGCGGCAGCGCAAAGCCGCCTAGGTAGGCACCCGCCGTCATACCGACGATGGTCGGCGCCGCGAAGGCCACCTGGACCAGTCCTCCCGCCATCAGAATCCCCAGGGACGCCATGATCTCGACACCGGAGAGGTACTTGCTGGTCGCCGTCGCGACCTTGATGGGTATTCGCGAGATCCGGTTCAACGTCAGGACGACCAGAGCCCCGCTTCCGATCCCGAAGAGACCCGAGACGAGACCGGCGCCGACCATGACCGCCATGCTCTGGGGAACCTTCTTCGCGCGATACCGGACGATCCGTTGGCGAGGTCGGTCGAGGTATTGGCCTTCGAGATGAAAGACCCGAGTGAGCCGATCCGGCTCGCTCAAGGGTGCGTCCTCGGGGACCTTGCGGAGCGCGAGCATTCCGGGCACGTTCGCCAGCAGGACGGCTCCGAAGGCGATCAAGAAGATCGGTACGACCGGGGTGTTCGCGAAATGGACCACCAAAGTAGCACCGACGAGCGCTCCCGGGACGATGGCCGCCAGGAAGAGGTTCGAGATCCGGAGGTCCGCGATGCGTTCGCGAGTGACCGAGGCCGTGAAGGACAGCGAAGCGCAGAGAACGCCGACCGCGCTCGCCCCCACCGAGTCGCCGAACGAGAGCCCCAGAAACAGGTAGAAGACGGGACCGAGAATCATCCCGCCCCCGAGGCCGGCCAGGGCGCCGAGGAAGCCGGCCCCCAGCGAAACGAGCAAGATGGCGATTAGGAGAGCCGCTAGAGGGGAGAGTACCAGGGCAATCATTGAGGGGTGACCTTGACCTCGCTCCGGGAGACGGCTCCTCCCTCGCAACGGAGCCCGGGAGCCTCCTGAATCCCGATCGTCCCACCCCGCACCGGACCGCCAGCCCTGTGTTCGAGGCCCACGGACACGAGACGGGGAAATAGGTATGGGCAATTCGTGCTGCGCGGGCCGCCCAACTCCGTGCGGGTCGGCCTCCCATCGGTTTAAATATGGATGGTTCGGGGACCGCGCCGCTCGCCACTCCCGTCAGCGCGGTCGACAATCCTGCGCCGGTTCCGTCGCCCGTCCGCGGCCCGCCTCATGGGGGATCGGACGATCTCGTGCCGAGAGGGGGTCTCCCCGAACGTCTAGTGCCCCGGCCCACGGCGGCTGGCACGGCGCATTGGCCCGGTCGGTGACGCGTCGACCACCTTGTCACGGCGGGCTCGTACCCGCCGCTCCGGTCTCATCGCCGGCCCGTCCGAGCCGCGTGGAACCCCGCGCGCAGAGCCCCTTCCGCTCGGGCGAGGTCGCGGGCCCGTATCGCGCCGGAGACGAACGTCGTCTCAAGGGCCGATGGCGGGAGGTACACGCCGCGGTCGAGCGTCGCGTGGAAGAACCGGGCGTATCGGGCGCGGTCGGAGCTCTCCGCTCCCCGGTCGTCCACGATCGGACCCGGGGCGAAGAAGAGTCCCAGCATCGAGCCCACCCGCTGCACGGTGAAGGGATGGACACGCTCCTCCTCGGCGAGTCGTACAAGCCTCTCCTCGAGCGAGGCTCCGGTCCTCTCCAGAGCGCGGTAGACGTCGGGTTTCAGTCGGTCGAGCATCGCTTGGCCCGCGGCCATCGCGAGCGGATGGCCCGCCAGGGTTCCCGCCTGGTAGACCGGGCCGAGCGGCGCGACCGTCTCCATCACCTCCCGGCGGCCTCCGTACACCCCTACCGGCATTCCACCTCCCACGACCTTGCCGAGCGTCACCAGGTCTGCCGTGAGGCCGAGGGATTCATGGACCGTCCCCCGACGGAGACGAAAGCCCGTGATCACCTCGTCCGCGAGGACCAGGGCGCCGTGCCGATGCGCGAGGCGAGAGACCGCCTCGAGGAACCCGGGGCGGGGAGGGACGACACCCATATTCCCTGCCACCGGCTCGATCACGACCGCGGCGATCGATGGCCCGTGGCGCTCGAACAGCTCGGCGAGCCGGTCGGCGTCGTTGTAGCGTCCGACGAGCGTCTCTCCCACGATCGCGAGAGGGACCCCCGCGGAATCCGGGAGCGACTGGGTCGCAACGCCCGAGCCGGCACGGGCGAGCAGCCCGTCCGAGTGCCCGTGATACCCCCCGGCGAACTTTACCACCTTGGTCCGGTGAGTGAATCCTCGCGCGACCCGAACGGCACTCATGACCGCCTCGGTGCCGGAGCTCACGAATCGAAGTCGCTCGAGCGCCGGAGCGGCTCGACGGATCCGCTCGGCGAGCTCGTGTTCGAGAGGGGAGGGGGCTCCGAACGTGAGCCCCCGGAGGGCGGTCCGCCGCACCGCCGCCACGATCCCCGGGGGAGCGTTCCCGAGGAGATTCGCGCCCCAGGAACCCACGAGGTCGAGGAAGCTTCGGCCATCGACATCGATGAGATACGCCCCCCGACCACGGGCGAAGAACACCGGGGACCCACCCACCGACCGAAACGACCGCACCGGACTGTCAACACCTCCGACAAGCACCTTGCGGGCGCGACGGCCGAGGGCGCGCGAGCGGCGCCCCGGGGAGGGGGAGTTCACGGCAGGCCACCCGATAGGTCGACCGGGTGGCGGGCGGAAGCGAGGGCGCCCCCTGGAAGATGGGACGGGGCGCCCGTGACCTGGGTCGTCCCGTCCTCTCGTATGGGAGGATAGGGTATCCCCCAGTTCGGACGAGGTGGGAAGGACACGTGGTGCTCGAGGTCCCCCGGCCCGTCGGTGTCGCCCGGTCCGGCCGACGCGGGTCGACGCTCTCCTTCGGTCATCGCCCCTCGCGCGACCAACGCGCGACGTCCCGTGCGAAGTATGTGATGATTAGGTCGGCGCCGGCGCGGCGGATCGCGCCCAGCGTCTCCTCGACCGCGGCCCGTTCGTCTACGGTCCCACGGACGGCCGCCACCTTGAGCATCGCGTACTCGCCGCTCACCTGGTACGCCGCGAGCGGCAGCCGAAAGCGTTCTCGGGCTCGGGCGAGGAGGTCCAAGCTCGTCAGCGCCGGCTTCACCATCAGCAGGTCCGCGCCTTCGGCCACATCGAGCTCCATCTCGCGAAGCGCCTCACGCGCGTTGCGAAAGTCCATCTGGTAGCTGCGCCGATCGCCGAACGCGGGCGTCGACTCCTCCGCGTCCCGGAACGGGCCGTAGAAGGCGGACGCATGTTTCGACGCATAGGACAGAATGGCGGTCTCCTCGTGCCCGGCGGCGTCCAGCGCGGCCCGGATCCGGGCGACCTGCCCGTCCATCATCGCGCTGGGGGCGACCACGTCGGCGCCCGCGTTCGCATGGGCCACCGCGACCCGACCGAGTCGTTCGCACGTCGCGTCGTTCACGACCGCACCGTTCCGGACGACCCCACAGTGCCCGTGGGAGGTGTAGGCGCAGAGACAGACGTCAGTCACCACCACGATTCCCGGAGCGGCGCGCTTGAACGCGCGCACGGCCTCGGGGACGACCCCATCGGGGGCCCATGCGTCCCTGCCCCCGGCGTCCTTCGTTCGAGCGACCCCGAACAGAAGCACCGAGCGGATCCCCTCTTCTTCGAGACGGGGAGCGAGGGAGACGAGGTCGCGGACCGTGTACCGCAAGACCCCGGGCATGGAAGGAATCGGTTGCGGTTCGCCGCGACCCGGTCGCACGAAGAGCGGGTAGACGAGCCGACGGAGTTCGACCTCGGTCTCCGCGACCCAGTTCCGCAGGGCGGTCGTCCGACGCAGTCGGCGAAGCCGGACCGACAGAGCGGGCGTTGGGGCTGCCGGGGGCGCCGAGCTTCTACGTCCGGGCATGGCGAAGCTCCCGGAGCAGGTAGCGGGTAAATCGTTGTGTGGTGGTCGACGGCGCGACCGAGACGTGCCGGAACCCGTGGCCGT
The DNA here is from genome assembly GCA_052326485.1 of Thermoplasmata archaeon. Classification (GTDB taxonomy): domain Archaea; phylum Thermoplasmatota; class Thermoplasmata; order Lutacidiplasmatales; family UBA184; genus Lutacidiplasma. The sequence continues at coordinate 33,982 of JBKQMS010000013.1, read as the reverse complement.
GGGCGGCCCGCCGAGAACGCTCGCCAAGGACCACCAGGCCGACGGTCCGAGAGAGCCGGGAGAACGTGGGACGAGCCAACCGACGCCGCAGGTCCGACAGGCCCGAGGGGCTCGTTACGACAAGAAGGTCCGCCGAAGAGAGTTCCCGGCGCGCTCGGGCGGTGAGCGGGGGAGGTGCCTCGAGCCGATAGGCTACTACGTCGACGACCCGATGCCCCTGGTCTCGTAGAGTGCGGGCAAGTCTGGGCCCAGCGAGGTCGGAGCGAAAGTAGAGGACCCTCCGCGAAGGCGTTCGAGCGAGGGCCTGCGCTACGGCCATGGCGCCGACGGTCCGAGGGCGATGGACCCGGCGGATGCCCATCTGTCGGAGTGCCTGGGCGGTCCCGGGCCCGACCGCCCAGAACTCGAGCGCCGAACCCGGAACGTGACCGAACGCTCGACCCCAGGGTCGAACTCCGGTTTCCACGGCGGTCCGGCTCGTTACTACGACCGTGTCCGGTGTCGGAGCCCGCGTGAGACGGCCCAGCCAGGTCTTCGGGTCGACCGGCCGAGGTTCCACCGATACGAGGTGGACCAGTCGGACCCGTGCGCGTCGGAGCAGGGGACCGATCCCTTCGAGGGTACCAGGAGCGGAGCACAGGACGACCGTTCGAGGAGCGTGCGTCGTCATAGGGTTCCTACGGACGGGAGGGAGACACAAGGTCGAGGGCTCCCCGATCTCGCATCTCCTTACCGAGCCCCGACCCGAGGCTCTCGGGGTCGGAGACGGGTCCCTTTTGCCTCCGCCGAAGACTCATTCGCCCATCCGGGGTCAGCACCTCTCCCACCAGTGAGACCGTTCGCTCGCCCGCGGTCGCGAGGGCACCGAGAGGCAGCCGACAGTCGCCTCCCAGCGCGGCAGCGAACGTTCGCTCCGCGGTGACGCAGACATGGGTCGGCGGATGGTCGATCCGTCGAACGGCCGAGGCGAGCGCGGAGTCACCGACCCGCGCCACGACCGCGAGCGCTCCCTGAGCGGGTGCCGGGAGGAAGGTCGCGGAAGGGAGAATGCGGCCAATCTCGCCCGTCCGTCCAAGACGTGAGATTCCCGCCACGGCGAGGACGGCCGCGTCGATTGCACCGGATCGGACCAGGTTGATCCGGGTGTCGACGTTCCCCCGGATCTCTACGACAGTAAGGTCCGCTCTCCAGCGGAGCAGCTGGGCCCGTCGACGAAGGCTGCTCGAGCCGACCCGGGCCCCTCGAGGGAGTGGGTGGGTGCGATACGGGTGGGCTACGACGAGACAATCGCGGGGGTCGGAACGGCGGGGGGCCGCTAGGAGCTCGAGACTATGGTCGAGCTCGAGCGGTAGGTCCTTCGCGCTATGAACCGCGAGATCGACGTCCCTACGGAGAAGCGCGCGGTCAATCGCATCCGTGAAGTCCGGGGAGCCCCCAATCGACCGGTCTCGGTCGCCGCTCGTGATGATCGGAACCGATTCGAATCTTAACTCCGGGGCCGCCCGGACGAGTCGAGCAATGACCAGGTCGGTCTGGGCTCGCGCCAGTCGACTCCGCCGGGTCCCTATTCGGATCCGTTCGGTCACGGTACGCGATCAGCTTCTCGGATCAGCTCGAGCACGCGACGGCGCCACCCGTCCATTTCCGGACCGGGGGGCAGCGACCGAAGCTCCGCGGTGGGTCCGGAGAGGAGGCGGCGCAGGAGCCGTTCGGAGAACCGCTCGAACGCTTCTCGGGCCTCATCGGAGATCGGACCGGTGTGTCGGAGGGCCCGCTCCCACTCCTCTCGACGGATTCCCTCGGCGTAGGCCCGGAGCGCGTCAACCCAAGGCTCAGACGCGGCGCTTCCGAACGTCACGATCCCTTCCTCGGCGGCGGAGTCGATCACCCGCGTAGTCTCATCGAGCCGCTGCGACGGGAAGGAGTGCGGAGGAAGCCCGCTTAGGTCGACCAGTTCGACTCCGGGACGCCGTCCTACCTCCGGGTCGACGTTCCGAGGGAGGCCGAGGTCGACGAAGCAGCGAGGACCCGTGCCTCGGTCGGGGGGGAGATCGATGTCGCTCACGATTCGCCCCACGCTCTTGGCGGCCGCGACGACCGCGTACGCCTTCGCGAGCGCCCGAACCATCTCGCTGGACGGTACGGCTTGGATCTGCCGTTCCGTTGCCCAGACAGGGTCGGGAGCATGACGGAAGTAGAGAACCGTCACGCGGCACGACCCGGCCAAACGTTCGGCCACCTTGCGACCCACCGTCCCGCCCCCGATGACGACTACATCGACGAGGGACGAGGGGAGCCGGAGGAGGAGCCAGTCGGCCGCCAGGTCCGCCACGGAGGCGGTCGTAGGCCCGTCCGCGCGGGCCGCGGCTTCCGCGGCCGAGAGCAGCAGTGCGCGCAGGACGGGCCGTGGATGCCGACTGAGGATACTTGCGGAAGCGGCCCGCACTTGGGCTCGTATCTCCTTTTCACCGGCGGCCTGGGAATCCAAGCCGGCCGAGAGCCGATAGAGGTGTCGGATCGCATCGCTGTCGACGCGGGTCTCCCACAGCCCCTCGGCATCCGGTCCGGCGGAGAGCCGCTCCACCGAGCCCCGCCGGTCCACGAGCGCCACGACCAGTAGGCGTTGGCAGGTTCGAAGGAGGGCGACCTCGCGCAGCGCGGAATCCGAATCGAACCACTTCCGCACTCGTTCCGGGGTCACCTCGGCGACCGACGCTTCGAGGTCGGCGATCCTCGACTGTCGGAGGTTCCGCTCTAGGACGACCAAGGAAAGCCTCTCGACCGGCCCTGCGCCGTCGCGGGCTCCCGACGTTCCCTCCGAATCGGCGGGGACGGGTCCCGCGCCCGGTTCCGCCACGCCCCCCGCCATTCGACGGACCCGCCTCCCGCGTTTCTGGTTTCGCCGGGTCTTATACCTTAAGGGAGATTCTTTTCACCTCCTCGAGAGACGGTCCTCCCGGGGCAAGAGGCTTCGTCCCGGTGCGGTAGGCCGGTACACGCCCCTAGGGGGTCGGTCGCTGCCGGCCGAGCGTCAATCGCCGTCACGAGGCGAGCGGGCAAGGAAGGATTGGCGGCGTGCAAACGATGGTCGCTTGCTCCAGGTTGGGTTCTGCTCTATTCGAGTTGACGAGGTGTTGAACTAGCCACCCCTGATAGACCGTCTCAGGGCGGGGTCTCCATGGGGGAGGTCGTTCGAGAGAAGCCAGTCGAGGATCCCTCGGTCCGGAGGGGTCTTCAGATGTTGGAAGAGCTCGAGAAGGGGCCGTGGCCGAGCTACGTTTCCGAGCTCAAGAAGGGCCAGTACCCCATCGAGGCTTACGCGCAGGGCCTGGGCCAAGGGCTTTCGCCCTGGTTCGGCGGGTCCGCCCGAATCCGGTGCGAATTCGTCGGGTTCATCGCCCGGCGGACTAAGGACGGAAAGAGGACCGAACTCCACTTCCGGGTCTATCACCCGTCCGGCCAGTTCTACCGCACCGACGCCCTGCGGAAGCTCCTCGATTTCTCCGACAAGTTCGGGCTCGGGTTGATCGAGACGGTCGGGCAGACCGGGGACTTCGTGATGCCGATCCGGCCCGAGCTTGCCGACCAGGCGGTGGATGTGCTTCGGGCCCTGGGAACGGACATCGGCGGCACGGGAGATACGTTCCGGGATTCCGCGGCGTGCGTCGGTCCGGCGTTGTGCGAATACGCCCTCTTCGACTCATTGGCGGCGCGGGATTTCTATTTCCAGTACCCCGAGTTCTACGAAAAGCTCTCGAGCCAGCTGTTCCCGTTCAAGATCAAGCTCAAGTTCAGCGCGTGCCCCATGGATTGCGCGAGGGCGGCTCATCGAGCCGATTTCGCCTTCGTGGGACTCTGGGAAGGGGCCCCTGAGGTGGACCAGGCCGCGCTTCGGACGAAATCCGACGCGGGAGAGGTTTCTCCCCGGGACCTCGCGGCACGCTGCCCCGGGAAGGCCATCCGCTGGAATGCCGCGACTCAGGAGCTTTCGATTGACGGAGCGAAGTGCAAGAAGTCGATGAACTGCATCCGTCAGGCGTTCCCGGCGATCAAGCCCGGTGCGAGTCGGAAGATCGCCTTCATGATGGGAGGCAACTCGAAAGGGAGATTCGGGCCCAAGATGGCGAAGCCCGTGGCGCTCCTCGACGATTGGAAGGATGCCGGGGAGTTCATGAACCATCTCCTCGACCTCTGGTCCGACCGGTCGCCGCACAAGGACCGACTCGGCGATTTTCTCGTGGAAGAAGGGTTCGAGAAGGTGGTGGACAAGTTCAAGGAATACCTGCCGGTCGAACCGGCCGGGCACATGGTCGGTGCCCCGAGAATCGTCAACAGTAGCGTTCTGACCGACAAGGAACGGGAGACGTTCGCGACCTGGGCGGATGCCATTGCCCGGGAGTACGAGGGGTAAGTGCCATGTCGACTTCGGACGCGGAAACGCGCGCTCCTACCTACCGCCTGAAAAAGACCGTTCCGGTCCCGTACACACGGGACCTCCCCGAGATCGTGGGCCGGAACATCGGTCACTGGGTCGGCCGGACGTATCACGGGGCGGGAATCATCGAGCACATCTCCGACACCGGCGACCACCTGTTCACGGTGAAGGCCGGAGGCACCTCTAACGCGAGGTTCAGCACCGCGACCTTGCGCAAGTTCGCCGAAATCGCCGATGCGAAGGGCCTTGGTTCCCTTCGATTCACGCGCTCGGGCAGTATCGAGATCCTGGCCGGGAGCTTGGAGCAGGCCTCGGCCGTAAAGAAGGCGGTCGAGGGGATCGGGTTCCATGTGGGCGGCTGGGGCGCCACCCTCTGGGCGGTGAATTCGTGCACCTCCTACCTTACCTGTACGACCGCCGTCGTCGACGCCCCCAGCCTCACTCAGGCGATCTACAATCACATGGTCCCGTACTTCACCGGCGAGACGCCCCTCCCGGCCAAGCTACGGATCAACGTGGCCGGATGCCCAACGGCGTGCGGCGGGCTGGTCGCCGACATCATGCTCGCGGGGCATTACGGGGCCGCCCCTTCGTTCGACCCCGACCGGATTCGGTTGTGCCTTCCATCCAGCGCGAAGTCGCTGGCCCAGGTCGTTCCCGAGGTGCAAATGGTCTGCCCGGTCAACGCGATCGAGTCGTTCGCGAAGCCCGACGGGTCGGTCGGAATCAACATCATCGAAAAGAAATGCATCGGTTGCGGCCGATGCAAGGACGTGTGCGACCACATCACGTGGGACCCGAGCAAGATCGGCGTGTCGGTGCTGATCGGGGGAAAGAGCAGCAACACCGGTGTGGGACCCACCCTGGCCCGGGTGCTGGTCCCATGGATACCGGTGCACCCTCCGAAGTATCGAGAACCAGTCGCGGTGGTCCGGAAGATCATCGACGTGTGGAGAGCCGGCGCGAGGCCAGGGGAACGCGTTGCCGACTACGTGAACCGGGTCGGCATGAAGACGGTCTTCGAGGCGCTCAAGGTGCCCGTCGGTCTGTGGAACCGACCGGCCGAGCTCAACACCGGTTTTGGGGTCCGAGAGTTCCTCGCGCGGTGAGGGGATGGACGCCTACGTCGAGGTTGCCATCTTCCTGGTCCTGCCGTACGCCGCGGTCGCCGCGTTCGTCGGAGGCGTGATCTACCGGCTCCACCAGTGGCTGGCCCCCCGGGGGAGGACCGGGCTACGGTCCGTGGCCGTCGTCCCGAACACGTTCGGTCCCTTCGGCGTCCTTTGGGACCTCATCAAGCGGGTCCTCGGATTCTACACCCTGCCCAAGATGGAGAAGGACCGGACCCTGATCGTCGGGACGATGATGTTCCACTACGGGATCTGGATCGTCCTGCTCTCGCATCTGGGACTGGTCGTTCCCCTTCCGATTACCGCTCAGCAACACGACCTGCTCGGCCTGTACGTGGGGGGCACCGCGGGCCTCCTCACGCTCGCCGGCCTGCTCGTCCTCATCGCACGGAGGGTGGGAACCTCCCGCATGCGCCAGATCAGCTTCTTCGAGGATTACTTCCTGTTGGGCTTCCTGCTCGCCATCATCGTATTCGGACTCCTGCAGACGCTCGTGTTCAAGCCCGATTACATCGACACCGTCTCTCCCTGGCTCGTCTCGATCCTCACGCTGCAGCCCAATCTCACCCCGATCGCGAGCGTGGGGATCTTCACGATTCTTCACGTCACGCTGGCTCTCGTGTTCATCGCCTACGTTCCGTGGGCGAAGATGGGCCACACCGTGGCCCTTCTGTTCAATCCGACGGTCACCGGGCCGAGCTTCCCGGTCGGGGTCGGGAGCGCCCCTGCAATGACGGGCGCTCGCCCGCCCGGACGGAGGTAGAATAACATCGCATGACCGAAGCAACCCAGCTCCGACCGGGGGACAGCTCCTCGGTCGAGCCGTTCTGGGCAAAACCGGAGCTCCTCGCCAAACTGAAAGCGAAGGAGACGACCCCCGCCACACCCGGGACGGGCAACCTCGTGAGCGACGTGCTGGCGGGAATTCGCGAGGAGGCCTCCCGCAACCGTAACGTGATGCTCACGCTGGACGCGTGTGTCCATTGCGGCGCCTGTCTGAACGCCTGTCCTACGTACCTTGCGACCGAGGACATCGGTAACTCGCCCGTAGGCCGGGCCGACCTGGTACGGCGCGCCCTCCGCGCGGACACGGTGTGGGGCCGCCTGCTCGGGCCCGTGGTCGGGGCGAAGGCGCTGGACGAAGCCGGCGTCCGAAAGCTCGCCACCTACTACTACCAGTGCCTAGAGTGCCGACGCTGCGGCGAGATCTGCCCGTTCGGGTTCGACCAGGCAGACGTGACGCGGTCGATCCGGTCCGTCCTCATGGACCGTGGGATCGCCTCGCGGTACCTGGCCACCGTCATCGAGACGAGCGAGCGCACGGGCAACAACCTAGGCCTGCCCCCACCCGCCATCAAGAACACTATCGAGTTCTGTCGGGACGAGATCAAGGAGGAGAAGGGCGTGGAGGTCCGCCTCAAGGTGGACGAGCCAGCCTACGCGATGCTCCTGCCCCCTTCGGCCGACTTCTTCCTGAACCTCGAGACGCTCAAGGGGTACATGCTGTTCTTCCACGAGGCGGGGATCGACTACACGTTCACGACCGAGCACGCCGAGCTGGGCAATTTCGGCCTGTTCGTCGGGGAGAAGCACCTCGCCGTCATCGGCGATCACGTCGTGAAGGTCGCGAAGAAGCTCGGCGTCAAGCTCGTCATCGCCGGGGAGTGCGGCCACGGCTGGAGGGCGTTCAAGCAGTACGTGATCCCGCGGCTCCGCTCGGAGGGGATCGAGGCGGTTCACGTCTTCCACTCGGTGATCGAAGCGATCCGCCGCGGGACGGTCCGGCTCGAGCCCGCGCAGAACGGGGACGTTCGCTACGTCTACCAGGACCCGTGCAACTACGCGCGGGCCGGCGACCTGGTCGACGAACCTCGTTTCATCCTCGAGCGGGTCGTCCGGGACCACCAGGATTCCCCCCACAGTCGCGAGCGGACCTGGTGCTGCGGAGGAGGCGCGGGAATGCTGACCGACGAGCTCATGCCGCTCCGCATGGCGTACGCCAAGCTCTGGTTCGATGATGCCCTATCGGTTGGAGGGCAACAGGTCGTACGGCCGTGCGCCATCTGCAAGGCGCAGCTGAATGCCACCCTTCCCAAGCTGAACAAGGTCGATAAGACGCAGCTCCGCTACTCGGGCTTGATGGACCTCGTCTACAAGGCCCTCGTGCCGTCCTCGGTCCCCCCGGCTCCTCCGGCGAAGGCGTGAGCTAGGAAGGGCGTCCGCCCAGCGGACCGCGGCCCGCGACCGGGAGGGGCGTCTGCCCCATCCCCCGATGGGAGGGTCCGGTTCGAGCCGAAACCCTCACCAACGAACGTCTTCGGGTCCGCTCCCGAGGCTGAGGACCTTCTCCTTCTCGAACGACCAGGTCTGTGCGACGGGGTCGTAGCGAGAGAGCAGGAACACCTTCCAGTTCGCGTCGTCGACCTTGGGGAAGTCGGACCGGTAGTAGTAGCCGGGCCACCGCGTCTCCTCCCGGGCCATCGTGTGCCGGAGCACCGCCTCCGCGGTCCAGATCCGGTGCACGAGCTCCCAGGCCCGGGTCAGCTGATGCAGGTCCTCCGCTCCCAGGAGGTCGATGTCCTCCCGCAGCATGGTGAGCAGTTGGAGCCCACGTTCCAGCATGGTGGCGTTCGTCGTGTAGAACGTCGTCGCGCCGCCGGCGTACTCGTCCATGATCTTCTCGAGGCGCTTGAGGCCCTGGGACGGGTACAGGTAGACGGGAGAGACCGTCCCTTGGGTAATGTACCCCTTGCCCAGGTTGTAGTTCTGGAGCGGCTGGAAGATCTCGTCGCCCCGCTGCTGGACGACCGCGGGGTCGGGTTCCGGCGGATGGTTAGGGTTCGCATGAACGTACTTCACGGCGCTCTTGCCGGCGATCCGGCCCTCCGCAAACGACCCGGACGAGAACTTGTGCGCGGCACCCCCGGCCGCGTCGCCGGCCGCAAACAGCCCCTGGACCGTGGTCATCCGGTTGAATCCCCAGCGGTAGGCCTTCGGAGCGAGGTCCTCCGGTCCGCTCACCCAGGCTCCGGAGTTCACGGCGTGCGACCCCATGATGTAGGGCTCCGTCGGGACGATTTCGTACGGGTGGGTGGACGGCTCATGGTTCTGGGAAGCCCAGAGCATGGCCTGGCTCACGGTCATGTCGAGGAAATCCTCCCAGCCCGCCTCCACCTTCTCGGGAGTGTCGAGCGCCTTCTCCGTGTGCATCATGATCGGGCCGCGTCCTTCCCGGATCTCCTCCATCATCAGGTGGTTGCGCAGGCAGGTCGGCATCGGCTTGGCATCGCCGTATTCCCCCACCAAGGCGCGCAACTTCTCGCGGTTGTCCTCGTACCTCTGTCCCAGACGGTTGGTCGCGTAGGTCTTGAGGTAGAGGAACCACGTACCGACGGGTCCATAGCCGTCCTTGAAACGGGTCGGGATCAGTCGCACCTCCATCTGGACCATCTTGGCGCCGGTCGGGATCACGAGACCATAGGCGGACCCCGAACTCCAAGGAGAGTACCAGGTCCGTCCCCATCCTTCTCCGACCGACCGGGGTCGGAAGATGTGGGTCGCTCCCCCGGCGGCGACGATCACGGCCTTGCTTCGGAAGACCAATAGGGACCCGTCGCGCCCGTCAAACCCGATCGCTCCGGCGATCCGGTTGGGGTCGTTCCGGTCCATGAGGAGGTGGGTGATGACGGCGCGATTCACGACCTCGTTCGCGGCCTTCTTGGCCGCCTCGGCGACGATCGGCTTGTAGCTCTCGCCATTGATCAGAATCTGCCATCGGCCCTCGCGCGTGTATCTTCCGGTCTTCTTGTCCTTGACAATCGGAAGCCCCCACTCCTCCATGAGGCGGACCGAAGGGTCCACGTGCCGGGCGACATCGTAATCCAAGTCTTCCCGGACCAGTCCCATCAGGTCGCCGCGGGCGTACTTGACGAAGTCCTCGGCGGTGTTCTCTCCCTCGCGGATGCCGATGTAGGTGTTGATCGCCGAAAGTCCCTGGGCGACGGCCCCACTGCGGTCGATGTGTCCCTTTTCGGCAATGACGATCTTGAGGTTCTTGCCCCAGTACCGGGCCTCGTAGGCGGCGCCGCAACCGGCCATCCCGCCGCCGATCACCAGAACGTCCGAGTCGAAGTTCTTGACGTTCATGCTGGCCGCTTCACCCCCTGCACCTCGGCCGGATGCTTCGGCCCGTCTTGGGTGCGGTGCCCGAGGTCCTCCGCACTTTCGCCGCTCAGCAGCTCCGAGGCCACCGTTGGGTCAGAGAGGTCCGGCCCCGCAGGGACCTGAATGGAATCCCAGGGCGTGGTCCGGATCCTGAAATCGAAGTGCTTTACCGTCTGCTGGTCCCGGTACTTGACCTCCCACTGAATCCGATTCGTCTTCTCGTCCCGAACGACCGATATCTCCGACAGATACGGGGAAATGTCCGCGTAGGGCCTCATGCTGATGGCGTGCTCGGGGCAGATCTTGACACAGGAGAAGCACTCCCAACACATGTCCGGTTCTTGGTTGAAAGAGAAGTTGGTCAGTTTGTTGATGAACATGATATCGCTCGGACAGATCTCCATGCACTTTGCATTGTTCTTGCACAATTTCGGGTTCACGTACGTCGGCATTCGGTCACACCTCCAACAAGCGCAGAATTCCTATGGGGAGGTGGGCGTGGGTCCAGGTCCCCATGGGTGGACCACTCCAGGTCTCTCATAAAGGCCGTTAGTGAAGCTGAGTGAACTCGCGTTCCGCCGGGCTCGTCCTGCCCCTCTCGTGCGGGGGGGTGGTCCAAGTTCGCCTCTTTGGCGCCAAAGGCCTGCGGTTCCTAAAGCCCGCTTGACGACAGGTCTTTGCGCCCGGTCCTTGCCGTTGTTAGGCATGGAATCCCCGTCCAACCCGCCGGCCAAGAAAGTGGCGTTCCTGTCGACCGTGGCTCCGGGCGACACCCCGAGGCTCGAGACCATGCTAGGCTATGCGCTCGCGGCCCGAGCGATGGACTACGAGATGAAGATCTTCTTCGCTCTCGACTCCGCTCTAGTGACCAAGCGACAGATCTTCGACAAGCTCGACGCGAAGCTCCGCAACCGGATCACCGAGTGTGTGAGCGCCGGTGTTCAGTTGGACGTCTGTCAAGCCTCGGCGATGACCTTCCACATCGGCGAGGAGGACCTGATCCCGGGAGTGAAGATCCGGGGGATCGCGAGCTTCTTGGATTACGCGGAGAACGCCAAGATCAACTTCAGCTGGAGCTGAGTTCGCCGGGCAACCACCCGACCGGTGCGAGCTCGAAGGCGCGAGGTCAGGAAGCGACGGACCTCCGTCGCTCCCGAACCCGAGGGTGCTGGAACTTCCCAGTAAGCCCTCTTACACGCAGCCTGTGGGCTTGGGTGCACCGGCGACCTTGCACGCCCCGTGCGCGGGTCCGTCGGCGAACAGCTCGTAGAGGTGCTCGAGCGATATCTGGGTGGACTTCGTCACCATCTTGATGGGTGGGCACACGCCGTACGTCTCCCAGTACTGCCGGAGATAACGCACCAGCTTCCAGTGTTCCTCCCCTAGGTCCTTCATCCCGAGCAGATTACGCGCCATCCATAGAGCCACGTCGTCGTTCCAGATCTCCGGGTTCTGTAAGAACCCGTCTTCATCGAGCTGTACTTTCTTCCCGGAAACATCGTACTCCCCCGGCACCTTCACGTCCGTCCCCGTTGTCATTGGCTCACCTTGGGTCCACCCACGGCCACGAGGCTTGCCGGAGGAGGATACAATGCTTTCCTTTCGTTCCGTGGAGCCATCCCGCCTTGCCACCGCAGGATTCGGGTCGCTCCGGCCTCGGAGGAGCTCGGGCCGCCTGCCACAATCGCGAACCCGGACCTCGCTGAGCCGCTCACGTTCGCGGCCGATTCGGGACCGGTGTTCGGGTCCGAAGAAGTTCCCCCTCCTCGGCTTCGCGTTCCTCGGCAGAAGGCCGTTTCGTCCTCGATCGAGATGGGGAGGACCGGGTGTGATTGACCGTGACGATAGCATCATGCCTTCCTCCTCCCTCGGTGCCCTGACATGCTGATCGACCTGCGCGTCCGGGGAAAGGTGGCGGTAGTGGTCGGCGGGGGCGAGCCCGCGCGCTCCCGGGCGAGGATGCTGGCCAAGGAAGGCGCCAAAGTGACTCTCCTCCCGGGGCTGAGTCCGAGGGAGCGGGGGTCGAAGCGGAAGAAGGCCGGAGCGTCGTCTCCTTCGGACCCTATCGACCGGATAAGGAGGGTCCGACCCACGCTCGTGTTCCTCACGGTCAGGGGCGATGCGGCGAACCCGGGGGTCCAGCGAGCGGCCCATTCGGTAGGTGCGTTGGTCCACGTCTACGACACGCCAGCGCTCTGCGACTTCACCCTGCCGTCGGTCGGGGCCGCCGGAGCGATCCGTGTGGCGGTCTCGAGCTCTGGGTATAGCCCTGCGATGGCCGCTCTCCTTCGTCGTCGTATCGAGCGGCGGATCCAACCCGTCGATGTCGCCATGGTACGACTCCAGGGTCGACTGCGCGAAACCATCCTAAGTTCGCTCCCGACGCATGAGGCCCGCAAGAGGACGATCTATCGTATCCTCCGGCACCGAGAGATCCGGCGGCTCCTCCGAGCCGGTCGCTTCGCGGCGGCGGTCGCCCTCGCCCGCAAGATCATCCGCTCGTCTGCGCGCGACGAACGGGCGAATCCGGGAAAGGGCTAGGGATGGCTCGAGGCAGGGTGTATCTCGTAGGTGCCGGTCCCGGCGATCCCGGTCTTCTAACGGTCCGCGGTCAGCAGGTGCTGCGGCTCGCGGACGTCGTCTTCTACGATGGGCTCGTGGGGCGGGAGGTGCTCCGGCTGATCCCGAGGAGAGCCCGACGACGGCGGGTGGCCAAGGGACCCCGCCACCAAGATCCCTTTCCCCAGTCACGAATCAACCAGCTTCTGGTCCGGGAGGCGAAAGCGGGGAGGCAGGTCGTCCGGTTAAAGGGGGGCGACGCCTTCTTCTTCTCCCGTGGAGGAGAGGAGGTCGAGGCCCTCCGAAGGCAGGGGATCCCCTTCGAGGTCGTGCCCGGAGTCACCTCGGCCCTGGCCGGTCCCGCGTTCGCGGGAATCCCGTTGACCGAGCGGCGGTACGCGTCGTCCGTAACGATCGCCACCGGACGCGAGAGCGGGTCTCCCCATCACCGGCCTGTGAACTGGGCCGGTCTGGCACGCAGCGCGGATACCCTGGTAATCATGATGGGAGTGGCGACCTGGAAGCAGGTCGCCCGACAACTGCTCGACGGGGGCCTGCCTCCCGATACTCCCGTTGCCGCGATCCGCTGGGCGACCACCCCAATTCAACGGACCCTGCTGTTCACTCTCGGCGAGGCGGACCGGCGCTCGCTTCGGGCGCGCCTTCGGTCTCCCGCCGTCCTCGTGGTCGGACCTGTGGCCGCCCTGGCCCACCGACTGAATTGGAACGTGCGAGAGACGAGATGGGCGTCGGCTCGGTACCTCCGGGTCGCGAAAAGGATGGAGAAAGCGGACCGGATCCCCACGGGAACCGCCTCCGGGCACCGCCAGCGATTCCCCTCCCGGTCGCGACGGACCGGGCTGCTCGTAAGGGAGAGGGGGGGCCCCGTGGACCGAGTGTTACGTCCCCGGCCGGTTGGCGCGCGGCGCGCCAGGATGCAGATGCGCCGCTGATGCGCTCCCAGGCCGATCGACCGAGAGGAGGAACGATGACCGAGTCGCCGTCAAGCACGGAACCCCGCGAGGAGGCGGTCATCACCGTTCCACGTCTGGTCGTCTCCTCCTTCAAGGGGCGAGGGGGCAAAACGCTCGCGACGATGGCGCTGCTCTCGGCCTTCTTGAAGGCCGGCCACCGGGTCGCGGCATTCAAGAACGGCCCGGATTTCATCGACCCGGGCCACCATGCCGCCGTGTCGGGCGCCCCGAGCCGCAATCTCGACTACATCCTGATGGGGACCCAGGTCCTGGAACGGTTCTATCGGTACTCGTCGGGGTGCGACCTCGCCGTGGTGGAGGGCAATCACGGTCTGTACGACAGCCGGGACGGACGCACCGAGCTCGGAAGCACCGCGCAGCTCGCGAAGTTGCTGGAGGCGCCGGTCGTGCTGGTGGTAGACGGTGAACGCGCCAACCGCACGCTGGGCGCTCTCGTGCGAGGCCTCCGTCAGTTCGATCCCGGGGTCCGATGCATCGGGGCGATCCTGACGAACGTGGTTCCGCGGCAGTTCGACCGATTGACAGAGATCATCGAGGCCGAAGGCCTGGCCGTGGTCGGCATCCTCCCGAGGGACGAGACGCTGGCGAAGGCGATGGAGTACCGTCACCTCGGGCTCGTTCCGGCCGCCGAACGAGGGGATGCGGAGCTCGTCGAGCTCATCCGGCAGCGGTTCGCCCCCAAGATCCAGGTCGACCGACTCCTTGCCCTCGCGTGCGAGGGTTCCCCTCCCGTGCGGCTTCGAATCCCCCAACCCCTCGCGAGCCCCGTGAAAACGACCACCCGAATCGGGTTCCTGACGGGTCGGCCGTTCACTTTCTACTACCCGGAGACTATCGAGAGGGCGAACCAGCTCGGCGAGGTCCGACTCCTCGACCCGGAAACGGACTCGACCCTGCCTCCCCTTGACCTCCTCGTGATCGGAGGAGGGTTCCCGGAGGTCTACGCCGAGACCCTGGAACACAACCGCTCCTTCCGCACCTCGGTCCGCCAGTTCGTGGAAGGCGGGGGAAAGGTCTACGCGGAGTGCGGAGGACTCATGTATCTGACAGACACGATCGCCACTTCCCAGGGCGAGTACGACATGGTGGGGGTCATCGAAGGGCGGGCCATCCAGGAGCGACGACCGATCGCCCATGGCTACGCGACCGCGCGGGTGCTGCGCGACACCCTGATCGCTCCTCGGGGCAGCGTGCTGCGGGGCCACGAGTTCCACTATTCTCGCGTCGAGCTGAGAAGCCCGTACGACCTCGCGCTCGAGTACGAGAGGGGGGCCGGACTATCGAACGGACGCGATGGGATCCAGATACGGAACATGTACGCACAGTACTTGCACCTACACCCATCGACGTACTCCGTGCTCGACGCGATCCTCCGGCCTTCGTGAAAGCCCGCGGGATGTTCGGAATGGCCAAGGGATGGGACCTCCGGCAATCCCGATGGAGTATTCTCGCGGCAGACCTACCGCAGCTCTCGTCTATGCCGAACCTTTGGACGTGCGGCCTCCCGCCACGCCGTCTTCATTCCGACCGCCGTGGGTGGCCGTTGGGTGACTCCGCTCGTGGAGCGGGTCTCTGTGCGCTCCTCGCGGTCGGAGATTGACGACGCGCGCCGCAGGGAATATGAGGGACCGGTCGGTGTCTTGGTCCACGAACTACAAGATGCAGCGTCCGGCCGCGCCGCTCCCCTCCCCGTCGGTGGGCCGGGAGCGCTCGCCAACCACCCCCGGGGGACCCTGACCGATGCTGGTCATCGTTCTCGTGGTTGCGCTCATCGTTATCGCCATCGGCGCCGGGTTCTTCGGGAGCCTGGTCGGGCTCGGAGGCGGCGTGATCCTCACTCCGCTTCTCGTCCTTCTCTTCGGGATCCCGTTCGGCTACGCCGTCGGGGCTAGCACCGTCAGCGTTCTCGCAACGTCCACCACGTCAGGAGCGGCCTTCGTTCACAGCCGATTGACGGACCTTAGAATCGGAAACTTCCTGCAGATCGCGACCGTGCCCGGAGCCCTCATCGGCGCGACGGTGACGGTCCTCATCGCTCACACGAGCCTCGTACCGGTGCTCCTGATCGTCCTTGGGGTCGTGCTGCTCTCCCCTCTTTTGTGGGGTATCGCCCTACACGAGAGGGAAGATGCCACCGAGGCGCCGGGGGACGCGATCTCTCAGCGCCTCCGCCTTCGGGGGAGCTACTACGGACTCGTCCGACGGCGGGTCGTGCACTACCAGGCCCAGAACTCGACCGGAGCCCTCGAGGTGATGTTCGGCGCCGGTTTCGTGGCGGGGCTCTTCGGCATCGGGAGCGGCGTCCTGAACGTCCTCGCGCTCGACCGGGCCCTTCGCCTCCCGATCAAGGTCGCGACCGCGACGAGCAACTTCATGATCGGCGTCACCGCGACCGCCGGGGTCGGCGTTCTCTTCATCGGCGGCCTCGTCCTCCCGATGCTGGCCGCCCCGGTGGCGATCGGGACGACCGTCGGGGCGTACGTCGGCAGTCGGACGCTGCCGAGGCTAACGAACCGACTCATCCGTTTGACCTTCTTCGTGGTCTTGATCGTCCTCGCGATAGAAACGATCGTCCGGGGGGTGGGGGGGCTATGACCGGGGCCGCGCCCACGAACGATCTGACCCCGGACCCAACGTTCTCTCCGGAGGCGTACGAGCGGGTCGCGTGGCTCCTGCGGAGCGGCGTCCTGGCCTTCCTGATCCTCGCCGGGGTCGGAATGGTCGCCTACCTCATCCTGAACCCTTCGGAAACGCTCGCCTCGCTCCTCTCGTCGAACCCCACGAACGAGTTCACATCGGTCGGTGTCTCCGTCGGGTACCTCGAGGCCGGACGTCCGGAAGCGCTCATCCTCCTCGGCATCCTCGTGATGGTCGCCGCCACGATCGGTCGGGTCCTTCTGGTGACCGTTGACTTCTTCCGCGGCGGCGAACGCGCCCTCGGGGCAATCTCGGCTGCCGTTATCGTGCTCCTGATCGTCGGGCTGTTCGTGGTCGGCCCCTTCGTTCACTGACCGGGGTTTCGCAGGAGGGGGTGGGAACATCCCAAGGGGGCCCGGCGCCGCCGTCACTCGCGTCCCGGTAGGGGTTAAATAGCCTGGAATCCCGCCGACGCTACCGTGCCCGAGTCGCCGAGGGAGCCGGGTCACACCGTTGTGGTCGGGGAGCGGGAGCTCGCAATCGGGTTCCGCTTGATCGGCCTCAAGAACGTCATCGAGGTCACCCCTGAGAGTTCGGTCGCCGAGTTCCAGCGCGCGATGACCGGGGGGTACACGCTCGTGATTGCGACGCAGTCGATTCGCGCCCGACTTTCGGACGCCCAGCGGGCGACCGCCGACAGCTCGCTCTACCCCCTGGTCGTCTTCGTACCAACCCCGGCCGGCGAATACGATGTCGAGAGCATCGAGGCGCTCGCCAAGCGCGTCCTGGGAGTCTCGCTGTCGGTCGCGACCTAACGGAGGGAAGAACATGGCAGGGTCCGTCGCGCGGGTCTCCGGTCCGGTCGTCATTGCCGAAGGGCTGGATGACGCGAAGATGTACGACGTCGTTCACGTCGGGGCTCTCGGTCTGGTCGGGGAGATCATCCGCCTCGTGGGGGGGACCGCGACGGTCCAGGTCTACGAGGACACGACGGGCATCCGTCCGGGGGACCCGGTCGAGACCACCGGACAGGCCCTCAGCGTGGAGCTCGGGCCCGGGCTTCTGAAGTCCATCTATGACGGCGTTCAACGACCGCTGGACGTCGTTCAGAGGAGTGTCGGGGACTTCATCACCCGTGGGACGTCCGCGTCCCCGCTCAACGAATCATCCGTCTGGGAGTTCACCGCGACCGCGAAGGTCGGGAGCGAAGTGACCCCAGGGACCATCCTCGGCACGGTCCCGGAGACCGCGCTCATCCTGCACAAGATCCTCGTCCCGCCCGGGCTTCGGGGGACCCTCACCGAGCTCACGAGCGGGAAGTACACCATCCGGGACCGTATCGGCTCGCTCGAGACCGGCACGGGTACGGTTCCCCTCACCTTGGTCCACAAGTGGGTGGTACGGATCCCGCGCCCCGTGGCTCAGAAGCTGCCCCCGGACATCCCGCTCGTCACGGGTCAGCGCGTCATCGATACGTTCTTCCCGGTCGCGAAGGGCGGGACCGCGTGCATTCCCGGGCCGTTCGGGTCCGGGAAGACCGTGACACAACAGCAGCTCGCGAAATGGGCGGACTCGGACATCGTCGTCTACGTCGGATGCGGCGAGCGCGGCAACGAGATGGCCGAGGTGCTCGCCACGTTCCCGAAGCTCCTGGACCCGAAGTCGGGACGCCCGCTCATGGAGCGGACCGTGCTGATCGCGAACACCTCCAACATGCCGGTCGCCGCCCGAGAGGCGAGCGTCTACACCGGGATCACGATCGCGGAGTACTACCGTGACATGGGCTACGACGTCGCCCTCATGGCCGACTCGACCAGCCGGTGGGCCGAGGCGATGCGCGAAATCTCCGGCCGTCTCGAGGAGATGCCCGGCGAGGAAGGATACCCCGCCTACCTCGGCCGGCGCATCGCCGAGTTCTACGAACGCGCCGGCCGCGTCGTCACCCTCTCGCCCGAAGGACGGACCGGCTCGATCACCGTCGTGGGGGCCGTCTCGCCTCCCGGCGGCGACACCTCCGACCCCGTCAGCCAGAACACGCTACGCATCGCGCGCGTTTTCTGGGCGCTCGATGCTTCTCTCGCCTCCCGTCGCCACTTCCCATCCATCAATTGGCTCCAGAGTTACTCGCTCTACACGGGCGACCTCGAGCCGTGGTACGCGAGGTCGCTGTCGAAGGACTTCACCGCCCTCCGCCAGAAGGCCTTGGAGACCCTTCAGAAGGAGGCCGAGCTCCAAGAAATCGTCCAGCTCGTCGGCGTGGACGCGCTCCCCGAGCGGGAGAAGGCGGTCCTGGATGTCGCGCGGATGCTCCGAGAGGATTACCTCCAACAGAGCGCCTACGACGAGGTCGACACCTATACCTCAATCCAGAAGCAGGCCCGTATGCTGCGGACGATCCTTCGGTTCGGAGACCTCGAGCAGGAGGCAATCGGCAGGGGCGCGACCGTCGCCGGTATGCAGAAGCTCCCGGTCCGGACCAAGCTCTCGAGGATGAAGTGGATCCCAGAGGCCGAGGCCCAACGACAGCTCGACGAGCTGGAGCGGGAAACCGACCTGGCGGTCGGCGCTCTCACCCCTTCGGGAGGGACGTGATGGCTTCGAAGGAATCGACCACCGGCCGCGCGTCCTCTGCGGTTCCCGTCGACTACCGGACGATTGACCGGGTCGCGGGGCCGTTGCTGTTCGTACGAGACATCGCGAACGCCGCGTATGGGGAAATCGTCGAGATCCAGCTCCCGACCGGGGAGCGTCGCCAGGGTCAAGTCCTCGACTCGCGGAAAGGCCTCGCAATCGTCCAGGTGTTCGGCCCGACGATGGGCATCAACATCGAGCGGACGAGCGTGAAGTTCCTCGGCGAGGTCGCGACCCTGCCCGTCTCCGACGAGATGCTCGGACGCGTCTTCACCGGCCTCGGCGAGCCGAGAGACGGCGGCCCGCGGATCGTGAGCGAGACCCGACTCGAGATCGTCGGGAGTGCGATGAACCCGTACTCGCGCGAGGAGCCGAGCGAGTTCATCCAGACCGGGATCTCCACGATCGACGTCAACAACACCCTGGTCCGCGGCCAGAAGCTCCCCATCTTCTCGGGGGCCGGCCTTCCGCACAACCAGATCGCCGCCCAGATCGTCCGCCAGGCGAAGCTCCGCGACTCCTCCGAAGGGTTCGCGGTCGTCTTCGCCGCCATGGGGATCACGAGCGAAGAGGCAAACTTCTTTCTCAAGGAGTTCGAGTCGACCGGGGCGCTCGAGCGCGCCGTCGTCTTCCTGAACCTGGCCTCGGACCCGTCCATGGAACGGGTCGTGACTCCGCGAATGGCGCTCACCGCCGCCGAGTTCCTCGCCTACGAGCGCGACCTCCACATCCTGGTCGTCCTCACCGACATGACGAACTACTGCGAGGCGCTCCGAGAGGTCTCCGCGGCGCGGGAGGAGGTCCCGGGGCGCCGCGGCTACCCGGGGTACCTCTACACCGACCTCGCGACCCTGTACGAACGGGCCGGGAAGATCCGCGGCCGCAAGGGGTCGATCACCCAGATTCCGATCCTCACCATGCCCGCGGACGATGTGACGCACCCGATCCCGGACCTGACGGGCTACATCACCGAAGGCCAGGTGTACATCAGCCGGGACATCCAACGCCGAGGGATCTACCCTCCCATCGACATCCTACCGTCCCTCTCGCGCCTGATGGGCCAGGGGATTGGAAAGGGACGGACGCGAGAGGACCACCGCGGGGTTTCCGACCAGTTGTTCGCGACCTACGCGACGGGGAAGGACCAGCGGGCGCTCTCCGCCATCGTCGGCGAGGAGGCCCTCACCGAGACCGACCGACTCTATCTCAAGGCGGCCGACCGCTTCGAGGCGGAGTTCGTCAACCAGCGACCCGACGAGGACCGGTCGATCGACGAAAGCCTCGCCCTCGCGTGGGACATACTCGCGGACTTCCCCGACTCGGAGCTAAAGCGGATCCGTCCGGAGTTCATCGAGAAGTATCGGCCGAAGCGGGCGGCTCCCTCCTCGTAGGCGGCGACGAACCGACGATGCCGGCCGAAACCATCCGACCGACCCGCCTCGAGCTCCTGCGGACCCGCCGACGGATCTTGGTAGCGACGAAGGGGCTCAACCTCCTCAAGCTGAAGCGCTCCGCGCTGATCGTCGAGTTCTTCGCCGTCTCGCGAGAGGCGATGAAGTTGCGCGGCGACCTGCGCGCGCGCATCGAGCGCGGGTACGAATCGATTCGGATGGCCGAGATGCTGGTGGGTCCGACCCGACTCGAGAACATCTCGATGCTGCTCCCCGACATCGCACCGGTCGCCGTCACGACCAAGAACGTCATGGGGGTCCGCACGCCCCGCGTCGACCGCGGTGGCTACGAGCCGACCCCGACCGCGGACCTCCTCGACCTCCCGGTCTCTGTCCAGGAGTCGGTCCGCCGCTTCGACCGGATCTACCAGACCGTCCTCGACATCGCCGAGAAGGAGAACGCCCTACGGCGCCTCCTGAAGGAGATCGAGAAGACAAAACGCCGAGCGAGCGCGATCGAGAACGTCCTCATCCCGCGGCTCCAGGGAGTGGTCCGCTACATCAAGTTCCGATTTGACGAGATCGAGCGCGACGCGTTCAGCATGCTCAAGACCGTCAAACGGAAGATGGAGCAGGAGGGCAGCAGTGCGAGCGCAGCCTAACGCCGCGGTCCGGCGGTTCACCGCGGTGTGGGGGGTCAGCATCGCGGTCAAGCTCGCGGGGATCGCTATCCTCCTTCTGGTCGTACTGAAACTCCTGGGAGGGCTCTAACGATGGCCACCACGGCGTCCGGAGCCGCGGTGCTCGGCTCGATCGAGGCGCTGAAGCGGGTGAAGGCGACCGAGACCGAGTGGGACACACGCCTGAGCGCCGCTCGCCAAGAAGCCGAGGAGGCGCTCCGACGCCTTCGGGACGACGGGGACGCGGCAGTGAAGGCCGCGGAAGCGGAGGCGGACCGGGAGCGGACCGTCCGGGTCGAGCGCGCCCGGACCGAGGCCGCCGAGGAAGGCGAGGCGATCGTCGCCGACGGCCGGAGGGCCGCCGGACGCGCCGCGCTCGGTGAGGGCCGTCGCCCGGCGGACAAGAAGGACTCGATCCTCGAAGCCGTTCTCGGGTCGTTCGGGAAGGACTAGGAGTCGAGCGTGGCACTGCGCCCGGTTCGGATGGCAAAGGTCGGCTTCCTCGGTCTCAAGGAGGACGAGGAGCGGATCCTTACCGTTCTTCACGACCTCCGGGTGGCCCAGATCGAGGCGCTGTCGCCCGAGGCGATGGCCGAGCTCGGACCCGAGCGCGGACCCGAGATGCTGCGCCAAGTGGGCGACGAGACGCTGCGGTTCCGGGGCCTGTTGAGCGCCCTCCCTCCCGGGCACGCGGGCGTGCCCCGACGCTTCGACTCGGTCGCGGAAATCCTCACCGTCGCGAAGACGGTCCCGATCGACTCCGAGGTCGGCGAGCTCAAACGCGATGACGACCGGCTCGCCACCGAGGAGAAGGCGACGGCCGCCGCGGTCCAGCTGCTCGAACGCCTCTCGTTCTATCCCGACCGGCTCGAGTTCCTGGATTCCCGCAGTTTTCACGCCTTCTGCGGGGAGGCGTCGCCCGAGGACTACGCGGCGTTCGTGGCCGCCCTCCCGGCCAAGAGCGACGTGCAGCTCCTGCTCGGGCCCGTCGGCAAGAGCGTCCGGTTCCTCCTTCTGCTCCCTCCCGGGGACGCGGGCACGTTGTCGCACCTGTCCCAGGCCCGCGGAGTCCGCCTCTCGGCGGTACCCCGGTTGTCGGGGACAGTCACCGAAGAGCTCGCGAAGCTGAACGCCCGGGGCGCCGAGACCGCCCGGCGACGGAACGAGATCGCCTCTCGGCTCGTCGCGATCTCCCAGGAGTGGTACCCGCTCGTGAGTGCGATTGGGGAAGCGCTCGAGATCGAGAACCGAAAGGCCGAGGTCGTCTCGAAGTTGGGCGCGAGCCGTGCCGCCTTCGCCCTGGAAGCCTGGGTACCCGAGCGGGACGTCACGCGGCTAGAAGAGGTCGTGCAGCGGGAGAGCGGGAACCGGACGTTCTTCTACCGTGTCCCGACCTCGGAGGAGCCTCCCACCATGATGTCGAACCCCGAGGGAGTACGACGCTTCGAGTTCTTCATCCGCTTCTACTCGCTCCCGCAGGCGACCGAGTGGGACCCGACCCTCGTCTTCGCGATCGCCTTTCCCATCTTCTTCGGCTTCATGCTCGGGGACTGGGGCTACGGCCTCGTCATCCTCCTGATCTCGCTCTGGATGATCGCCGGATTCCCAGGCGCTCGATACCTTCCGAAGTTCGGCCGCAACTTCGTCAAAATGATCATGGGCCCGAAAGGGATGCAGCAGCTCGCCTACGCGCTCCTCCCCGGCTGCGCCATCGCAATCGGCCTAGGCCTCTACACGGACGAGTTCTTCGGCTACCAGCTCCTGCACGCGCTCTTCGGCTACGTAGGGCCGGACCCGAAGGCGAGCCTCCCGACCTACCTGCTCTTCGCGGGGTTCATCGGTCTGGGTATGGTGGTCCTCGGGTTCCTGATGGGGGCCTTGAAGGAGTACTTCCACCACCGCCCGAGAGGCGTGGTCGCGAAGATTGGCGGCATCCTGTTCGCCTTCGGGATCGCGTTCTTCGGCCTCGCGGTCATCCACAAGGCGACCTCGGTCTCCGCGCACCCCATCGTCGTCCTCTGGTACGCCTGCCTGGGGGCCGGCCTCGCGATGCTCCTCCTCGGCGAGGGGATCCAGATGGGGACGATGGGGCTCATCGAGGTCGTGAGCCACATTCTCTCCTACACGCGTCTCGTCGGAATCCTGCTCGCCAGTGTCATCCTCGCGCTGGTCATCAACACCATCGGCAGCGGCCTCGTGCTCGGCGGGACGGTGGTCGGGATCATCGCCGGCCTCGTCATCATCGTCATCGGCCAGTCGTTCAACGTCATCATCGCCGTCTTCGAGCCGGGGATTCAGGGGGCGCGACTGATCTTCGTCGAGTACTTCTCGAAGTTCTACAGCGGCAACGGGAAGGCGTTCCGAGCGTTCGGTTCTCCCCGGACCCACACCGTTTCCTCCTTGGAAGCCGGAAAAGATCTCCCCGCGGGACCGATGGTTCGGATCCCGGGAGAGTGAACCCGCCGACGAGCCCGCTATAGGCGCGGCGACACGAGCAGCGGGGTCAGCCTCTCCGCGGAGACCCCGTACAGGCGGCCGAACACGGCGCGGCGGAGGTCGCTGCGCTCCTGCTCGTTCCTCAGAAGGAAGGCGAAGATCACGCTGAGGGAGAGCGGGTAGGTCCTCAGGCGCTTGAGCTCAGAGATGGCACGCTCGCGTTCGAGCGCCACCTCGTACCCCGTCAGGCTCTCGGCCGACGCATACTCGCTCGCACCCTCCCCGATGGAGGGGAATCGGGGCGCGAGGCGCTCGGCGAGCTCGGGGGCGCTGCGTGCCGAGTACAGGTCCGACGCGAGCGTAGTGGTCAACGTGCCACCGGCCACCCACCGGGCGAGGACGTCCTCGACCGGGAGCTGGAGGTGCTTCCCCCGGAGGAGGTGGAGGGCGTTCTGCGCGTCGATCTCGCTCTGGATGAGACCGCGCACCACCCACTCGTCACCCTGGAAGAAACGCGCCTGGGCGAGCACGTTCCGATAGTACTCCTTGTCGAGCGCGTGCAGGATGGGAAAGATGTTGTGGGTCCGCTCGAACGCCTCCAGGAACGGCAGGATCGTCGCCCCGTAGCCGTACTTCACGAGGGAGGTGACCATCGCTTCGACCGTCGTCTGGCCGAGAAGGATCCGAAAATCATCCAGGTTCATCGCGCCCGCGTAGAGCCCCGCCGGGATCTCGCGGCTCGAGATCAGGTGGTCCTCGGTCTCGGTGACGCCCCGGCCCTTCGCCTTCGCCGTGAGGATCATCTCGATGTTCTGGATGTCCCAGCGACCCAGATACGCCCCGACGACCGAGCGCCCCGCGAACGGGGTCGCCTCGAACGCATGCCGGTTCCGTCGGACGAACGTGCGGTTGATCGCGAGTTCGATCAGGGACACGCCGGAGTGGGTCGCTCGGACGCGGGCGACGTCCTCGGCGTACGGGGTCGTTTCGAGGACCTTCGCGAACTCGTTCGGGTCCTTGGTGGCGAGGAGCTGAGGGTACGTTTCCTTGGGAAGGAACTCGGGGAACTCCGGGTTCAATCGACCGAGCGCACTCGCGTACGGAGAGGCTGCCATGATGCGGGCCTAGGCGAGCAGCTCGCGGACCCGGTCTTCGCGCAACCGTAGGAGCTCGTCGAACGAGAGGTTCAGGCGACGGCTCCCGTCCGGGGTCTCCGCGACGAGGCCCCCGAGGATCGGCTGGGGGGTCGGGTCGAAGCTCTTCCCCGCGACTTTGGCGAGGAGGACCGCGTCCTCGCCTCGGCCGGAGATGCGGAGGGGCTTTCCGAGCGAGTCGGTGGCGGCCGCGACCATCCGCTTCAGCACGACCGGGTACTGCGTCGACTGTGTGTACTCCTGGAGGAGGGCCCGGGTCTCCCCGATCGCGCTCACCAGCCGTCTTTCCCGAGCTTCGTACAGGAGCTTCCGCGCCTGGAGCTTCGCCGCGGCGAGCCGCTGAGCGTGCTCGTGGGCGACCTCCACGTCGGTCGTGCGGACGCTCTCCGAGCGGACCTCCTCGAGTCGACGGTGCGTCTCCGAAAGAATCTTCGCTTCCTCGACGTCCCGGCGCGCGATGACGGTCGCGAGGTCGGCCTCGCCGCGGCGGCGGATCTCGTCGACGAGGCCTTCGAGGCTCATGGTTGCGAGCGAGGGGCCTACGAGATGACCCCGAGCAGGAGGATGATCCCCAGCACGAATCCGATGATCCAGAGCGTCTCGGGGATAACGAAGAAGAACAGCACCTGGCCGAACTTCTCCGGTTTCTCGGCGATGATACCCATGCCGGCCGCCCCGATCCCCGACTGAGCCATGCCGGTTCCGATCAGTCCTCCTGCAATGGCGATCCCAGCCGCGAGCGTCGCGTATTGATCCATGAGTGACCCCGGCGGCCGAGCGAGGTCGGGTATATAACTCGGGACCCACCAAAGGGGTCCCCCTCCACCGCCGAGAAACCTACCCCTTGGGCGAAGGGGTCGGCGCCTCCTTCGAAGAGGGGGGCGCGGCCGATCTTTCAGGGACCGGGGTTCGGGCTTTAGCGCGGACCTTGATGACGAGCGCGATCGAGCCGCCCCACGCGACGAACCCGAGCGCCCAGGCAGCGAAGCAGACGGGGCAGAGCGCGTGGATCTCGGCGAACTCCTCGTAGGCGAAGTAGATGGCGACCGCCACTCCCGCGGTCGTGAGGAGGAGCAAGAGGTACGGCCAGAGGAGCTCCTTGCGTCGGGATTCCGCTACCCCGGCCACGAGCAGGATGAGGACGAACCCTCCAATCCCTATGAACGGGTCCGAAATCCCGAACAGGGTGGTCCTTCCGCTGTTCGCGACGGCGGCGCACGAAACGTACGAATTCACCGTGCAGAGCGATTGGAGCGACGCCTCGACCGTTTCAAGGTACGTGAAGATCGCCACGATGAGGCCGAGCCCGCCGGCGAGGTAGATGACCGACCGGATCGTGCGCGTTCGCATCCCGAACCCTACCGGATTTGACCTAGGTCGCTCCTCACCGACGCCAGCGTGGTGGGGCTCCATCCCGAGGTGTACGGCTGCGAGCCCAGGTTTCCGGTGGTGGCACCGGCCGACCTCGCCATGAAGGCCATCATCCACCAAGTCTGCCCCTGAACCACGTTCCACGCCGTCCCGTTCTCGTTTTGCACCTCGCTCAGGACCTGTTGGGGCGTCTCCGAGCCGAATTGGTTGGGGGGACTGATGAGCGACGCACCACCGTGAATGTACTGGCCGTTCACGGCCACGAACGGGATCGAGCTCCCGGAGTAGGCGCTGACGTACGCCTGCTCGACGCAGTTCGAGGTGCTCGGGAAGTTCCCCGACACCCCGGAGGTATCCTCGTTCACGATGAATGTGATGTAGGAGGAGGAGTACTGAGCGTTGGTGAGAACGATCTCCTGAATGGAGTCTTCGGCGGAGTACATCAGCGATGTCCCGCTTACGGTTCCGAACCCGCTGAGCGCCTTCCAGATGACCCAACTGCTCGCGGAGCAGTACGGGCACCAGGTCGCGCCGTAGTAGTAGACGACGGGTAGGCCGTTCTCCTGCCAGGAGGAGACCTTCACCGAAATCCAGCCAGGGGCTGGTTCGGTCGTCCCCGACGACGCCGAAGGGAGGACCGGGCAACCGAAGAACAGGATGCCGCCGAGGGCGATGACCCCCGAGACCACGAGGCCGAGCACGATGCCCGTGACCAGGGTCGTACGGTAGACCTTCGACCAGCGCGCCTTGGTCGACCGGAACAGGCCGAAGAGGAGAAGGAACGCCACGAGGACGAGGACCAGGGCGAGGTACGGGATCGCCGGTAGGATCAGGCCGACCGGTGAGGGAACGATGTAGGCGATGACGAACCATATCCCGAAGATCGGTACCAAGAGGTAGCCGACGCGCGGGAGCGTCCACTTCCGTTCCGTCTTCTCCCGCTCCTCCTTAGACGGGGCCGCGGCCTCGGGTGTTTCGCCCTGACGACGCTGGCGCGAACGCTGCCGGTGGTACAGTCCGCGAAGGGCACGGCCCGTTTCTTGGACAGAGGTATCGGGGTGGAACCCGACCTTTGGGTCGTCCGCGATCTTGTCCCAGTCCCAGCCCTTCGACCGGAGCTCTTCCACCCGGTCCCAGTCGACCATCGACCGACCCACCGACCCACTCCTTTTCCCCTTTTGCCCCGAAAGGGGGTGGTGCGGCTTGGGGGGCTACCGCCCATCGACCTTTTACCCGGGACAAGGTGCGGCCGTCTGATGCGCCTCACCTTCCTCGGCACCGCCGGCTCCTGGCCCACCAAGGAGCGGTCGGCGAGCGCGATCGCGCTCGATATGGAGAAGGAGCTCGTGCTCCTAGACTGCGGGGAGGGCACCCAGCGTCAGTTCTTCCAGTCGTCCGCCTCGTTCATGCGGGTCCGACGGATCTTCGTGACCCACTTCCACGGCGACCACTTCCTCGGTCTCCCGGGCCTCATCCAGAGCATGTGCCTCAACCATCGTACCGAACCGCTCGACATCTACGGCCCCCCCGATGCCGAGGAGATGATCGGGCGGGCCCTCAAGATGGGCTACTTCACCCTCCGCTTTCCGGTCACCGTCCATGCGCTCGCTCCCGGGTCGACGGTCGAGCTCGAAGGCTACGCGGTACGGACGGCGGCCGCCATCCACCCAGTGCCCTCGCTCGCCTACCGTGTCGAGGAGGGTGCGAAACGCGGTCGGTTCGATGGCGAGAAGGCCCGCTCCCTCGGGATCCGCGGCCGGGACTTCGCGAAGCTCGAGGCAGGGGAACCGGTCCATGTCGGCTCAACGGTCGTCCACCCTTCCGACGTAATGGGACCGGCGCGTCCCGGGCGGACCGTGGTCTACTCAGGCGACACCGCCCCCTCGGAGGAGGTCCGACGCCTCGCCCACCGTGCGACCGTACTCATCCACGAGGCGACGGTCTCGCAGGAGCTCGAGGCGGAGGCGAACGAATGGGGTCACTCGTCGGCCCGTCAGGCGGCCGAGCTCGCGAACGCCGCCGAGGTGGCGACGCTCTTCCTCACCCACTTCTCCGCTCGGTACAAGGAGCTCGAGCCGCTCGAATCCGAGGCCCGCATCCTTTTTCCAGGCTCCCTCGCTGCTCGGGACCTCCTCGACCACCTCATCCATCAACCATGATCCGGGCCGACCTCCTCGTAACCGACATCGGCGAGCTCGCCACCCTCGCCCGTGGGCCCGTGCCCCGCATCGGGAAAGCTGCCGAGGAGCTCGGGCTCCTCACCGACGCGGCGCTCGCCGTCGCCGAGGGGCGTTTCGCCTGGGTCGGACGCGAACGCGCCCTGTCCCGAGCCGTCCGCCTGCGCCCGGGCGGCCGTCGGCTCTCGGCGAACGGCGGGGTCGTGGTACCCGGGTTCGTGGACGCCCACACCCACGTCCTCTTCGCAGGCGACCGCGCGTTCGAGCTTCCGCTGAAGGTGCGTGGGGTCAGGTACGCCGAGATCGCCCGGGCCGGCGGAGGCCTTTACGCGACCGTTCGGGCGACCCGGGCCGCCTCCGACGCGGCCCTACTCGCGGCGACCGCGGCTCGACTCCGACGCATGGAAGGCTGGGGAACCACTTCGGTCGAGGTGAAGTCGGGTTACGCTCTCACGACCGAAGGCGAGCTGCGGCTCCTTCGCCTCATCCCCCAGCTCGCCCGACGCACTGGTCTTGAGCTCGTGCCGACCTTCCTCGGCGCGCATGCGGTCGCGCCGGAGTACCGCTCGCGGCCCGACGCCTACGTCGACCTCCTCGTCCGCGAGGCGCTTCCGAGGATCGCGAAGGAGAGGCTCGCCCGGTTCTGCGACGTCTTCTGCGAGCCGGGGTTCTTCTCCGTCCGCCAGTCCGAGCGGCTCCTCCGCGCCGCGCTTGCCCTCGGGCTCGGCGTCAAGATTCACGCCGAGGAGTTCGTCCTGTCGGGCGGGGCCCGCCTCGCCTCTCGGCTTCATGCCGTTTCAGCCGAGCACCTCCTCGCGGCTCGCTCGGAGGACCGCGCGCTCCTCGCGAAGAGCGGCGTCACGGCCGTGCTCCTCCCCGTCACGGCCCTCACCGCCTCTCCCGGCGTCCGGAGCCCGGGGCGGGAGATGGTCGACGCCGGGGTCCCGGTGGCCCTCGGCACGGACTGCTCCCCGAACTCCTGGGTCGAGGCGATGCCCCTCGTGCTCGCGCACGCCGTCCACGCCGCGCGGCTCTCGCCGGCGGAAGCGCTGACGGCGGCGACCGTGAACGCGGCGCACGCGGTGGGCCTCGAGGAGGCCGGCATGGTCGCCCCCGGTCGGCCCGCCGACTTCACGGTCTTCCCGGTTCGCTCCGTCGACCAGCTAGGGTACCGTTTCGACGTGATTCCGGGCTCCGTTTTCCGTCAGGGAAACCCGATTTCTCCGCCGACACTCCGTCAGTACTTCTAAATAGGGGGGCTCCACTCCTCGCCCTCGAGGTCGCCAAAATGGCGGAGCGCATAGGCAAGGAGCAGATCAAGCGAGAGAAGGGTTACCTGTACTATCTCGGCAAGGATGGGTATCTCTGGAAGACCCCGACGAAGCTGAACAAGTCCGGCCGCAAGGGACGCGTCGGCACGGAGAAGATCACCCGTCAAGACGGCTACATGTATTTCCTTGACAAGAAGGGGTTCATCGCGCGCGCCAAGATGAAGAACGCCTGAACGGCGTCACCCTTTCTTGGGGGCCTTCCTTCGGGAAGGTTCCCCTCCCTCTTTTTTTCGTTGTCCACGGAAGCGACGCACGGACCGCGACGCGTTCGATCTGCCGCCTTACCCGTTCCGAAGCCTCGCCGTGGGTCGTCTAGGCCGTCGGGACCGGCGCGGTGGTCGACCCGGGTCGATACCGCCTCCAGAGCGCGTAGAAGAAGAGCGCGAAGAGGACGTCAGGGGCGATCACCAACGGCAGAAAGAGCTGGGAGACCAGCCCGATCGTGACGATGGGGACCAGGGCACCGAGGGCCAGCATCGTGAGCGCGGCTTCGTTCCCGCCGCGACCGACCTCTCGGCGCACGAACAGGAACAGAGTGCCGCTGAGGAGCAGTTCGACCGCGATCGTGGCGGGCGGCCAGAGGGAGGCCGCGTTGCCGAGCCCGGGCACTAAGAGCAGGATCGGGTAGAAGGCGATCCCGAGCCCGAAGAACCATCCCGAAGCAAGGCGAGGGCCGGGGTTAACAGGGTCCAGCGTACCGTGCGGGAGCCGACGCGTGATCGCATAGAGGATCCCGGCGAGAACGGCGGCCGACACGAGCAACCACGGCGCGGTCCGCCAGTATCCGGTGGCGACGACCAGAACCCCTAGGTCGAGGGCGTAGACGACGAGAGCGAGAGGGATCTGCCGGTTCGAGAGGAGCGGGCGGCCTCGTGTCTCGGGAAGCGCGAGGCCGAGGAGGAGGATCGGAAGCCCGACACTGAAGACGATGTGCACGCCGAGCACACCGACCGACCAGACCCAGTTGACCCCGGCGAACCGCCCGTAAGAACCCAGCGTGCCGACGACCGACGCGTGCGGGTTGAACATCGTGCTGAGCGCAGTTCCCTCCTCGAGGAGTCCGTAGGCGGCGCCGAGCAGGAGCACTCCGGCCCATCCCGGCCTCCACCGAACGAACGCCTCTCGGACCAGAAGGACCCCAGGTCCGTAGAGACCCAGATTGAGGGCGAGGAAGAGGAGGAACCCACCGGGCGCGTAGACGAGCGCCGCGACCGGTGTCGAGCCCGAGAGGTACTCGGGGATGCCGGGGGTGAAGCAGAGGAAGAGAAGGACGGGGTGTCGGCGGAAGAACGCCACCGTTCGAGGGAACGGAGCGGCGCGGACTCCTCCCGCCATCAGCAGGACCGGGTCGATTCCTGTACTTAGAACCGGGTCGAGGTTGGAAATTCGGAACTTCTCTTACCAAGGAACGGCGTGTGCGCTTCGGGCGACGCGATTTTCGACGCTGTCGCCGCGGCGACGACCAAGCAGACTTATACCGGATGACTCTTGGCTCGAACCCGGAGGGTTTTCACGGTGTCCCGAGCGACACCATTCGCGCGCCTGACCATCGGCGACCGGTGCGAAACAGCCCCTCGACTGGGCCGTTTCAGGGACCGACCGATGGGTTAGGCCCTCGCGTGGTGTTATTACCTATCGGTCGGGAAGCCCCATCGATCCTTCAGGAGTAAAGCCGTCATGGCAGTCGCCAAGAAACGCACCGCGCCCGCGTCGGACGAGCCGGTCGGACGACCCGCCGCTCGCATCGGGCGTGAACCGATTCCCGTGCCTCGTCTCGTTCCTCGCGGAAAGACTGCGTTCGACACGGTCCAATGGAGGACCCACGACGCCGTGATCAAGAACGCCGAGGGAAAGGTCATCTTCGAGCAGAAGGGGATCCGCGCCCCGACCTCCTGGTCGGAGACGAGCGTCAACATCGCTGCGTCGAAGTACTTCCGCGTCCTCCAGGGTCGCCGGGAGAACTCGATCGACGGGATGATCCGCCGCGTCTGCCACTTCATGGCAGAGCGGGGCCTCGACCTAGGTTACCTCGATACGCCCGACGAGGCGACGACCTTCGAGGAGAGCCTCTCGTACCTCATGGTCCAGCAGATGGCGGCGTTCAACAGCCCCGTCTGGTTCAACGTCGGCGTCCGCGAGCCGCCCCAGTGCTCGGCCTGCTTCATCCAATCGATCAGCGACGACATGGACTCGATTCTGGCGCTCGCGACGAGCGAGGGCCGCCTGTTCAAGGGCGGGAGCGGGACCGGTACCAACCTCTCCCCGCTCCGCGGCAGCCATGAGCGGCTCGCGGGGGGTGGGATCGCCTCGGGTCCCGTTTCGTTCATGCGGGCCTTCGATGCCCTCGCGGGCGTCATCAAGTCCGGCGGGACGACCCGCCGCGCGGCGAAGATGGTCATCCTCAACATGGACCACCCGGACATCGTCGACTTCATCGACTGCAAGGTCCGCGAGGAGGACAAGGCGGCGGCCCTCATCCGGGAAGGCTACTCGGTCAACTTTGACGGGACCGACCCCGATTCCGCGTACGCGTCCATCGCCTACCAGAACGCGAACCACTCCGTTCGCGTTCCGGACGCGTTCATGGAGGCGGTCGTCCGCGACAAGGACTGGAAGACGTTCCTCCGAACCGACCACTCGGTCTCCGACACGTACCCGGCGCGCGAGCTGTGGCGCAAGCTGGCCTACGCGGCCTGGCGCTGCGGCGACCCCGGGGTCCAGTTCGACGACGTGACGAACGACTGGCACACGTGCCCGAACTCCGGCCGCATCAACGCCTCCAACCCGTGCAGCGAGTACCTGTTCCTGGACGACTCGGCGTGCAACCTCGCATCGATCAACCTCATGCGGTTCCTGGACGCGAAGGGGCTGTTCGACATCGAGCAGTTCCGGCAGGCCGTCCGTACGATGATCCTCGCGATGGAGATCATCGTCGACGCTTCGAGCTACCCGACCGCCGCGATCGCCCAGAACTCGCACGACTACCGACCGCTCGGCCTCGGGTACGCGAACCTCGGCGCCCTGCTCATGCACTATGGCCTCGCCTACGACTCGGACGCGGGGCGCACCCTCGCGGCCTCCGTATCGGCGTTCCTCTCGGCCGAGGGGTACCACATGTCGAGCGAGATCGCGAAGCGGGTCGGCCCGTTCCCCGGCTTCGAGCGCAACCGCGCCCCCATGCTGCGGGTCATGGGGAAGCACGCCCGCGCGGCCGAGGAGATCCCCCACAACGACCCCCGCCTGACGTCGTTCGCCCAGGCCGCGGTCGACCGCTGGCACGACACCGTAAAGGCCGGCGAGCTCTGGGGCTACCGGAACGCCCAGATCTCGGTCATCGCGCCGACCGGCACGATCGGGCTCCTCATGGGCTGCGACACGCTCGGCCTCGAGCCCGAGCTCTCGCTCGTCAAGGTGAAGAACCTGGTCGGCGGCGGCGTCCTGCGCATGGTCAACCGGATCGTGCCGAACGGGCTCCTTGCCCTCGGCTACTCCCCGGACGAGATCCGGGCCATCACGGAGCACATCGAGAAGACCGGAACGATCGAGGGCGCCCCCGGCCTCGACCCCGCGGACCTCCCGGTCTTCGACTGCGCGCTCGCCCCCGCCGGCGGCGCTCGGACGATCCCGCCGATGGGGCATCTCGGCATGCTCGGCGCGGTCCAGCCGTTCCTTTCGGGCGGGGCGTCCAAGACGATCAACCTCCCGAACGAGGCGACCGTCGAGGACATCGAGAAGATCTACCTCGAAGCGTGGAAGCTCGGCATCAAGTCGGTCGCGCTCTACCGGGACGGCTGCAAGGCGTCCCAACCGTTCGAGACGGGAAAGGGCCGAGCCGGCGGAGCCCGGGTGGGGCCGCGCGGCCCGTCCCGGGAGCGCCTGCCGGACGAGCGGAAGGCGATCACGCATCACTTCTCGGTCGGCGGGCACGACGGGTACGTCACCGTGGGGCTCTATCCGGACGGACGGCCCGGTGAACTCTTCTTCCGGGTCACGAAAGAGGGGTCGACCGTCAACGGCCTCATGGATTCGCTCGGGATCTCGATGTCGATGGCCCTCCAGCACGGGGTGCCGCTCAAGGACCTCGTCCGCAAGCTCGCCCACCTTCGGTTCGAGCCGGCCGGGGCGACCAACAACCCGAGGATCCGTTTCGCGAAGTCGATCCCCGACTACGTGGCCCGCTGGCTCGCGCTCGAGTTCCTGACCGAGGACGAGCGGCGTGCGATCGGGCTCGAGGGCGCGGCGGAAGGGAACGGCAACGGCCACGCCCCGGCGCCCGCGACCGGCGCCAAGACGGCGGCGTCCCACCCGACGACCGTGAAGTTCGAGACCCGCGCTCTCGACACGTTCTCGGGAGGCTCGGGCGGCGCGAGCGAGGACGCTCCCTCCTGCGGGATCTGCGGCGGCATCATGGTCCGGTCGGGCACGTGCTACGCGTGCACGGTCTGCGGCTCCACGAGCGGTTGCTCGTAGGACCGCTAGGTTCCTCGCGGCCGTTCGCCCGGGCCTACGACGAGCGACTTGTCGCCATGGAGGGCGTCCGGTCCCCGGCGATCGGAGCCGGGGCGCCGTCGGCCGAGGACGGAGCCTCGGAGCGGTTCCCATCGGCGTGGAACCGGTAGTTTCTCAGGCCGAACGACAGGACGAGCCCGACCAGGGCGACCCCCGCGGTGATCGCAAAGAGCACGACGAACCCGGTGGTCGACGGGACGCTCACGGTGATCGGTCCGCCGGGGGTCAGGGCGACGACGACCGTGGCCGTGAAGCTCGCGGTCACGGTCGCCGCGAGCACGGGCCCGACCGCGCTGCCCAGGTTCCGGAACGTCTGGTTCATCCCGGTCTGGATCCCGAGCTCCTTCGGGTTCACGGAGAGCACGATGATGTTCGACATCGC
>JBKQMS010000012.1:0-13230 GCA_052326485.1 Thermoplasmata archaeon | reverse complement strand
GGAGCGCGAGACCCCGGCTCGTCCACGCCTGCTTGTTCGCCGGGTCGGCCTCGGTCGCCCGCTCGTAGAAGGCGAGCGCTTCGTTCGGATGCTCCATCCGCTCGGCCACGAACCCGGCCCGCGACAGCACCTCCCCGTCCGCCGGCTCAAGGGCGAGCGCGTGGGCGAACGCCGTGGAGGCCTCGGGCCACGCCTGTCGGGCGACCGCAAGCTCCCCCGAGCGGACCCACAGCGCGACGCTCTTCGGTAGCGCCTCGACGGCCTTCTTCACCGCGTCGCTCGCTAGGTCCCACTGTCCGAGGCCGCTGTGCGCCTCGGCGAGGAGAAGATAGAGGGACTCCTGGGGCGGGACCTGGGGGAGGGCGGCCCGCAGGAACTCGACCGCCTCGGCGTGCTTTCCCTCCTCCAGCATCGACTTGCCGATGCCGGCGAGGGCGACCGGCGACTTGGGGTCCCGCTGCCGTACCTCCTCGTACGCCCCGCGCGCTTCGGCCGGGCGCTCGAGGGCGCCCAGGATCTCGGCGCGCAGCAGGAGGGCGGCGAAGCTCGACGGAGAACCGGCCGCGACGGTCTTCATTCCTTCGTCGAGGACCTCGAGGGCGAGGTCCGGCCGGCCCGCGGTCAGGCGGAGGCGCGCGCGCCGCGTCGCGATCTCGACCTTCAGCGCGGGGTCGAGCGAGGCGGCCTTCTCGTACGCCTCGTTCGCCTCGTCCGTCTTTCCGAGGTTCGCCGCGAGGTCTCCCCGCTCGAGGTGGAGGGTGGCGTCCTGGGCTTCGGGGGCGGAGGAGGCGAGCAGGCGAACGAGCGTCTCGTACGCCTCCTTGGTCTCCTTCGCATCGCGGTGCAGGCGGAACATCTCGAGGAGAGCGGGACCGTTCTCCGGCTCAAGGAGGAGGATCGCCTTCAGCGAGTAGAGGACCTCGTTCGACCGCCCCAGCGCCCGGAACGCGTCGGCGCGCGCCTTCCAGGCCGCGAGGTCATTCGGGTCCTCCTTGAGGAGAGGGTCCGAGATCTGCACGGCCTCAGGATACTGGCCGGCGAGCAGCAGCGTCTCCGCGAGCGCCAGGCGGCCGTGACGGCTCTTCGGGTCGACGTCGAGGCCCCGTCGATAGTACGTGATCGCGTCCGCGTACGCGCCCTGGGCCCGCAGCGCCTCGGCGACCTCGAAGTAGGCGTGCGGGTCCCCGTGGGCGGCCTGCACGGCGAGCTGCAGCGCCGCGAGCGCCTCGGGTCGGTGCCCGGCTCGGAGCAGGAGCTGCCCCTTCTTCCGCAGGAAGAGCGGGTTGTTCGGGTCCCGCCGGAGCAGCACGTCGAGCAGCTGGAGGGCCCGCGCCTCCTGCCCGACCTCGGCGGACACCTCGGCGGCGCCCCAGAAGAGGTCCGGGTCCTCGAGGCCCCCTCCGATCGCCCGGCCGTACGCCTCGATCGCCTCGGTGTACCGGCCCGTCTCGCGGAGCGCGTGCCCGAGCTCCTTCAGGATGTCGTGACGGAGGTGGTTCCCCTCGCGCTTCAGGAACGATTCGTAGGCGCGGATCGCGCGGTCGGGGTCGTTGACGAGCCGGGAGGCTCGTGCGATGCCGAGCTCGCTCACGTTGGCCGCCTCCGGGTCGCTCGAGGCGCGCTCGTACGAGACGAGCGCCGTCCGGGCCGCCTGGTCCCTCTCGGCGGACCCTTCGGGGCGGTCGTAGGCGAGGGAGAGGTACAGGTTGCCGCGCTCGACGGCGACGTCCGTGCGGGTCGGGTCGAGGCGGAACAGCTCGTCCAGCACCGGCGCGATCTGCGCCGGGTCGTCCGTCCCCGCGACGATCTCCTTCTTCTCGAGCAGGTACGGAAGCTCTCCCGGGTGGGCCTCGAGGAGCGCGTCGTACGCGCGGACCGCTCCGGCCGTGTCCCCGGCCCTCGAGAGCGTTCGTGCGAGCTCGAGCTGGGCCTCCAGGTCGCTCGGCTCCTCCGCGAGGACCGCCTCGGCGAACTCGCGGACGACCTCGGGCTTCTGCTGATCGCGAGCCAGGTCGAGGGCCTTACGGAGCTCGGTGAGCGCGTGCGGGTGGACCTTGAGCAGCCGGTGGTACGCCTCGATCGCCGCGTCCGGGTGGCCGTTCGCTAGCTCGAGCTCGGCGATCCCTCGCAGTGCCTCGAGGTTGTCCGGCTGGACGTCGAGGATCGCTCGGCAGGCGGAGAGCGCGGTCTCCACCCGGTCGAGTCGGAGCGCGATATCCCTCAGGTCGAGAAGGTTCTGCAGATTCCGAGGGTCGATCTGAAGGACGCGTTGCCGGGCCACGAGAGCGAGGTCCGGCGACGCCGCCTCCGAGAGGCGGGCGAGCTCGGTGAGGGCGCTCGCCTCGGGGGCCGTCGTCCCCTCCACGATCGCCTTGGCGATGGGGATCGCCTCCTCGTTGCGGCCGAGCTGGAAGAGGATGTGCGCCCGCAGGAGCGCGGTCCGGGCGTCGTCCGGGTGGGCGGCCCGGATCTTCTCGAGCGGCGCGAGGGCCTCGGCGAGGTTCCCCACGGCGACCAAGAGCTCCGCCCGCGCGAACTGTAGCTCGAGATCCTCCGGGTTCGTCTTCAGGAGCTCGTCACAGGCGGCGAGCGCCTGCAGCTCTCCGCCCACCGCGCGGGCCAGCGAGAGCTTCTTGTGGAGCGCTACCGAGTTGGTCGGCGCCAGTTTGAGCGCCTTGTCGACGTACTGCGTCGAGGAGGCGTCCAGGTCCTGGGCCCGCAGGTACGAATCGACGGCCTCCTCCGACCGGCCGAGGAGCCGCAGCGCGTCGGCCCGGGTCGCCCAAAGCCCCTTGTCGTGCGGGTTCGCCTCGATGGCGCGGTCGACAAGGGCGACCACCTCCGGAAGGTCCTGGTTCTGGGCGAGCAGGATGAGCGCCTTGTCGTGGAGCAGCGAGGCGTTGCCGGGCGTGAACTCGAGCCCCAGGTCCGCGGCGCGACGCGCGAGGTCGGGCTGTGTTGTCCGGTAGAACGCCATCGCGGTCTCGTGCAGCATCGGGGTGAGCTCGCCGGCGTCCCCCGAGAGGTCCGATCGCTTCTGCTCGACCGCGGCGAGGAACTCCTTGAGCGAGCTCGTGTACTGAGCCCGGTCGGGGCGCCCCTCCGCCTCCTGGACGGCCCGGAACCGCCGCCGAACATCGTCCATCGGCGACACCGCCTTTTCCGGCTCTTCGGGGTCGCCTTGCGCCATCGACACGGGCGGACGGCCGTGACGTCATAAATACGTTCGTCCTCGAGGGGAACCGCAAGCGCATCGGCCGGCTACCCTATCCGCCCCGTGGGCTGGCCTGCGTGGGAGCTACGGATGGCCGGCCGAGGAACCCG
This sequence comes from Thermoplasmata archaeon, assembly GCA_052326485.1. Lineage (GTDB taxonomy): Archaea > Thermoplasmatota > Thermoplasmata > Lutacidiplasmatales > UBA184 > Lutacidiplasma. The sequence continues at coordinate 9,906 of JBKQMS010000012.1, read as the reverse complement.
AAAGTCGATCTTCGACCCGGTCCACGGCACGATCCTCCTCGACGGACCGGCACTCGCCCTCATCGGGACCCCCGAGTTCCAGCGCCTCTGGGGGATCCGACAGACCGGGTTCGCCCACCTCGTGTTCCCCGGTGCCAACCACACCCGCCTCGAGCACTCTCTCGGGACGTTCTGGGTCGCGGGCCAGATGGCCGACCGGCTCGGTCTTGAGGGACGGGCCCGGCGACGGGTCACGGCCGCGGCTCTCCTCCACGACCTCGGACACGGCCCGTTCTCCCACACGCTCGACGGTCCCATGGCCGAGGTCCTCAGGATGGGCCACGAAGGGGTCTCGCGCGCGCGGATCGAGGGCACCGACCCGTTCTGGCCCCCGGAGCAGGCGGAGGTCCCCCGCATCCTCGAACGGTTCGACCTGCGACCGAAGGAGGTCGCCGACCTGGTCGACCCGGCTCGCGGAAGCTCTCCGTCGAGCCTCGAGAGGGCGATCCTGCACAGCGCCGTGGACGCCGACCGGATCGACTACCTCCAGCGCGACGCCCACTACACCGGCGTCGGCCACGGGGCGGTGGACGCAGGTCGCCTCCTCGAGACCATCCGCGAGGACCGGGGACATGTCGTCTTCGCAGAGAAGGGGCGCAGCGCCGTCGAGGGTTTCCTCGTCGGTCGGGCCCTGATGTACTCCACCGTGTACTACCACAAGACCGTCCGGGCCGCCGAGATTATGGCCCAGGCCGCTGTCGAGCGTCAGCCGGGCTTTCCCGACGGCGCCCGCGAGCAGTTCCGCTGGACCGACGGCGAGCTACTGGCACGACTTCGAGGGCGTGAGGGGATCAGCGGGGACCTGGCGGAAGACCTGCTCGCCCGCCGGTTGTACAAGCGGGCGTTCGGGTGGAGAGAGGTCGGCGGTTCCGCGCGCGTTGCGTGGCGCCGCATGCTCCACCGGCCCGAGGAGCGCCGGGCCCTCGAGGACGCGGTCGCCGTCGGGGTCCACGGCGCGCCCGGTTCGGTCCTCATCGACCTCGCTGGCCTCGAACCCCACCAGGCCGCCGGGGACGCCTGGGGGTCCGTGCGGGTCTTCCTCGACGGGCGTCCGAGGTTCCCGTTCCGTTCCCCCGGCCCGTGGCGCTCCCTTGCCGCCCGGGCCCCGGCGGACTGGGCGGTCAGTGTGTACGTCCTGCCCCGGGTCCGTGCCTCGGCGGCCCGCTGGCTCTCCCGCGACCGCTCCGTCCTCCCGTAACGCCGTCGGACGACTCGTTCGCCTGAGGCTCGCGAGGGGGACCCGTGCGCGCCGGAACGCTCAGCCGAGCACGATCCCCTGCGAGGTGATCACGAACGGACGCCGCTCCGGGTCGTGAGCGCAGCCGCGCATCCGGACGATCTTGATCTGCCGGACGGAACGGTCCCCGACCCACTTGCGCGTGAGCAGGATCTCGCCGCGCGTGAGCACCTCCTCTGGGGTGAGGAGCCCCGGGTCGCTCGGTGTCGACGTGATCAACGCCGTGACCCCGGCTTCTGAAAGGAACCGAAGGAGCGACTGGATCTCGGTCCGTTCCGCCTGCGGGTCGACCGATGACTTCACCGCGAAGCGTCGGATCGATGTGATGGAGTCGACCAGGACCCGGCGGAACGGCACGTCGGCCATCTGTTGGCGCAGCTTGAGCTGGATCCCCTGGATGGCGATCTCCTCGGCGTCGCTGGCGCGTTTCGCGTCCGCGGCGACGTCCCGCATCGACTTCAGGTCGTTCATCGCGCGGATCTCTTGGACCGCCACGTTCCGCTTGATCCCGCGCATTCCCGGGTTGGCATCGAGCGTCTTGATCGCCGAGAGGTCCCAGTCGAGGGAGCGAACGTTCTCCACGATCTCGCTCGGGGGCTCGTCCACGGCGACCAGGAGGACCTCCTCGCCCCGTCGAACGCCTTCGAGCAGGAATGTGATCCCGAGCAGTGTCTTGCCGCTACCCGACCCTCCCGTCACGAGGTACGGGCGGCCGGCCATGAGCCCCCCGCCGAGCATCCGGTCGAGCCCGGGGACGCCGGTCGGGACGCGGGGGTTCGCCGGCTCGGGGGCGCTCATCTACTCCTCCGGGCGGGGCGAGGGGTCCGGGGGATCGGGTGGGGCAGACCCCTCATCGGGAGTCCCAAAGACTCCCGGCGGGATAGGTTCGACTTCCACCGAGACGACGGGCGGCGCCTTCCGCTTGCGGGAGCCTCGCCGCCGAGGTTTCGAAGCCACGGAAGGCGGAGCACCTGGAGATGGGGGTGCCGCGGGCGGCGACTCGGCCGCCGGGGTCGCCACGGCCGCGGGCGGCGGCGTCACTTCGCTCGATGCTTCGTGAGGGGCCGGAGGACGGGCGAGCACCGGGACCTTCTTGCTCGGGAGGGCCGCGCCCGCCTTCCGTCGTTTCTTCGCCGGGCCCGGGGCCGGCCGGACGGCGACCGCGTGGGATGGGGTAGGGACCGGGGTTCGCGGAGCGGGCGCCCCGGCCCCGTGCGAGGTCGACGGAGGCGATCGCCACTCGGGTATGGTGGTCGTGGGGAGCGGCGGAGGCTCCACCTTCTGGGGACCGGTTCGCGGAGCGGGAGCGGGAGCGGGCGGGGGCCGCGCCACGCGCTGTGTGCTCACGGGAGGGCGCGGCTTGGGGGGAGCGGGCAACGGCTTGGTGACGCTCGGTCGAGGGGCTCCCACGACCTTCACCGGGGGCGGCGCCCGGTCGGAGGGTACCGTCCCCGAGCGCGGCTCGGGCGCCGAGGGAGCGGGCGTGGAGGCCGCCGAGAGGGATGGGGGAGATGGGACGGCCGCGGGGAGAGGCCGGAGCGCCTCAGTCGAGGACGGGGACGGGGCGGGGGTCGGTGCCGGCGGCGCCGCCGCGGGGATGACGGCCACAGGGGCAGGTTCCGGAGGGGAGGGCGGCGAGGGAAGGAGGGACAGAAGCGCACCGAGTTGCACCTGCAGGACCGAGGGCGGGGGCAAGCTCGTCGGTGGGACCCCCGTGCGGACCGAATCGGCTCGCGCGAGCACCCGTTGCAGGGCTCCGGCAGCGCTGGGGTCGTCCGGCGCGACGTGCCGGGGACCCTGGTGCAAACGGTCTACCAAGACCATGACGAGCGAGGACACTCGAGAGAGGTGCGCCTGGGCCTCGTCCAACCGTCCTTCGTTGGAGGCCGCGAGCGCGGCCTCGATCTCGGTCCGAGCGGGCGCGACGTCGGCTCCGAGCAAGACCAGGTCGCGCATCTCGTCGACGAGCGGCGTGACGGACGAGACGAACGGAGCCGCCGGAGCGGCCGTCGTCGGGGGCGTGGGACGCCGGACGATCGGCTCGATGATCTGCCGCGTGTCCCGGGAGATCGTCACGTCGAGGTTGACGTCGATGCCCGTGGGACCGATGCGGTACGGGTGGAGCCGGATGTCGTGGGAGCTCCCGCGGAACTTCTCGACTCCGATCGCGCGGACGGTCTGGCCGTCGAGCTCCCAGCGGAAGAGACGGATCTCTCCGCGCGCGAGCATCCGCTCGGGGGTTTCTACGTCCTCGAGCGGGGCCTCCACCGTGAGCAGCGTCGTCACCCGAAGGTCCGAAAGGAACCGGAGGAACGACTGCGCGCCGGCGACCGGGTCGAACCCCTTCATGCAGAAGTACTGAAGCGCGGTCAGCGAATCGATCACGAGGCGCGTGTACCCTTTTCGGATCACCTCGGTCCGGAGCATCTGCTCGAGCGCGGTGATCGTCACCTCGACGCTCGCGAGCTCGGGGCTCTGTCGGATACGGAACGGCACCTGGGCGAACGGGACGGCGTAGCGCACCGACGCGATGTCCTTGAACGGCGTTCGCTCGTAGCGCATGATGTCGGGGATCGCGTCGAACACCTCGACGCGGCTCAGCTCGGGCTCGAGACCGCGGTGGTTGACGCGGGCCTCGTTCGGGGGCTCTTCGAGCGTCACGAGGAGGACGCGCTCGTGCCGCCGGACCCCTTCGCAGAGGAACTGGATCGACAGCGTCGTCTTCCCGGTGCCCGACGGGCCTACGACGAGGTACGGGCGGCGGGCGACGAGACCTCCCTCGAGCATCGCGTCGAGGGACGGGTTCCCGATGGAGACGCGGGGCTCCGCCGGACGGGCGACCCTGCTCTCCTCGACCACGGGATGACCCCTCTACGGCCGTCCTAGTGCGAACGGTCCGCTGTGAGCATGGTGGCCTGGCCTGCTTTAACTTTCCTTGGACGCGGTGGCGCGCCGGCTCGCGTCCGCAAGAGATATCTCTCGCCGGCCCCCGTCGCGGTCGATGCCACCTTCTGCGCCCGACGGTCCGGCCCGCATGCGGACCCTGGCGGCCATGTTGCCAGACGCCCTAGAGTCCGGGTACCGCTTGGGACGGGAACTCGCTCGACCGTCACCGGGGTACGACCTTAGGTTCGTGGCCGTAGGCATGGGCGGGTCGGGGATCGCCGCGGACCTCTCTCGCGGTATCGTGGACGCGGAGAGTCGGGCGACCCTGTCCGTCGTTCGCGCCCCGGATCTCCCCCGTTCGGTCGACCTCAGCACCGAGGTGCTCCTCGTGAGCTACTCGGGAAACACGTGGGAGACCCTCGTGGCCTACGACTCGGCCGGGCGCGCGGGAGCACGACGAACGGCCATCACCTCCGGCGGGGCGCTCCTCGAGAAGGCCGAGGCGGACGGAGTTCCGGTGCTCCGGGTGCCTCCGGACCTTCCTCCGCGTTCCGCGGTCGGTCACCTCCTCGGTGGGATCCTGGGCATTCTCGACCCGGCCTTCCCCGAGTCTCTCGGGGACCGGATCACGCGCACGGCGAATGCGACCCGTTCCCTCATCCGTGAGTACGCGCGGGCTCGCGGGCCCGCGGCGGCGCTCGCTCGGCGGATCGGTCGTCGTCTTCCCTTCGTGTACGCCGAGAGCTCGTTCGCACCCCTGGCTCGACGATGGAAGACGCAGGTCGAGGAGAACGCGAAGCGCTTGGCGGTGTTCGACGAGGTCCCTGAGCTGTTCCACAACGCTCTCGTGGGATGGGACGCGCTCACCCGGGCCGATGCCGCGCGGTCGATCGCCCTGCTGCTCGAGTGGCCCGGCGAGTCTCCGCCCGTGGGGAAGAGCTTCCGTTACCTCGAGCGCCTCTTGCGGTCGAAGGGGGTCCCGACGGCTCGCGCCCTCCTTCCCTCCGACGACCGCCTCGAGGCCCTCGTGGCCGGGGTCGCGCTGGGGGATCACGTGAGCCTATTCCTGGCGGACCTTGGACGGGTCGACCCGTATCCGGTGGACGCCATCGTGCGTCTCAAGTCCTTTATGACCGCACCGGACGGCCCTCGCCGGCGATAACGGCCCCTTCGGTCGGAATCGAACCCGGGGGAGCGGCGGTCGAGCTCGTTCCTTTTGCACGAGCCACTTTGGGGTCGTAGCCACGGCACCTGCCCGGAAAAGGCCTTATTCAAGACCCACTCCTGACGAGCCAGGTGCTGAGGTAGCCACACCCCTCCGAGAGGGTTTTTGCCCGTTCGGGGCCGATTTCGGGCAGCCCATTCCTCAGGCCTCCCGTTCGAGCGACCGCTCGAACTTCGCGAGGCCCTGGGTCATCTGGTCGCGGTCCGCGCCGATGTAGTAGGCGGTCATCAACGGCGACTTGTGCCCGTAGACGTTCTGGACCGCGACAAGGGGGACTTCGGCGGCGTACGCCAGCCTCCCGAATGTCCGCCGGAGGTCGTGGCCCGACACGCGCACCGGAATCCCGGCCAGATGACCGAGGTCCGCGAGCCGCTGGTCGAACACTGACCGACCGAAGCGAAACACCCGGTCGCTCGGCTTGAGTCCCGAGACCGCCGCGACCAGCGCGCCGTAGAGATGGCGGCTCACCGGGATGGTGCGGAACCTGTCCCCTTTCCCCCAGATACGGACCTCCGGATTCGGAAGCGCGAGGTTGAGGTCCCGCACGCGGAGCCGTAGGAGCTCTACTCTCCGAAGCCCGTTGAAACCGGCCGCCCCCACAATCAGGCGGTCGGTGTCGTCGCGGCACGCCTCCCAGAGCTTGACAAGCTCGGCTCGCTCGAGCCAGCGCCGTTTGAGCGCGGTTCCCTCGAGGTTCCAGAGGCCCTTTTCTTCCGCGATGGCGCGATGCTTCCACCGGAGGAGCCCACGAAGAGCATCGAGGTAAAACCGGCGCGTCTTCGGAGCCCACTCCGGGCTGTTCCTCAGCGCGAGGATGTGGGCGCGCCGGACGGCCCGGGCCGAGGTCGGTGGAGGCACTACTCCGGCCCGACGCCAAGTGTCCCGGGGGAACCGACGGAGCGCCCATCTCAGCCCCTTCGCATGGTCCGTTCCAATCTCACCCTTCTCAAGTCTCGCCCTGACATACTTCTCACTTAGTTTGTCCCACCGCCGCGGGGGATTCCCCACGGCTTCCTCCACTAGAACCAGGGATTCGATTTTACTCCGAGAAATCGCCGCTGTGACGGCGGAAAGGGTTGCCTCTGCGAGCTCCGGCCCCGGGGGAGGCGGACCAGCCCCAGAGAACTTCGAGCTACTGCCCGCGTCCAACGCGGGGGTGAACTTCGGTGAGGAGGGAAGGCGAACCTCCAGGGCCTTCCGCGGAGATGTGAAAAGTGACGGGTCTAGGGGGAACCTCAGCGAGCCAGAGAGCAGGCGGTCCAACGCAGCCCCGGGAGAAACAGTTCCGTTGAGCACGGAGGCCAGGGGTTCTTCAATCTCCAGCCCGTTCGCCAGGACAGAGACCAGGTCGGAGGGTTCCGCTTCCCGTCGTCCTATGTCGTCGTTCATGCGCTCGGGTTGGGGTGCGACCGAGCGCGACCGCACCCCGCGAGAGCCTGCGAGGGCCCCCGCCGCAACCGTCCAACGCACTAGGACTCTTAAGGCCAGGGGCTGGTGGGTTGGACGTGGTGAGGGTCCCCCAGGCCGCCGTCGGGCAGCACCCTGAGGTGCCCCAGGCGATGTCTGTCGAGCACCGCCTGGCTGCTGACGAGGAGCACCGCTCGGCACCGCTCTCAGTGCCGACCCCGCGCCGCACCAGGAAGCCCAGCGACATCCAACGGTTGACAGTGCACTTCGCAGCCGATGAATGGAAGCGCATCATCGGCCTCCACGCGGAGAAGGGGATACCGATGCCCCAGGCCGCCAGGCTCGTGGTCCAGGATGCCGACGTTCCTCGCACCAACCCCGCGCTCCAGAGCGCCGCGCTCGAGGCGGAGGTCGCCCGGCTCACCGAGCTGGCGGGCCGCAACTACGCCGCATACGTGGCGCAGCGCACCGAAGCGGAGCGATTGCGCTCTGAACCTGAGCGCGCGAGCCGCGTAGAAGATGCAGCCTCGAGCCCAGCAAGCACCTCAACGGTGCCGTCGCCCGCCCCTCTTCGACACCGACGCGCGCCACTCAGACCCGGGGACCTAGTGTGGGTGCGCCGCCGGAACGGTGACCGCATCCCATGCGAGGTCGTGGGCTAGAGGACATTCGTCACACTGCCGGGGAGCCGGGAATCCGTCGGGGCGGGCGACCCTAAGGCGCGGTAACGCTTTCGTCGATGGTGACCGTCCCTGTGTAGCTCGTGCTCGGGGTCCCGATGACGATGGTCAGCGTCTGGCTCCCGCCAGAATCCACGACCAGCGGGGTGTTAGACGATACGATGGAGAAGCCCGTGGTCTGCATCGAGACCGATTGGACCGTGCACGATGCGGGACCGAACAGGCTCTTGGTGTAGGAGAGGGTCCAACTGGTTGAGAACGACTGACCGGCGGTCACGGTTCCGCCTGACCCAGTGGAGGAAGTCCAGCAAGTGCTGGTCTCGCTGGTGGGCTCGAGGTTGATGGCTGTGATGTCGACTGTGGCGCCACCACCTCCACCACCGCCACCTCCACCGCCGCCCGAGGAACTGCTCGTGTTGAAGGTCCCCGCCGCCCAAAGGCCGGCCAAGATGACGACGAGAACCACGACAACAACCACGCCGATGATCGCGCCGGTGTGGGACTTCTTCGGGGATGGCGGAGCGACGTAACCCTGCGGCGGCGCGTAGCCTTGAGCCTGCGGCGGAGGCGGTGCGGACATGGTTGGCCCACAGAATCCGAACCGTAAGGATGTTACGTTGGAGGGTCGGCCCCACGGAATGTCGCTCCCGCAGGCCGCCATAGCGATTCTCTAACACTCAACACCGAGCGGAGGCCCCGTCCCCTCGGTTGGGAGCCTACACCGAGCCGACTTGATACTTCGACTTGCCCGTCGCGAGGCTCCGGCGCTCATGTGCCGTGCCGATTTGTGCGCTTGTATGGACGGAAGCCGGCGGGGCGGGGGGTCGAAGAGGGACGGGTCGATTCCATCTGGAGGGACCCATCCCAGGAGGAGACGGCGCCGCACTTCGTAGGCCGAGATTACAGGGCCCTTCCCGCAACTCGCGCACGCTGCCTCCAGGTCATCTGTTTCCCGAGCCGCGAGCTCATCCTGAGCGAGCTCCCGGTGAACTCGGCGTAGCTCGCCGCGCCAGCGAAGGCGCCGAGCCCCGACCCATTCCTTCCGATAGCGGCCCTCGCATGGCCAGCGGTCAGTCTCCAGCGAGCTGCAAACGCGGCGGTTCATCGAGGCGTGGGTCCCGCAGCGCCACACCGTCCGGGTTCCGCCGCCGAGCCACTGGGCAAGCTCAAGGAGCACTTCCTGGGGCCACTCTTCGAGGGGGAGCTGGGCGCCCCCCGCGGTCTCCGCGAACGGCTTAGCGATGTACTTCGCCATCTCGACGGCGAAGGCCACGGGCGAGGTCGTCGCGACCTCGCGCACGTCCACGACGGAGCCGCGCCCCTCGGTGGCACTCTCCCATTCGTCTTTGAGGTTCGGCTCGCACGTAGGGAGGCAGCGCCCGTCGACCGGACGACGGCAGCCTGGGTCATGACGCGCTTGTCGGTGGTCATGAGGTATGAAACGACCGAGCACGACCAGGTGGAGATGGAAGTGCCACAGACCTGTCTCGGGATTCCACGTCACCTCGGATTTGTCGACCGAACCTTCCGACCAGAAACGCCACGCCCCCGAGCGGGTCATGCGGTCAAAGGCCCCGCGCATGAGGCGTTCCGCCCCGACGAGCGTCGGCGCGCTCCTCTCGGTCAACGTGACGAACCTGAGGCCCGGGCGCATCCCGGAGGAGCGGCGGCGTTTGACGATGGTCGAGAGAGTTCTCGCGATTTCTACCGCCGAGCGACCACCCTGCTTCCGCCAGCACGGGATGCATAGCCGAACGCCGCACCAGGAGAGTGTGGACCCGACTGCATGGCAGTTTTCGCAAAAGGTTCGGAGGACCGGGTGTCCCTGGGTTTTGGTCACGACGTCGGACGTCGCGGGGTAGGCGAGCGGAGCCCTCCGCCGTAGCTCGGCATCCTCGCGAAGGAAGGCGATTTCCTCGGGTGTGAGACAGGATGGCCGGCGAGCCGCGTCGGCGTCGACTTGACCCGCGAGGGGCACGCCGGTCGCGACAGCTGCGGCCGCCGGGCTCACGGGCAGCCCCCCGCGGCTCGGTCATGGACACGACCGCATCCCGGACAGAAGTCGAGTCGGGGAATCGAAGAAAGTCCGGCCCTCGCGTGAGCGGGGGCCGGGGAAGGGGTTGGACTACTCGATTCGGCGGTGGAACGGAAGGAGAGGTCGAGTCGAGTACGTCGGGCGAGAGCGGCGAAGGTCCGGTCGCAAGACTCGAGGCCGGCGGGTGTGGGCTGCCCGCAAACGGCTAAAAGCGGGCGTAACTCCCCTCGGACGGGTGCTGAGGTAGCCTAGCTTGGCCAAGGCGCCAGATTCGAGATCTGGTGATGCGTTTGCATCGCGGGAGTTCAAAGGACGCCCGGGGAACCACCCCGGCGACGGAGAGTCTCCCCCTCAGCGCCTCCCCCGCTACGCTCCTCGTCGAGGTCGAGGTCGTCCG
>JBKQMS010000011.1:0-3662 GCA_052326485.1 Thermoplasmata archaeon | reverse complement strand
GTCATCTGCGACCCGAAGCACATGTCGAAGGGCGAGCTCGAGCGCCTCACCCGGCGCTTCGCGACCGAGATCTCCGGCATCATCGGGCCCGAGAAGGACATTCCGGCACCCGACGTTTACACCGACGGCCAGACGATGGCCTGGATCATGGACACGTACTCGATGTTGAAGGGGTACTCCGTGCCGGGCGTCGTAACGGGCAAGCCGATCTCCCTCGGCGGCAGTGAAGGCCGCGGAGAGGCGACCGGGCGCGGCTGCGCCTATACCATCCGTGAAGCGGCGACCCACGCCGGCGTCCGGGTGAAGAATGGAACGGTCGCGGTCCAGGGTTACGGTAACGCAGGCAGCGTCTGCGCGAACCTCCTGTACGACGAGCAGGGCGCGAAGATCGTCGCGGCCTCCGACTCGAAGGGCGGGATCTACAAGGCGGACGGCTTCAACCCCCACACACTCGAGGAGTTCAAGGCGAAGAACGGCTCGGTGGTCGGCTTCCCGGGCGCGAAGGCGATCTCCAACGAGGAGCTTCTTGAGCTCAAGGTGGACATCCTGGTCCCCGCGGCGCTCGAGAACCAGCTCACCGCGAAGAACGCCGACAAGGTCCAGGCGAAGCTCATCGCGGAAGCGGCGAACGGCCCGACCCTCCCCGAGGCGGACACGATCTTCTTTCAGAAGAAGATCACCGTGCTCCCGGACATCCTCGCGAACGCGGGCGGGGTCACCGTCAGCTACTTCGAGTGGGCCCAGGATATCCAGGGGTACTTCTGGCCCCTCGCCGAGGTCAACCAGCGCCTCGAGCGGGTGATGGTCCAGTCGTACAACGACGTCCACAAGATCGCCGTGGAGCGCAAGGTGCACAACCGGACGGCCGCCTACGTGCTCGCAATCCAGCGGGTCGCGGACGCGATCAAGATCCGGGGCATCTACCCGTAGGAAGGAACGCAAGAGAGAAAAGGGCGGGGCGGGGTCGACCATCGGATGGCCGACCTCCCCCGCTGTCGCCTAACCACTTGGTCCGACGTAGACCGTTGGGCCGACCGCCTCGCCGAGCGCATTCGCTCGGCGCAGGCGGTCCCTGATACGATCGTTGGGCTCTCCCGTGGAGGTTGGGTTCCGGGTCGGCTTCTCTGCGACCGGCTCGGGGTCCACCGTCTGGTTTCCGTCCGGGCCCAGCACTGGGGCGTGACCGCGACCCCGGACGGGACCGCGAAGCTCAGCGAAGGGCTGAGCGGCCCGGTCGAGGGCCAGAAGGTCCTCGTCGTGGACGATATCACCGACACCGGAGAGAGCCTCGCGCTCGCCACGGCCCACGTGCAGGAGCAGCACCCGGCCCGCCTCGAGACTGCCGCCTTCCTGCACATCGCGCATTCGAAGTTCGTCCCGACCTACTTCGCCGAGGAAATCCCCCGGACGGGATGGGTCTGGGTCGTGTTCCCGTGGAACTACTGGGAGGACCTGGCCGCCCTCGCCACGCGGGCGGCCGAGTACGGCCGTGGGGTGGCCACGGTCCGGGAGACGCTGCGCACGCGCTCGGGCCTCGACGTCCCTCTCGCCGACCTCGAACGGGTCGCCGAGTTCGTTCCGATCCGCTAGGTCGGCCCGTCCCTCGGGCGGAGCCTACGCCGCGGGCTCGACCACGGCCCGGCGGGCGACCGACCGGAAGTACTGCTGCAGGACCCCCGCTCCGATGACGAGGGCGAAGCCGGCGACGATCAGGGTGACCGTGAAGGCCAGCTGGGGGACCGGGGCGGTCCCCTCGAGGTACCGAACGAGGAACACGATCCCGTAGCTCACGCAGCCGATCCCGATGATGGACGTGGTCGCCACCGCGAAGGTCCGCGGGAACCGGCCCCGGGCGAACCGGCGTCGGATCGCCCGCCCGCTCTCCCAGATGACGGCGGCCAGGACCCAGTAGAACAGCCCGGCCTGGATGAACAAGAGGATCCGGTTGATGTCGGGTTGGGTGAGGTTGGAGTAGTACGTGTTGTACCCGGTCAGGAACCCCACGCCGACGAGCGCGAGCGAGAAGAGGCCGAAGCCGAACGCGACCGAGCCCTGGCGGATGTCGGTCGACGCCGAACGGATGGAGTCGATGAACATCTCGTCGATGTCGAACGTCCAGAAGATGAGGTAGATCCCCAGCACGATCGCGAGCCCGATGACCCCCCAGAGCAGGACGTTCCCGGCCGCGGCGATCCCGAGGATCAGGAGGACGATCGCGACCGGCAAGATCGTCTTCGCCCGGAGCTTCGGGTCCTTCATCGCCCGGACGATGGTGTAGTAGGTCGACTCGATGCTCGCGTTCTGGCGGACGTAGACCCGCCGGACCCCGTCCACGCGCACCCGCGAGGCGATGATGGGGAACAGGTACTCGTCCTCGGCCCCGTCGCTGACCAGGTAGGCCGAGGTCGCGTGGAGCTTGGCCAGCACGTGGTCGAACTGGTCGGCGACGCGCCGGTCGGAGAGGATCCCGACCTTCGGCGAGCCGGTGAGGATGCAGACCTCGGCCTCCTCGCCCGCTCCCTTGAGCTCGTCGAACAGGCTGACCGAGGCAAAGATCGCGTTCGTGTCGGAGTCCTCGGGGTCGACGGTCGCCAGCCGGACGCCGGCGTCGACGACGGCGGCCCGCCCGACAACGGGCCCCGCGACCGAGGCCTTGCGGCCAAGGTCGTCGTCACGATCGATACAGACGACGAGGCGCATGGCTCGCGTTACATGGTCGACCCTCGGCTTAACAACTTGCGTTCACTGGTGTCGACCCGGGCGTTCGTACACCGTGCCGGCGCCGTCGACACCGACCCAGGGCGGCTCGGAACCCTACGACCGAAACCGTGCCTCCTCGGTACTATACCCTTATACTCCCGGTCTCCCCCTTTCCTCCTCCCTCATGCCCGAGCTTCCGGACAAGAAGGCCGCGTTCATCGACTGGTACCTCGCCGTCGTGGACGCCGCGAACCTCACCGACAAACGTTACGGCGTGAAGGGGATGAACGTCTGGACGCCGTACGGGTTCCTCGCTCGCCGCCACCTCGACGAGGTCCTCGTCCGGGAGATCGAGGTCACCGGGTCGTCCCCGGTCGAGTTCCCGGCGCTCATTCCGGCGAACGAGTTCGCGAAGGAGAAGGAACACATCAAGGGGTTCGACGCGCAGGTCTACTGGGTCACGAAGGGAGGCCTCTCCGACCTCGACATCCCCCTCGTCCTGCGCCCGACCAGCGAGACCGCGATGTACCCCATCTTCGCGCTCTGGGTTCGTTCCCACCGCGACCTGCCGCTCAACGTCTACCAGATTGTGAACACGTTCCGCTACGAGACGAAGACGACCCGACCGTTCCTGCGGGTCCGCGAGATCCACTTCTTCGAGGAGCATACCTGCCAGGTCGACGAGGCGGCCGCCGACGAGCGGGTGCGCTCCAACCTGGGGGCGTTCGGCCGGATGGCGAAGGCGTTCGCGCTCCCGTACGTGGCGGTCCGTCGACCCGACTGGGACAAGTTCCCTGGCGCCGCCTACTCGATCGCGTTCGACATCCCCGTCGGCGCCGGTCGGACGCTCCAGATCGGCAGCGTCCACCACTACCGGGAGAACTTCTCGGGGCCGTACGGGATCCGGTACGAGGGTCCGGACGGGGCCCAGCGGCTCGTCCACCAGACGACGTTCGGGCTCT
>JBKQMS010000010.1:0-93927 GCA_052326485.1 Thermoplasmata archaeon | reverse complement strand
CGCTCGAGGAACGCCTGGATCCCCTCGCGATAGTCCTTGCCGAAGTAGACGTCCCGACGCAGGCTCTGGAGGTACTCGTACGTGGCCGGGTTGATCGCCACGGCCTCGCTCAGCACCCGCATCGCCTCCTTGGAGGCTGCGATTGCCGCCGCCGAGCGGGTCACTATCGTCTTTGCGGTGCCGTAGACCCGTGCTTCCAGCTCCGCGGCCGGCACGATTGCGTTTACGAGACCGACCCGCTCTGCTCGCGCGGCCGAGATCGGCTCCGCCGTGAAGACCATCTCCTTCACGATCGTGAGCGGAAGGCGCGACATGAACGTCAGGAACCCACCCGCGTTGTAGGGCAACCCCAGCTTGGCCGGGGTGAGCGCGAACGCGCACGTATCATCCCCGAACACGAGGTCGCAGTTCATCACCAAGTCACACGCTCCGCCCCAGACGGTACCGTGGATCATTGCGATCACGGGCGCCGGGAACTCCTTCACCGCGCGCAGCATTCGCTCGAAGGGGTACGTGTACGGCAACGGGTCCACGTCCGACTTCGGCAGCTCGGAGACGTCGACCCCGGCCGACCAGACCTTGTCGTCCCTCGCTGAGCGTAGGACGACCGCCCGCGCGCCTTCCGACCGGAACTCGTGGAGGGCGCTGACCACCTCTGCGGTCAAGTCGCTCCCCAACGCGTTGCGCTTGTCGTAGTGGTCGAGCGCGATCGTCCCGATCTTCCCTTCGAGCTTCTTTTGGACCAGTGCCATGTTCCTTTGCTCCTTCGATGGCGGTTCCGCTACCCTAGAACAGTCCCTGCCCGACGGTCGTCCTTCGAGCGACCGTCGTCCGTCCGGACCTACGGGGCCGGCGGCGCTTCCCCGTCGCCGACCTTCCCCTTAGGCGACCGGCGTCGCCTCGCCCTCTTCGCGGGCTCTGCGGCCGGGGGCGGGTTCTCGGGCGGCGGTGGCGGGGGAACGGTCATCTCCGGGGGCAGCGGGGGCGATTCGGCGGGTGGACGAGGAGGGGGTGGTGCGGTGGGCAGCACCCTGGCGGGTAGGGTCCAGGACGGGGTCGGAGTATGTTCTCTCGCAGGAGGTGCCGGCGGTGGGACCGGGGGAGCGGCTTCAGGGGGAGGAGGAGGCGGCGGTGGGGTCGGCGGGGCCGGGACTTCTACGGGCTTCGCCGCGGGTGCCGGGGCGGCCGCCGAGTGACCGGGATGATGGGCGGGTGACGCCACCGGATGCAGCGTTATCGGGGTGAACTCTCCCGGTCGCCACGTGTGCGGCATCCGGAGGATCGACGGGTCCTTCAGGAAGAGGTCCGCATGGCCGCAGGCCCGACAGATTCGGGTTCCGAGCGAGAGCTCCCCTCGGGACCGCAGGGAGAGCGACCCTCCCCCGAGTCCACCGGTCTTGAGGTCGTTCGCCCAGACGAAATCGGTGGCGCCGCAGTTGCTGCAAACAGGAGCCAAGAGGTCCACCTTGCGTTCGGCTTCAGGTGGACCACCCGTAAAAACGGTTGCGTAGGTCCTCGGGGCGCTGAAAGCGGGAACGGGGGCGCGCCTCTCGGAAGTTCCAAGTACCATTCCGCCCGTTCCCCGACCGCATGTCATCGCCGCGATTCGTCCACATCCTGGTCGCGATCGACGGCTCCCCACATGCCCAGGATGCGCTCGCTGCGGCGATCGACCTCGCGAGCCGGTACGCGGCCGAACTGACCATCCTCACCATCGCCCCGATCGTCCCGGTCTACCTGCCGTCGACGAGCCCGTACCTCTCAACCCCCGTCTCCGAGAGCCAAGTGACCCAGTACCAGGCGCTCGTCGAAGTGGCGGTGAAGCAGGCCCAGGAGGCCGGGCTCACCGCCGTCACCGGGGTGTGCCGTGAGGGCGTGGTCGTGGACGAGGTCCTTTCGTTCCTCGATACTCACTCGACCGACCTCGTTGTGGTCGGCTCCCGCGGCTTGTCCGCGACCAAGCGGCTCCTGATCGGGAGCATCTCGTCCACGCTCGTCGCCCACGCACCGTGCCCGGTACTCGTGGTGCGCGCCCGGCCGCCTACGAAGCCCGCTGGATGATGGTGACCCGAGTCGGACACGGAAGCTTGTGCGACGCCTTTCGGAGCGCTTCCTTGGCCGCGTCGAGATGCGCCTCGGTCGTGTACACCGTGAGAAGCTCGGCGCCGATGGCCGCGCGCACCGCGTGGGCCACCGGTTTGCCGAACGCGCCCCGCATCCCGGCCGAGATACGGTCGGCGCCCGCCCCCATCGCCATCTTGTGCTCCCGGAGGATCTGGTGCGGGAAGCGGCGGACCTTGAGGTGGAACTCGTTCGGCGCGGCCTTCTCGAGGACCCGCACCGCGCTGATGCGTGCGGCTTCAAGGGCGATGTCCCGGACCTGAGCCGCTTCCTCGGTCCCGAGCGTCAGGCTGAACGGGAACTGGGTCCGAAGGTTGCCGGTATCGAACTGGGTGATCCGGCATGTCGGGATCCCGCCCATGTATTCCTGCCGGGTGTACACCTGCCCCTCCACCTTGCGGTACATGCGGGCAGGTTTTCGTGTCATGGGAGCCGCCGAGACGGGCCTCCCACTAAAAGGCTTGCGGAGCGCGCGCTCCGATAGGTCCTCGAGAGAGGAAGGTAGGTGGGTCGGGAGCGGACGATCCGGGCGCCGCTCGCCGAGGCGTGGACCTCGACTGCCCGGACCCCTTCCCGCCGCAGCCACTCGAGGCAGGCCGTACGCTCTAGGAGCGACCCGGGCAGGGCGAAGAAGCTCTGCCCGAACATCGCCTGACACGCCGAAGCGCCTCGGCGGCGGAGTGCATGGACAGTCCGGGCGACCTCGGGCGACGCGAGACCGGCGAGGTCGGTGAACCGCTCGCTGAGCCGAAAGAGACGCTCGGGGGTCGGGTAACGACCGAGATCCTCCCAGCCGCGGGCCGCCCGGGTAATGCGTAGGAGCGCTTCGGGGTCGCGGAGCACGGAAGGTGAGGGGATCGCTCGACCGACGACCCCCACGAGGAGCGCGGGCCCGAACGGTCGATGAACTACGCTTCCGAACGGAGGGACGCCGGCCCGGGTCCGAACCTCGAGTCCACCTCCGAGAATCGCGGCCACACCGCCGAGGCCACCTCCTCCAAAGAGGTCCGCGAGATGAGCGACCCGGATCGCGTGTGCGCGGGGATGGCCCGAGAGGGCGCCGACGGAGAGGGCGGTCGCGAGCGCGCCGGCGGCGCTCATCCCGAATCCCTGCCCGACCGGGAGCTCGTGCGTGAGCCGCACGGTCAGCGTTCCCGGCTCCTCGGGGGCCGTCCGGCGGGCCACGTCCTCGGAGATGGGCCACGGCCCGGGCCCGTCGCCGAGCACGCGAACGCGGGAGCGCGGGCCCGGCACGAACCGGGCCTCGGCCCAGGCGCCGAGTTCGAGGACGACCCCCGCTCCCACCGAGCCGCGGCCGCGGGGGTCGCGGTGCGTGAGGTCGGGCCGGAAGACCCCCGTGACGTGGCCGGGAGCGAACGCTCGGACCGAACGGGTACGCGAGACCGTCATCGACCTCGCCCCGGCGTTTTAGTCACGCGTAGTTATAAGCGGACCCGCTTCTATTGATTGGCACCGCCGCCGTGGCAGGCCAGAGCTGACAACCATGAGCGAACCCGAAGCGTCCGCGACTCCGCACGACGCGCTCGACCGGCTCAGCTTCCTCGAGCTTCGGAACACGCAGCTCGCCGAGGCGATCAAGCGCGTCGAGAGCGAACGCCACTACATGGAGGCGGAGATCCTTCGTCTCCAGCGCGAGGTCAAGCGGCTCAAGACGGAGCTCGACCGCCTGCGCTACCCCCCGCTCATCGTCGGCAGCGTCCGGGACGTGCTCACCGACGGCCGCGTGATCGTGAAGTCGTCCACCGGACCCGACTTCGTCGTGAACTCCGCCGAGACGGTGGAGCACGGGAAGATCACGGTGGGCAGCCGCGTCGCGCTCAACAAGCAGACCCTGGCCGTAATGGGCATCTTGCCCGCGTCGCTCGACCCTCTCGTCACCGCGAGTGAGATCGTCGACAAGCCGCCCGTGACGTACGAAGACATCGGGGGTCTCTCGGATCAGATCCGGGAGATTCGCGAGGCGGTCGAGTTCCCGCTCCTGCGCGCCGAGCTGTACAAGAAGGTCGGTGTCGATCCTCCGAAGGGGGTGCTGCTGATCGGCTCTCCCGGGACCGGGAAGACGATGATCGCGAAGGCGGTCGCGCACCACACGAACGCCACGTTCATCCGGCTCGTCGGCAGCGAGCTCGTCCAGAAGTACATCGGCGAGGGGGCCCGGCTCGTCCGCGAGCTATTCGAGCTCGCGCGCCAGAAGGCGCCCACGATCATCTTCATCGATGAGGTTGACTCGATCGGCGCGAAGAGGCTCGAGGTCGCGACGAGCGGAGACCGCGAGGTCCAGCGGACGCTGATGCAGCTGCTCGCCGAGATGGACGGCTTCGAGCCGCTCGCGAACGTCAAGATCATCGCGGCGACCAACCGCCCGGACATCCTCGACGACGCGCTCCTTCGGCCGGGGCGGTTCGACCGGATCATCGAGATCCCGGTCCCGACCTACGGCGGGCGTGCGGAGATCTTCAAGATCCACACCCGCGGGATGGCACTCCACGAGCCGATCGATTTCGAGGCGCTCGCGAACCGGTGCGAGGGCGCGACCGGCGCGGACATCCGCGCCATCTGCACCGAGGCCGGCATGTGGGCGATCCGCGAGGAACGGGACAGCGTGACGACGGCGGACTTCGACCGCGCGATCGAGAAGGTCGTCGGCGAGGAAGAGCTCCGCAAGGAATCCGTCACGATGTTCGCGTGAAGGTCCGTCCTTCGCCGGTGCCCTGCGGTCCCATCGGGCTCGGGACGCCGATCATCCCTCGACGGTGAACCGGCCGATCAGCCGGGGCCCCGTCGGGACGGAGAGGTCGACCAGATAGGCCGGTACGCCCACCATGCGGACAATCGCCCGGTCCGCGGTCACGCGGGCCACGCCCGAGCCGAGCCCGGCGATCTCCGCGGGGACGACCTGGAGCCCGTGGGAGAGGTGGACGGCGGCCCCGGCCGCGGCGTCGCCGCGGTAGTACCGGCACTTCTGGAACGGACCCTTAAGCTCCATGGCCTCGGCCAGCGAGCCCTCGGGCGCGAGGACCTGTCCCCGGGAGAGCTCGTCCGCGTCCACCCCCTTGAGGGCGATCCCGACACGCTCGCCGCACTCCGCTTCGTGCCGGTCGATGTCGTGGACCTGGATCGAGCGGATGTCGAGGACCTTCGGGGTCGGCCAGAGCCGCAGCCGGTCGTGGGCGTGCAAGGTCCCTCGCCGCACGACACCGAGGGCGACCGCACCGACCCCCTTGACGGGGAAGGAATGGTCGACCGGGACCATCACCGGCCCCTCCGCGAGGGGGGCCTTCCAACCGTCGATGAGCTCCCGCAGCTTCGGGAAGTCGAGGGGGACCCTCGGGGCCGCCTCGAGCCGACCGCCCTTGAGGGCGCGGGCGAGCTCCGCCTCTCCGACCGCGGGGCCGAGGACGACCGTCGTGGGCGCCTCGGCGAGCTCGACGGTCGCGATCGTCTCGGCGACGGATCGGGTGAGCTCGCTGACGACGAGCAGGCACCGGTCGGCCATGGAGAGGGCGGTAAGGAGCGGGGAGAACTTCTCGGGGAACTGGGTCGGCTCAACCAGGGTGGTCGCGTGACCTTCCGTGACGGAGTTGAAGAGGGCGAGGTCCGACTCGGTCCCCTTCTTGCCGAGCTCCTTGGCGATGTTGGGCGCTCCCACCACCGCGACGGTGAC
This sequence comes from Thermoplasmata archaeon, assembly GCA_052326485.1. GTDB lineage: Archaea > Thermoplasmatota > Thermoplasmata > Lutacidiplasmatales > UBA184 > Lutacidiplasma. Next base: position 88,121 of record JBKQMS010000010.1, on the reverse strand, counting down.
TCCGGTCGTCACGAGGCCCTTCCTCCGGCCTTCGGGGCCGCTACCGAGAGAACGATCTCCCCGCTCTTTGCGTCTACGGTGACTTCGCTCCCGTCCCGGACCTCTCCCGCGAGAAGCTTCGCCGTGAGCGGGTCGACGACCATCCGCTGGATCGTCCGTTTGAGCGGCCGGGCGCCGAACGCCGAGTCGAAGCCCGACATGGCGAGGAGCGAGCGGGCCGTGGGCGTGGCCGTGAGGTGGACCCTGCGGTCCTCGAGACGGGCGGAGACCTGCGCGAGCTGGAGGTCGACGATCTCCTCGATCTCGGGCTCGGTGAGGGCGTGGAAGATCACCACCTCATCAAGGCGGTTCAGGAACTCTGGCCGGAACTGCACGCGGAGTGCAGGCTCGAGGAGCTTGCGCCGCTCCTCGTCGCTGTGCGCCCCCGCGATCAGGTCGGAGCCGAGGTTGCTCGTGAGGATGACGAGGGTGTTGCGGAAGTCGACCGTCCGGCCCTGTCCGTCCGTGAGACGACCATCGTCCATCAGCTGCAACAGGACGTTCACGACGTCGGCGTGGGCTTTCTCGACCTCGTCGAACAGCACGACGGTGTACGGTCGCGTCCGCACCGCCTCGGTGAGCTGGCCGCCCTCCTCGTAGCCGACGTAGCCCGGAGGCGCACCGATCAGGCGCGCCACCGTGTGCTTCTCCATGTACTCGCTCATGTCGACGCGCACGAGCGCCTTCTCGGAGTGGAAGAGGAAGTCGGCGAGCGCCTTCGCGAGCTCCGTCTTCCCGACGCCCGTCGGGCCGATGAACAGGAACGTGCCCATCGGCCGGTTCGGGTCGCCGAGGCCCGAACGCGACCGGCGGACCGCCTTCGAGACGGCGGCGACCGCCTCGTTCTGCCCGACCACGCGCTTTCGGAGGGCGTCCTCCATTGTCAGAAGACGCTTCATCTCGCCCTGGAGGAGGCGCGTGACCGGCACGCCGCTCCACTTCGAGACCACGAGGGCGACGTCGTCCTCGGTCACATCCTCCCGCAGCATGCTTCCCGCAGAGGGGCCTTCCGCCTCCTTCGTGAGCGCGTCCGTCTGCTTCTGAAGCTCCGGGACCGTACCATAGCGGAGGCGGGCGGCGGCCTCGAGGTCGCCCGAACGTTCCGCCAGTTCTTCCTGTGCTTTCGCCTCGTCCAGCTTTGCCCGCAGGGCCCGAAGCCGCTCGACGTGCTCCTTCTCCCGCTGCCAGCGCGCGAAGAGGCCCTTCTCCTTCTCTTTGAGGTTCGCGAGCTCCTTGTCGAGCGCCTTCAGACGTTCCCGACTCGATGCGTCCTTCTCGCGGGCGAGCGCGGTCCGTTCGATCTCGAGCTGCCGGATGCGGCGGGAGAGCTGGTCGAGCTCGGTCGGCCGCGAATCGAGGGTGAGCCGGACCATCGACGCAGCCTCGTCGATCGCATCGATGGCTTTGTCCGGGAGGTGGCGATCCGGGATGTAGCGGGCCGAGAGGGTCGCGGCCGCGACCAAGGCGGAGTCGTGGATCCGCACCCCGTGGTGCAGCTCGTACCGCTCCCGAAGGCCCCGCAGAATCGAGATCGTGTCCTCGACACTTGGTTCGGAGACCGGGACGGGCTGGAACCGCCGCTCGAGCGCGGCGTCCTTCTCGATGTATCGTCGGTACTCCTGGGTCGTCGTCGCCCCGATGCAGTGGAGCGTGCCGCGCGCGAGTGCCGGCTTGAGGAGGTTCGATGCATCCATGGCCCCTCCCTCGGTGGCTCCCGCGTGGACCAGGGTGTGGAGCTCGTCAATGAACAGGATCACCTGCCCCTCGGACCGTTCGACCTCCTTGAGCACCGCCTTGATCCGCTCCTCGAACTCGCCGCGGAACTTCGCGCCGGCGAGCAGGCTCCCTAGGTCGAGGGTGACGATCCGCCGCTCCTTGAGGGACTCCGGGACGTCCTTCGTCACGATCCTCTGGGCGAGGCCTTCGACGACCGCGGTCTTCCCGACCCCGGGCTCCCCGATGAGGACCGGGTTGTTCTTGGTCCGACGGGAGAGGATCTGGATCACGCGACGGATCTCATCGTCCCGGCCGATCACCGGGTCGAGCTTCCGCTCGCGGGCAAGCGCCGTGAGGTCCTTCCCGTACTTCTCGAGCGCGCGGTATTGCGCTTCCTCCGCGCGGCTCTCGACCGGGTGGTCCGACCCACGCACCTCCTGGAGGGCAGCCTCGACGGCCGCCCGCCGAACTCCGAACTCCTCCAGGAGCTCGCGGGCCGGGGACGGGACCGAGAGCAGGCCGAGCAGGAGCTCGTCGGCGGTCGTGTAGCGGTCCTTCCGCTTCTCGGCCTCGGCTTCGGCCGCGTCGATCACCTTCGAAAGGTCGCGGGAGAGGTATTGGTCGGACGGCGCCACCCGGTCCGCCGTCGGGAGTCCCTTCAAACGCTCCGAGATGCGAGCAAGAAGGCGGTCGACCGGGACCTTCAGCCCGCCCAGGATCGTCGTGGCGGGGCTCTCGGGGGAGTCGAGGAGCGCCGAGAGGAGGTGCTCCGGCTCGACCGCGGGATGGCGGAACTCTGCGGCCCGCTGAAACGCCCTCTCGAGCGCCTCCCGGGCGGCGTCCGTAAGCCGTTCGAGACGCATGGGCTTCGGAGCATCCGAGCGAGGCGATTTAAGGCCACCACCCGTCCCGCGCCCCGTGGCCGAGCTCGCGGTCCGCTGTGCCGGGGTGAATCTCCGCAACCCGTTCCTTCTCGCGTCGGGCGTCTGGGGCGAGAGCGGGGAGTCGCTCGCCGGGGCGTGGAACGCCGGAGCCGGCGGCGTCATCACGAAGTCGATCGGCTCCGTTCCACGGCCGGGGTATCCGAACCCGACCATCGAGACCTACGAGCACTGGGGCCTCCTCAACGCGATGGGACTTCCGAACCCGGGGATCGACGAGTACCCTCGGGAGATCGAGATCGCTCGCAAGGCCGGAGCCACCGTCATCGGTTCCGTCTTCGCCGGGGACCCGGAGGAGTTCGCCCGGCTCGCCGTCCGCATGGCGGCCACGGGCGTGGTCGCGCTCGAGCTCAACCTGAGCTGCCCTCACGCCGAGGGGTTCGGGACCGAGGTCGGGAGCACCCCCGCAGATGTGGAGAAGGTCGTCCGTGCGGTGACCAAGGCGGTAACGATCCCGGTCATCGCGAAGATCACCCCGAACACGGGCGACCCGGCGGGCCTCGCAGCCGCGGCCGAGCGGGGGGGCGCGGCGGCGGTCAGCGCGATCAACACCCTTCGGGCGATCGCGATCGACGTTCACCTCCGTCGCCCCGTCCTCTCGCACGGCCTCGGTGGCCTGAGCGGTCCGGCCATCAAACCGGTGGGGCTAGCGTGCGTCTGGCAGATCTTCGAGAAGGTCTCGATCCCGGTGATCGGGGTCGGCGGCATCGCGAACGCCCAGGATGCCCTCGAGTACGTGATGGCCGGGGCTCGCGCGCTCGAGGTCGGGACCCAAGTGACGTTCGATGGGGTCGGGGTGTTCGGCCGCCTCGCCCAAGACCTCTCCCATCTTCTCGACGAGCTCGGGTTCGCCCGCGTCGAGGACGCGGTCGGGGTCGCGCACCGGGCGCATTCGGTCCCGCCGGACTAAGGCCCCCGTCCCCTCGGCCGACCGAGCCGCTATATCGCCCGAACGCTAGGTTGAGGTCGTGCGCTCGGTCGTGGCGGTGACGGAGAGGGTCGTCGAGACCCCCTCGACGGTGACCCTGCGATTTCCGTATCCCGCAACCGCCGACCCCGGCCAGTTCGTCATGCTTTGGCTTCCCGGGGACGACGAGCTTCCGATGTCCCTTTCCTACACGGACGGACCCTCGAAAGGGGTCACCATCAAGGCGATCGGGGACACGACCCGACGGGCGCAATCAATCCGTACGGGGGACCCTGTCGGGATCCGCGGACCGTACGGGAATCACTTGGACACCTCTCCGAAGAAGATCCTGATCGTGAGCGGCGGCTCCGGATCGGCGGCCCTCGCGCCCGCCGCGGAACGGGCCCGGGCGGCCGGGAACTCCGTGACCGTGGCCCTCGGAGCGACCCAATCTTCCGAACTCTTGTTCAAGGAGCGGTTCCGCGCGATGGGCGCGCGGGTCGAGGTCGCCACGGATGATGGGTCGGAGGGCACGAAGGGGTTCGTCACCGTGGTCGCCGAGCGTCTCCTCGCGACCGAACCGTTCGACGCGATCTGGACGTGCGGCCCCGAGGCGATGATGAAGAAGGTGATCGTCGCCGCCGAAGGGCGGTCGGTCCCCGTCTTCTGCTCGATGGAACGGCACATGAAGTGCGCCCTTGGGATGTGCGACGCCTGTGCGCTCGGGCCGTACCACGTCTGCGTGGACGGGCCCGTGTTCCCCGCGCAACGCCTGGCGAATGTCCGCGATTTCGGCTCGTTCCACCGCGACTCCTCGGGGCGGCGCGTCCCGCTCTGAGCCCGACCGTCGAGGGTCGGGACGATTCGTCACGCGCCGGCGCTCGAACCCCTTCCACAGCCTTTATGCGAAGGGTCCCCTACACGGGCCGGTCGGAGGTTCTGTGAAGGTAATCGTCGTGAGCGGCGGAGTCATTTCCGGCCTCGGGAAGGGGATCACGACCTCCTCGCTCGGCCGCCTTCTGAAGGCCCGCGGCCTCTCCGTCACGATCGTCAAGATCGACCCGTACCTCAACGTGGATGCGGGCACGATGAACCCCTACCAGCACGGCGAGGTCTTCGTGCTCGACGACGGCACCGAAGCCGACCTGGACCTCGGGACCTACGAGCGGTTCCTCGGCCAGAACATGGTCGGGACCCACAACCTCACCACCGGGAAGATCTACCGCTCGGTGATCGAGAAGGAGCGTCGGGGCGACTACCTCGGCAACACGGTCCAGATCATCCCGCACGTGACGGGAGAGATCAAGCGGACGATCCGGGAGGTGGCGCAGGCCGCCGGTGCCGAGGTCGTCCTGGTCGAGGTCGGCGGGACGGTCGGCGACATCGAGTCGATGCCCTTCCTCGAGGCGCTGCGCGAGCTCTCCTATGAGCTCGGCGAAGGCCACATGGCGTTCGTCCACACGACCCTCGTTCCCGTCGTGGGACCCGTCGGCGAACCGAAGACGAAGCCAACCCAGCATTCCGTCCGGGAGTTGCGGGCGATTGGGATCCGACCGAACGTCATCATCTGCCGGGGTCCCATGCCCATCACGCCCGACATCAAGGCGAAGATCTCGCTCTTCTGTGACGTCCCGCCCGAGGCCGTGATCTCGGTCCCGGACCAGCCGTCGATCTACGAGGTCCCGCTCGTTCTCGAGGCGCAGGGCGTCGGTACGCTCCTTACCCGCCTTCTCGGCCTTCCCGAGCGACCGCCGGACTACACCTCATGGAAGGAGTTCCTGGCGACGTATCGGCGGTGTGAGGGCTCGGTCGAGGTCGCGGTCGTCGGGAAGTACACGGAGCTGCGCGACGCCTACCTATCGCACTCCGAGGCGTTCCATCACTGCCAGGGATCGCTCGGGGTCGAGATCCGGCTCCAGTGGTACGACTCCGAGGACATCCCGAAGAACCCCTCTCTGCTCGCCCGCCTGCAGCGCTCGGACGCGGTCATCGTCCCGGGGGGATTCGGCTCCCGGGGCACCGAAGGGAAGATCCGGGCGATCGAGGTGGCCCGAACGGGGGGGATCCCGTACCTGGGCATCTGCTACGGCTTCCAGCTCGCGGCGATTGAGACCGCACGCAACGTCCTCGGGCTCCCGAAGGCGAACACGACCGAGGTCGATGCGGCGACCCCGGACCCCGTCGTCTGCATCCTGGAGGAGCAGAAGGGACTCGACGCCCTCGGCGGCACGATGCGCCTCGGCGCCCAACGCATCATCCTGAACCCCGGCTCCAAGGTCGCAGCTCTCTACGGAAAGCAGGAGATATGGGAGCGCCACCGCCACCGCTACGAGATCAACCCGAAGTACATCGAACCGCTCGCGAGCAAGGGGCTCGTCGTCGGCGGGATGAGCGTCGACGGCCGGGTCGAGGTCCTCGAGATGCCAAGCCATCCGTTCTTCATCGGGGTCCAGTACCACCCCGAGTTCCTTTCCCGTCCCGAGGCGCCCCACCCGCTCTACATGGCGCTGATCCGGGCCGCCATGGCTCGCAAGGAGGTCGCGTCCCCTGTCGCCGTCGCGCCGGCTCTCGCGTGAGCTCAAGGAACTGGACGGCACCGTCGTCCGGATCGCCGGACACCTCGAGGACTACCGGGCCCTCGGGGGAGTCGCCTTCGCTCTCGTCCGGGACGGTTCAGGGACGACCCAGGTCACGCTGAAGAAGGGCGTGACCGACCCCGGCCTCTTCGCGCTCTTCTCCGAACTTCCGCGCGAGTCGGTGGTCTCGGTGGAGGGAACCGTCCACCGCTCCGAACGGGCGAACCGCGGGGTCGAACTGCTCCCGACCGCGGTGGAGGTCATCGTCCGGGCCGAGGTGCCCTTGCCGCTCGGGATCGTCGACAAGGTGGGCGCCGAGCTCGACACCCGGCTCAACCACCGGGTGCTGGACCTGAGGAAGCCCGCGGTCCGCGCGGTGTTCGAGCTGCGCTCGAGCCTGCTCGCGGGATTCCGGGACGCGTTCATCCGCCGGGGGTTCCTCGAGGTCGACACCCCGAAGCTCCTGCGCCAGGGCGCGGAGGGCGGCGCGACCCTCTTCGCGGTCGACTACTTCGACGGGCGGGCCTACCTCGCCCAGAGCCCGCAGCTGTACAAGCAGATGCTCATCGGCGCCGGTTTCGAGCGGGTCTTCGAGATCGCCCCCGCGTTCCGGGCCGAGCCGTCCGACACCGTCCGCCACATCACCGAGTTCTCGAGCCTGGACGGGGAGATGGGGTTCATCGACTCCGTGGAGGACGTTCGAGGCGCCCTCGAGGGGATCGTGACCGACGCGTTCGTCACGACCAAGAAGGACCTCGCGGGCCGGGGGAACCCGCTCGCCGAACGTATCCCCGAGCCCAAGACCCCGTTCCCGAGGATACCGTTTGAAAAGTGCATGGAGTGGCTCGGCCGCCCGGGCTCCGAGGAGGACCTCGGGACCGAGGACGAGAAGGCGATCGGCGAGCACGTCGACCGGGAGCTCGGCGCCCCCCTCTACTTCATCACCGACTTTCCGACGGCGATCAAGACCGGGACGTTCTACGCCCAGCGGCAAGACGCGAACCCGCGTCTCACGTACTACTTCGACCTCGACTTCCGCGGGCTCGAGATCGCGAGCGGCGGCGCCCGCGAGCACCGGCTCGCACCGCTGAAGGCGAACATCGCCACCGCCGGGCTCGACCCCGAGAAGTTCTCGGGATACCTCGAGGCGTTCCGGTTCGGGATGCCTCCCCACGGTGGCTGGGGGCTCGGCATCGACCGGGTGGTGCAGGTGCTCGCGGGGCTCTCCAATATACGGGAGGCCCGCCTATTCCCCCGCGACCGCTACCGCCTCGACCCGTAGCGGAGGAGGTTCGTCCGATGGTCGCTGTCAAGAGGACCCTCCCCGCGCCGCCCGAGCTCCAGAGCCGCTGGGGTTCCGTGCTCGAGGAGGCCGGGTTCCGGCCCCGGATCCTCCACCTCCACGACCGGTTCCCCGAGGAGCGCTCGCTCGAGGTCCCGTTCGCGACCCTGGACGGCGCCGATACCCCGCTCGCGGACCTTCTCCTCGAGCGGCCCGAGGAGGTCATCGGTGCGGGGATCCGCGCGATGAAGGAGCTTCTCCCGGTCGCCGGACCCGATGCCGAGGACCTTCGGCTGCGCGTCATACGTCTCCCGGCGACCGCGCACCGGACGATCCGCGCCATCCGGGAGTCCGACCTCAACCGGTTCGTCGCCCTCGACGGGATCGTGCGGCGGGTCTCCGAAGTACGGCCGCAGATCCGGGACGCGGTGTTCGAGTGCGTTGCGTGCCGGACGAAGTTCCACGAGCGGCAGGACGAGACGTCCCTCATCTTCCGCGAGCCCCTCGAGTGCCCGGAAGCGCAGGGCGGCTGCGGGAAGACCCAGGGCCGGACCCGGTTCCGGCTGGTCGCCGAAGAATCGAGCTACGTGGACGCCCAGCGGATCGAGATCCAGGAGCATCCCGAGACGCTCCGGCACGGGGCCCACCCCCAGGGGCTCTCGGTGCTGCTCACGGAGGACCTCACGGGGAAGGTTCTGCCGGGCAACCGGATCGTCCTCAATGGGGTCCTGAAGAGCTTCCAGCGGGCGACCGCCTCGCGGGGCGGCGTCGTTCGGAACACCACGTTCGACCTCATGGTCCTCGGCAACTCCTTCGAGTCGGAGAACCGCGAGTACGAGGAGATCGAGATGACGCCGGAGGACATCCGGCTCATCGAGCAGTTCCGCGGCGACCCCACGGTCGTCGACAAGATCGTCCTCTCCCTAGCGCCCACCATCAAGGGGATGGAGGAGGAGAAGGAGGCGATCGCGCTCCAGCTCTTCGGCGGGGTCGAGAAGCGGCACGCGGACGGGGTCCGCGTGCGCGGCGACATCCATGTCCTCCTGGTCGGCGACCCCGGCACCGCGAAGAGCCAGCTCCTGCGCTACATCTCGGAAGTGGCTCCCCGGGGGATCTACACCTCAGGGAAGGGCGCGACCGCCGCCGGGCTCACCGCCGCCGCCGTGAAGGACGACTTCGCGGGCGGTCGCTGGGTGCTCGAAGCCGGCATGCTGGTCCTCGCCGACGGCGGGATGGCGATGATCGACGAGCTCGACAAGATGAGCCCCGAGGACCGCTCGGCGATGCACGAGACGCTCGAGCAGGGCACCGTGTCTATTGCCAAGGCCGGGATCACCTCGACCCTCAACGCCCGCTGTCCCGTGCTCGCGGCGGCGAACCCGAAGTGGGGGCGATTCACGAACGACCGCACGATCGCCGAGCAGCTCGACCTCCCGCCGACGCTCCTCTCCCGGTTCGATGTCATCTTCTCGATCCGGGACGTCCCCGACCAGAGAAAGGACCGCATCCTAGCGAACAAGATCCTCGCCTCCCACCGGGAGGTCGAGCACCCGGGCGCCTACGCCGAGTTCGCGGGTCCGGGAGGCTCCCCGTTCCCCCCCGAGCTCTTGAAGAAATACATCGCGTTCGCGCGCCGCACGGTCCGACCGACCCTGAGCCAGGCCTCGCTGGACGCGATCGAGAACTACTACGTCGAAGTCCGTCGGCAGGGCGAGGAGCCGAACGCCCCCGTGCCGATCACGGCGCGTCAGCTCGAGGCGCTCGTCCGGTTGAGCGAAGCGGCGGCCCGAGCCCGACTCTCGAGCGAGGTGGGCATCGAGGACGCCGAGCGGGCGATCCACGTCATGCAGAGCTTCCTCAAGCGTGTCTCGATGACGGAGGAGGGGAAGCTCGACATCGACCTCACCCAGACCGGAGTCAGCCACAGCCAGCGCGAGCGGATGGACATCGCGTTGCGGATCATGCGCGACCTCCAGGAGCAGCCCGGCGGGACGTTCACGATCGAGCAGTACCACGAGGCGGCCGAGAAGGCGCGGATCTCGATGGCGCACGCGGACTCGATCCTCCAGACGATGCGCAACCAGGGAGAGATCATCGAGCCTCGACCGAACCAGTACCAGCTCGTCCGCTTCTAAGGGGAGTCGCCCCGGTCCCCTCTTTATCTCCTCCCGGTCCTGCGGGAGCGAACGCCAGAGGCCAGGTCATGGACGACGGGGTGGTGATGCGGGTCCATCGGGTCCGCTCCGAGTTCGTGGTCGCTGCCTGCGACGCGGACCTTCTTGGCCGGGACCTCCCGGTGGGCGACCAGGGCCGCACGGTCAAGGTCTCGGCCCAGTTCTACGGGGAGCGGCGCGTCTCCCGGGAGGAGCTCATCTGGGCCCTTCAGCGGGCCACGATCGCGAACCTGCTCGGCGAGCGGGTCCTCCAGGTCGCGGCGGAGGGCGGCTTCGTCTCCGCCGATGGGGTCGGGACCCTCGGCGGGGTCCCGCACGCCGAGATCATCGCGATGAGGGGCTAGGGACGGCCCTCGAGCGCCGACCGCGAACCTTACGTGGACGAGTGGTGATTCTTCTCCTCCACGGACCCGGATCATGAGCGAAGGGGAGTTCTGCGTCGTCTGCGGTGCGACCGGCCGGCCGCTCGTCGACGGGGTGTGCGCCGAGTGCGCCGCCGACCGGACCCCCCTTCTCTCCGCCCCCAAGCGGGTCGAGGTGACCGTTTGTCCGACCTGCGGCGCGCGCCAGCGCGGCGCTCACTGGGAGCGGCCCGGGTCGAGCCCGGTCCTGACCGCGGAGGACCTCACGCCGTTCCTCGAGGTCCACGACGAGGTGGGGGTCCGCCGGGTCCAGTGGGAAGAGACCCTCGTCACGGCCACCGTTCGCGAGTTCATCGGACGCGCCCGGGTGCGCTTCCGGGGGATCGAGCGGGACGTTGAGGTCCCTCTCTCCGTGCGGACCGTCCACACGACCTGCCCGGAGTGCAGCCGTAAGAGTGGCAAGTACTACACCGCGACCATCCAGCTGCGCGGGCCCGCCGACGGACCTACCGAGAAGCCGATCGCCCTTCGGGCCCGGCTCGCGGAGGAATGGACCCGGCTAGTCCGGGAGATGCGTCCGGACTGGCGGGCGGCGGTCTCCTGGCGTGAGGAGCTCCCCGAGGGGTGGAACTGTTTCTTCACCGACACGCTCGCGGCTCGGGCCGTCGCCAAGCTGGCAAAGCAGCGATTCGGGGCGTCCCTCAAGGAGTCCTCGAGCCTGGTCGGCCGCAAGAACGGCCAGGACCTCTACCGGGTCACGTTCTGCCTGCGGTTCCCGTGTCGTTCCCACGACGGCCCGGTCAAGGCCGTGCCACGGGACAGCGAGCACGCGCTGGAACAATAGCCTTAAGAAGCAACCTCTCCGTCGAGGCTCTCGGTAGCGGGGGCACTCCTCCATGAGCAAAAGCGGCATTCTCCGGCGACACCACGGGTCCGATACACTGGAAGAAGGGACGTTCCTTGACCTCGGCACGATGAGCTTCGAGGACGAGGCCGGCGCGCTCGCCGGTCAGAAGGGGACCGTCCGGCTGGCGGAGATCATCCGCTTCGAGGACCTCCACGGGATCTCGAAGCTCGCCTACCAGGGCGACATCATCCTGCTCGACTATACCTCGATCTCGAACGACCAGATGGCCGTGAAGCGGATGAGCATCGACCTCAAGAACATCGCGAAGGATACGGGGGGCGATGTCGCTGGTATCGCAAAGAACCTGCTCGCCATCACGCCCGCCGGAATTCGCATCGACCGACAGAAGATCCGCCCCTCATTCTAGGGCTAGGGCGACCGGGGGCCCATGAAGGTCCAGGTCGACCGTCGCGACGGCCTGACGGCCGCGGCGGATGTGACGGCGAGCGGCGTCTTCGAGCGCCCCGAGAAGGACGACACGTTCCCCCGAGCGCTCCAGAAGGAAGACGAGGCCACCCACGGGCTCGTCAAGGCCGCGTGGGCCCGCAAGGAGATCAAGGGGAAGCGGAAGGAGCTCACGGTCTTCCACCGACCGGACGGAAAGGGCCGCATCGCCCTCATCGGACTCGGTCCGCACCCGAAGTACACCGCCGACGTCGTTCGGCGAGCCTCGGCCGAAGTGGTCCGGGGTTTCAAGGGGAAAGGGGCCCGGACGGTGGCGTTCCGCCTGAGCTCGTTCGTCGCCGACACCGTGCGGAGCGAGGCAGCGGTCGCCGCGCTCACGGTCGGGGCCATCCTCGGCAATTACGAGTTCCAGAAGTACAAATCCACGAGCGAGGGCGGCGTCGAGGACACGAGCATCCACCTCGGCGAGGAGTTCTCGCGGGACGAGGCGGCCCTCAAGAAGATCGTCTCCGACCAGGGGGCGCTCGCCGACGTGGTCGTCTGGACCCGGGAGATCGCGAACCTCCCGGCCGACACGGCCTCCCCCCAGCGCCTCGCGGAGGAGGCGGTCGCGCTCGGCAAGGAGTTCGGGCTCAAGGTCACGGTCTTCGACGAGAAGAAGCTCGCCGAGATGGGATGCGGCGGGATCCTCGCGGTCGGCGGCGGCTCGTCCGGCCACCCCCCGCGGATGGTCGTCCTCGAGTATCCGGGCGGCGCCCGTCGCGGACGCACCGTCGCCGTGGTCGGCAAGGGGATCACGTTCGACTCGGGCGGGATCTCGATCAAGCCCGCGATGAGCATGCAGGAGATGAAGTTCGACAAGTCGGGGGCGGTCGCCGTCCTCGGCATCCTGCGGGCCGCGGCGACCCTCAAGGTCCCGCCCCGGGTGATCGGCGTCATGTGCTGTGCGGAGAACGTCCCGAGCGGCACCTCCTACCGGCCGGGTGACGTGGTCCGCTCGTTCAACGGGAAGACGATCGAGGTCCTCAACACCGATGCCGAGGGCCGCGTGGTGCTCTCGGACGGGCTCGGCTACGTGGTGAAGCAGTACCACCCCGACGAGGTGATCGACCTCGCGACGCTCACCGGGGCCCAGGTCGTGGCGCTCGGCGACGACACCGCCGGTCTCGTGTCGAACGATGAGAAACTCGCGCAGGGGCTCCTCCTCGCCTCGGCGGCGACGGGCGAGCCGGTCTGGCAGATGCCGCTCACCGACTACCACCGCGAGCTCGTGAAGAGCGATGTGGCGGACGTCCGCAACTCGACCGAGTTGGCGGTCGCCGGCATGCTCACCGCCGCCGCGTTCCTCGAGTCGTTCGTGGGCACCACCCCCTGGGCCCACCTCGACATCGCCGGACCGGCGTACACGACCGGAAAGACCCGCAGGTACCAGCCGGCCTACCAGAACATCGGCGCGACCGCGTTCGCGGTGCGTCTCGTCACCCACTACCTGGAGACGGCTCCCCCACGAGGATAGAAGCGTAGACATTCCCCGAACGGTCGGTCCCTCCGACACCTGCCCCGCCGGGCAGCGGGGAGCGCGCTTGCGACCCCGCCGGCCCGTTCGTTCGTCAGGCCGCGACGATCTGGACGCTCTCCCCACCATGCCGGGTGGAGCGCGGGCGGACCTCGCAGAAGAGCGGGGTGTGGTAGCCGCCGCCGGTGATGAGGGCCACGCCGACCGGGAGCGATTGGATCATCTCGGTCATCCCGTTCGTGAGCCCCTCGATCGACTGGGTGATCGCCTTCAGGTCGAGGGGGTTCGTGACCTGGAGGATCAGCTGGGTGTTGCACTGCGAGAGGACGTTCTTGTCGATCCGGGCCGCGCGCTGGGTGACGACGCACAGGCCGAGACCGAACTTCCGCCCTTCGCTCGCGATGTTCTTCAGGATCCGCGAGCTCGTCACCTGACCCTGCTGGGGGGCGAAGTTGTGCGCCTCCTCGATGACGAGGAAGAGCGGCGGGATCTTCCCCCGCTTGCGGTTGTCGAACAGGGTCGAGGCGATACGGGCGACGACGAGCTCCTGGACGTCCGGCGCGCTCCCGCGCAGGTTGATGAGGGTCGCCTCTCCCTCCTTCACGAGCTCGTTCAGGCTCGTGCCCTGGGGGCCGAGAAGCTTCGTCTGCTCGACGTACTCGAGCCGTTCGTGGAGCATCTCCGCGACGGCGCCCTCCCCGGCCTCGGCCGCGCGCACGAGGTCGTGGACCGTGAAGTCGGGGGTGGCCACGCTGACTCGTTCGATGATCTGCTTCAGGGGAGGAAGGTACGACTTGATGTTCGTCAGCCCCATGAACACCAGGAGCTCGCGCGGGTCGAGGTGGCGCAGGGAGAACGTGAGCGGCTTCGCTCCCGGGTTGAGGGTGGCGTCCGGTGAGAACTCCCGGACCTGCTTGGCGAACCCTTGGGCGGAGACACCGAACCGCGCGTTCCCGCCGTTCGGCTCTGCGGAGAACCGGAGCGAGCCGTACTCGCCGTGCGGGTCGACGATGACGCACGTCACCCGGTGGCGGAGCAGCTCCTCGATGAGGACGCCGAGAAGGTAGCTCTTCCCGCCGCCGGTCTTGGCGAGCACGCTCACGTGGCGCTGGACGAGCTGGTTGATGTCGAGCTCGACGTGGATCCCGTGGTTCCGCAGCAACCCCACGTACGCGCCCGAGTTCGGTCGGTGCTTGAGACCGAGCACCTCAGCGATCAGCGGTTCGTCGGCCCGGAAGACGTGGGCGCCCGGCCGGAACGGGATGGTCGGGATCTTCACGATCCCCCGGGCGTCCCGGTAGCCGATGATGCGGACCAGGCCGAGCAGGTTCTCGTGGATCGGCGCCTCTTCCGTCGGTTTGAGGGCGCCGGCCGCCTCGAGCCCGAGGTCGCTCTTCCGCTTCAGGTCGTCCAGTTGGCAGAGGACCTTGCCGTGGAGCTCGTCCTCGACCGCCAGGTACTCCCCCCGTTCGACCGGTTGGGAGAGGCTGAGGTGGAACAGCCCCAGCCCTACGTCACCGTAGATGCGGCCGACCTCGTCCACGGGCCAAATCATCGAGGGCGCGGGTTATTAGACTGACGCGGCAGGAGAAACCACGGTCCGCGTCTCTCGGAAGCCTTTATATCGCGCACTTCTGTCGAAACTCACCCCGACCCGGGATGTGCTCCTACGGCGGAACGGTGGCCTTGACCGACGCGATCGAAGAACTTGAACGGAAGCGGGCAGAATCCAACGCGAAGGCCGACGAGTCGCGCGCGAAGCGCGACCGGCTGAACGCCGAGGCCCGAACGACGGCGGAGAGCCGGTCCCGGATTCTCGACGAACTGCACGACAAGAGTGCCGAAGCCCAGGACCACCGACGGCTGCGCGACACGTTCAATTCGCAGGTCCGCGAAGAAAAGCGCCTGCGCGAGGAGTGGAACCACAAGTTCCAGGAGCTCGGGGACAAGGTCCAGGAGCTGAAGCGGACCCGTCAGCCGCGGCCGGGCGCGATCCCGGTCTGGCGGCTCCGCAAGGAGCTCAAGGAGCTCGAGTTCCGGCACATGACCACCGCGCTCACCGGCGAGCAGGAGAAGCGGCTGATCGAGGAGATGAAGCGCCTCGAGGCCGGGATCCGGGAACAGGAGGAGCAGCTCCGCCAGGACCCCGAGGTCGAGCAGACCCTGAAGGAGTTCGCCGAGGCGCGCACGGAGGCGGAGACGCACCACGCGGCCGTGGGAAAGTTCGCCGAGGACGCCCAGCGCGAGCACGAGGCGATGGTCGTTCTCTACGAATCCGTGGACGCGCTTCGGCGCCAGGCGGACGAGGTCCAGGCGCATCTCCTCGAGGTGAAGGCCCAGGCCGACGAGGCGCACCGCGGCCACATCGCGGCGATCGAGGAGGTCCGCGACATCGAGAAGATGCTCTACGCCGCCCGGGGCGGCCGCGCCCCGCAGACCTGGGGCGAGGCGGAGCCACCGAAGGAAGAGGATTTCCTCGCCCGCTTGAAGAAGGGTGAGAAGGTATCCACCGAGGACCTGCTCGAGCTCCAGAAGAGCGGGCGCCCGTAGGCCGAGCGGCAGCGACCGTGACGCTCTCCTACGGGATGCACGAAGTAGACGCCGTCCTGTTCGACCTGGACGACGTGCTCGTTCCGCTCCAGACGCCGGCGGCCTGGCAGTGGGCCTGGCGACCCCAAGGTCCGGTGCTGGGTGAACGTCGGGTGAAGGCCGCGGTCCGTCGGGCCCTCAAGGCCTGGGACCGGCGCCGCTGGCAAGGCCTCACCGGGAAGGCCCCCCCGGCCGACCCGGAGGCGCTCCGGGACCACCTCGCGAACACGCTCGCCACCGTGGCCGGGCACCCTCTCCCCGCGGACGAGACCGAGGCGGTCGTGCGTCGGTTCCTGAAGCCCGCGGGCGAGGTCGAACGGTACCCGGACGTCCCGGGGGCTCTCGACCGTCTGCGATCCCGCGGCGTCAAGATCGGGACGCTGACCCCCCTTCCGGCCGAATCCGCCCGTTGGCTCCTGCACCGCTGCGGCCTTCCCGAGACCCTCCTGCTCGGCTCGGGCGACAGCCCCGGACCGTGCGTCCCGGACCGCGCCGCGTTCCGGGCCGCGACCGAGGCGCTCGGGGCCCCGCCCGAGCGGGTCGCCTACGTGGGCGACCTCTTCTGGAGCGACGTGCGGGCCGCGGCGCGCGCCGGCCTATCGTCCGTCCTGCTCGACCGGCGCGACGCCTGGCCGAAAGTGCTCACCGGCCGATTGACCACACTGGACGCCCTGGAGAACACGCTCGCGGCCGGGGGCTCCCCGCCCGAGTCTGAAGGGACCGGGGCGGCCGAAGGGGAGTGACCGGGCGACCCGGCGCCGTTCGACTGATAACATATATACAGAGCACGTTGGTGCCGCAGCTATCCATGCGATCCGTCAAGATTGACCAGACCGAGCTCCATCAGATCATGGAGCTGTACGAGAGCGTGATGTCGCATGCCTGCCATGGATTGTTCTTCAAGGAAGGATCGGTCATCGGATCGGCGATGGCCGAGGAGGCGCTCAAGGACCGGGCGCACTATTTCGACCGGCTCGCCCACCTGCTCAAGGAGCGGGGCTGGGTCGAGGAGATCACGTTCTCCGAGCCGGAAGTGATCGTGAAAGGGTCGATCGAGGTCGCCCCGAGCGACATCCCGACCTGCCACCGGCTCCGGGGCATGCTTCGCGAGTTCTACGAACGTTTTAAGGGGGGGCGCGTTAAATGCACTGAGGAGATGTGCTCTAGCACCGGGCCCTCCGAGTGCCGCTTCCGGATCGAGGAGCTCTAAGGAGGGAAATGAAATGATGGCGACGGGAAACGTGGGCGCGGTGGTTAAGGACCTCAAGACCCGCATCGGCGGGATCGCCACGGCCCTGGTCTCGCGGGACGGCCTGGTCCTCTACGCGGACGTGCCCACCGGTGTTTACACGGAGACGTTCGCGATCATGTGCGCCACCATCCTCGGGGCGGCCGCCACGGCCAACACCGAGCTCAACCGGGCCCCTCCCGAGCGGATCGTGATCGAGGGGAACGACTCCAAGACGATCATCGTGGGGAGCGGCAAGAAGGCGCTCCTCGTCGCCGTCGTCGACCAGACGGCGGACCTCGCGAAGGTCCTGGCCGAGGTCGTAAAGGTCGCCGACCTCCTGAAGGCGAACTAGGCAAGTAAGCACCCCGCGGGCCGAGTCGGCCGCCCTGCCCGGCTCCTTTCACGTCGCGGTCGCGTTCCGGCGCTGGGTGCCGCCATCCGGGCGTAGGC
The DNA here is from genome assembly GCA_052326485.1 of Thermoplasmata archaeon. GTDB lineage: Archaea > Thermoplasmatota > Thermoplasmata > Lutacidiplasmatales > UBA184 > Lutacidiplasma. Next base: position 71,026 of record JBKQMS010000010.1, on the reverse strand, counting down.
GTCGCTTCCTTCCCGTGGCCACACGAGTGGTGTACCCGGCCAGCGCGGCCGTGAGGCGGGCCCAGGCCATGACCCCGCGCTGGTCCGTGATGAGCCGTCGCACCCGGTAGCGGCCCCACAGGCTCCCGTGCTTCTCCGTGAGCTGCTTTCGGCCGTATCCGTTCCAGAACGCCTGGATGATGAACCGCAGGAACGTGGTGCGCATGTGGTGGTAGACGACCGCCTCCGGTCGGTAGGTGATCGAGGCCCCCGCCTGCACGGCCCGCATGTTGAGGTCGATGTCCTCCGCAGTGATGAATCGCGCATCGAACCCCCCGAGGCCCAGGAACAGCTCTCGCCGGTAGGCGAGGTTGCACGAGGGGAAAGTGACGTCGAACCCCTTCTGCATCAGCTCGACCCTCTCGAGCTGGCCGTACCGATGCTTCCCTACGACGGCCGTGCGGCCGGCCACCACGGGGGACGCGACGAGGCCTTCGCGCAGTTGTTGGAGCCACTGGGGGTCTGCGTAGCAGTCCCCGTCGATGAACGCGACGAACTCCCCGCGGGCCTCGTGGACGCCCGCGTTCCGGCCGATCCCCCGCGAGCCCTCCCGCTCGAAGACCCGGAGGACGCCCGGATGACGGGCGGCGAACGCCTCGGCCATCTCGCGGGTGCCGTCCCGGCTCTCGGAGTCGACGAGGAGGACCTCGAACGGTCCCTCCTGGACGAGCAGGCTCTCTAGGAGCTGCTCGATGTTCGGCGCTTCGTTACGAACGGTGATGACGACCGAAACGAGCGGGGAGTGCGACGGGTTACTTCCCAATGTCCATCACGACGACGTCCTTCACCGCGCGCATGCTCTTGAAGGGGAGCACGAGCCGGCCCGACGCGTCGCTCTGGAAGAGACGCTGTTCGACGTCCTCGCTCGGCGTCACGAGGACGTGAGCGATCCCGCCCGTCAACGTGTCGACGACGAAGTTGTCGATCATGCCCAGAATCTGGCCGTCGTTCGTCATCACGGTCTTTCCTCGGAGTTCGGTGAGGAACTTGCGCATAGGGAGGGCCTCGAGCGCCGATGGCGGGGGGGCGTATTTAACCGTTGGCCGGTAATGGAAGTGCGCCGAACGCGTCCGGACCGCCGGCGACCGGCGCGCGTCGTTCCGTCATCCTTCCAAGCGGCAACGCTTATATGAGCCACCCGGGTCGAGGGCCTTCCGCGCATGGCCCATCCCATTCCTAAGGAGAATTCTGAGCTCGTCCGGCTCATCGTGGAGCTGCGCCGGGCGGCTCGTTCCCACCAGGCACCGATCTGGGCTTCGGTCGCGGACCAGCTCGAGCGACCCCGCCACCGCGTGGTCCCCGTGAACGTGGGCCATCTCGATCGGTTGACCGAGGCCGGCGAGACCGTCATCGTGCCGGGAAAGCTCCTCTCCGAAGGCCGCCTCTCGAAGAAGCTCACCGTCGCCGCGTTCGCCTACTCGAAGGAGGCCCGCGCGAAGGTCCACGCCGCCGGCGGCGTCACGATCACCGTCAACGACCTTTTGAAGACCAAGCCGGACGGGGCGGGGGTGCGTCTCTTTGCCTAACGAACCGGCACCGCCCTCCACGGTCGTCATCGACGCGAGCGGCCTCGTCCTCGGGCGGGCCGCGAGCCTCATCGCGAAGCGCCTCCTGAACGGCGAGACGATCGTCGTGGTGAACGCCGAGAAGAGCGTCGTCACCGGCGGGAAGTCCCAGGTGGTCGCCCACTACACGGAAGCGCGCGCCCGGGGCTCAGTCCGCAGCGGGCCGCACTTCCCCCGGTACGCCGACCGCATCTTCCGCCGCACCGTCCGCGGCATGCTTCCCCATCTCCAGACCCGAGGCAAGGTCGCGTTCCGTCGCCTCCAGGTCCACATCGGCGTTCCGCCCGAGTTGGCGGGACACCCCACCGAGACGCTCGAGGGCGCGAAGGCCCGACCGACGCTCCGACCGCCCGTCACGCTCGCCGAGATCACGAAACTCCTGGGAGCGCGCGCATGAAGGCCCCCCAGATCGTCCTCGCCACCGGGAAGCGGAAGGCGGCGGTGGCCCGGGCCACGGTGCGCAAGGGCGCGGGCCGGGTGCGGTTCAACGACCGCCCGCTCGAGCTCGTCGAGCCCGAGATCATCCGCCAGAAGGTCCAGGAACCGCTGCTGATGGTCGGGGACCGCGCGAAGAACCTCGACATCGCCGTCCAGGTGGCGGGCGGGGGTTACGTCGGCCAGGCCTCGGCGGCCCGGACGGCGGTGGCCCGTGGCCTCATCGCCTGGCTGAAGGACGACCAGCTGAAGGAGATGTTCAAGCGCTACGACCGATCGCTCCTGGTGAACGACCCGCGCCGCAAGCTGCCGAAGCGCCCCGGCGGCCGCGGGGCCCGAAAGCGCCGGCAGAAGTCGTACCGCTGAAAGGAGAGGTGCTCGATCGATGACGATGATGGTACCGGTCCGCTGCTTCACCTGCGGGGCCGTGATCGGGCAGCACTGGGACGAGTACCGCGAGCGGACCGCCCGCGGCGAGCCCGCCGGCGCCGTGCTGGACGCGCTCGGCCTGAACCGGTACTGCTGCCGCCGGATGCTCCTGACCCATGTCGACCTCCTGGACGAGGTCGGTCCGTACGGCTGAGCCGGCGTGACCCTCGGTTTCGCTTCTTTCCCTTTCTTGGGCCCTTGCACGGCAGGACCGCTCGAGTTCCTTTTCCGTATCTCGTGCGACCGTGAACGGAGCGGACCGGATCTGACCTAGTCTAACCGTCCGCGGATCGAGAACTCAGAGGGTGGGGAAGGGGTTGGCCTCTCCCGCGTGGGGGGAGCGGTCCGGGACGCGGACGGCTGCTTACTTCTCGTCGTCCTCGTCGTCTTCGTCGGACGGGCGCTTCGGACGCTCGAGCCCCGCCTTCCCGGAGCTGCCCTTCGCGGCGCCCTTGCCCGTGCGGCGGCGGTAGTAGAGGATGAGGAGCAGGATGACCACCACGACCGCCACCGCGATCGCGACGTACTCGAGCAGCTGGGTCGTCGGGTTCGGCCCGATCGAGATAGCCCACACCTGGGTCTGGGGCCCGTTCTTGTAGTCACCCGAGAACTCGTTGGACGCCGTCGCGTTCGCGTAGAGGTTGTAATTGCCCGTGATGGTGGCCGGGGTCCACGTGATCACCGCGCGCACGGTCGTGTTGTACGCCAGGCTCGGAATGCTCCCGGTCGCGAAAGCGACCGTGTTGACGACGCCCGGCGAGGTGTAGTTGAAGAACTGTACGGAGGCCGGGGAGCCGCCGATGTAGTTCCGGCTGCCCGTCCCGCTCGGGGAGAGGAGGTAGAACGCGACCGAGACGTTATCGCCGACCGCCTTCGTACCGCCGCCGACCGTCACGTTCACCCAGAACGTCGCGGACGAGCCGTCCGTGAGGCTCGAGGGGCCGGTGATGTTCGTCACGGCCATGATGGGGCTCGTGGTCGTGTTCTGCGAGACCGTGAGCGAGCGCGTCGTGTACCCGGAGTTGTTGTTCCGGTCCCAGACCGTCAGGTTGACCGTGTAGGCGTTGGTCGACGCGGGCATCCAGACCGACGGGTACGGCTTCACCGACGTGACGTTGATGCCTCGGTGGAACGACGAGTTCTGCGAGTTCGTGATGAGCCAGTAGAACTTGACGATCGAGCCGTTGTGCGGGTCGGTGGCGTTCGCCCCGCTCAGCATGACGTTCGCGGAGAGGTTCGACCCGGCGACGACCCCGCTCCCCGTGATGGCCTTGCTACCCGGAGCGAGGAGCAAGATCGCCGACGTGGGCTTCTGCGTGTCGTTCACGAGGATGACGAGCGTCGCCTTCGCGGTCTGACCGGTCCCCGACCAGACGGTCAGGGTGAGGTTGTACTGCCAGCCCAGGAACGGAACCGCCGTGCCGCCGACCATCCCGGAAGTGAGGTAGCTTCCCGCGCCCAGGAACTGGACCGTGAAGTTCGACCCGAAGTAGGCTCCCTGGCCGACCGAGTAGTTCGCGGTCTGCTTGAATCCCTTCGAGGAGACCAGCGAGAACGAGGCGACCGAGAGGATCCCCTGGACCGTCGCCGAGGAACTGACCGCCGCCGTGCTCGCGCTCGCGTTGAAGTGGAGGACCGTCCCCCAGTTGACGAACACGTAGGAGGTCGAGCCCGCGGTCTTGTTCTCCTTCGCGGTGGAGTTCACGGAGATCACCGGAGTCACCGGTCCCTGCGCTACCCAGACGAAGAACGGGGTCGAGTTCGTGAGCCCTCCCGAGCTCGTGACCGTGAGCTTCCCGGCGTAGGCGCTCGCGCCGCTCGCGACCGAGTAGGTGTGGTTCGTGGTCGAGGTGGTCGAACTGGCCGTTCCCCCGTCCCCGAACACCCACGCGAACTTGGTCCCGTTGGTCCCGGACGGGTAGATGGAGTTGAGGGCGCTGAAGGTCACGTTCTGGCCGACGCCGACCTCTACGGTGTAGTTCTTCTCCGTGCTGTTGAGGACGTTGTGGCTCGAGAACGCGAAGTTCGACACCGACGCGTTGACGATCGGGGTCAGTGCGGCGTACTTCACAATCGAGAACTTGGCGCTGCCGACGAGCGCGGTGCTTGGGAGCGATTGGAGGGTGAAGCTCGTCCAGGTGCCTCCCGTGCCGGCGGCGGCGAGGCGCGTGCCCGAGGGGGCTTGCGTGGCGGCCGCGAGGACGTATCCGGTGGGCAGCACGAGGGTGTAGTTGTAGACGTCCGAGCTCGACATCGGGTGCGCGAAGTTGAACGCGATCGAGTACGTGCTCCCGTTGACGGGGACCGTCCCGTTGAGCCCGTAGCTCTCGGACCACTGGTAGGTCAGGGTCGCGTTCGACGAGAGGTCGCACGAGGTCGTGCAGGTGGAGGTGAAGCTCGAGGGCATCTCGGGAGCCGCGGGCCCGACGAACCCGGTGCCGTTCACCAAGGTCTGGGCCTGGATGGCCGGGAAGAACGGCCCGGTGGAGTTCACCCATCTCTCCACGGCGCCGAGCGACGAGCTCGGGAACGAGGCCGAGTGGCTGAAGTCGAGGCCGAGCTGCGCCCAGAGCTGACCGACGGTCGCGTTCGGCAGGTTCGGGAAGACCGTGTCGTTACCGAGCGTGGCGACGGTCTTGACCGCGAGGTTCCCGGTCCCCTTCGAGAGGTTGATCCCCGCGAAGTTGAGGGTCGTCTGGAAGCTCCCCAGCTGGCCGGGGGCCAGAAGGGGCGCGAGGACGTTCTGTACGACCGGGGTCGAGCTCGAGACCGTCAAGGGATACCACACGGTGCTGTAGCCGATCGACGAGAGGATCACGTCGAACGTCTGCGCCCCGCCGGTGAAGTGGAGCGGGTACGTCCCGGCGGAGTAGAACCCTCCGGGCGGAGTGGCGCTCGAGTAGATGTAGCCGTTACTCGTGTCGAACAGCGTGACGTTCCCGGCGGTCGGAACGTGGGCCCCCGGGTGCGCGAGCTGGTTGAGGTAGCCCGAGACGACGTAGGCCTGGATGGTCGGGTTGATCATGACCTGCGTGCGGCTGGGGATCGTCGCGTTGGTGAAGTTGTACTGGGTGGTGGGTCCCGGGAGGACCGTCTTCAGAACCCAGCTTCCCCCCGGGGCGTAGCCGGCGGAGATCGGGGCGTTGAAGGAGAACACGCCGTTCGAGGCGGTGGTGTTGTTCACGAGCACGAGCCCGTTGTAGTAGGGGTCGAGAAGAGAGACCTGGGCGCCGGGCTCGGGTGTGCTCCCCTCCATGACCTTGCCCGTGACCGAGCTCGTGTAGGGCACTACCGAGACGCCCGAGAGGAGGGTGGGGTAGTTCTGGGACGTGAGCGCGGTCGCGTTCTCGAACTGGAAGACCGGGTTCTGGTTCGTGGGGAGGATGGCGCACTGATAGGGCTTCGTCGGGTTGCAGCCGGGAAGGCTGACGTTCCCCTGCGGCGGCACCCAAGCGCCCCAGTAGCCGGGCACCAAGGTCCCGCCTGTGCTGGCGGTGGTGAACGTGAAGATTCCGCCGCTGGCGACCGAGGTCGTGAAGACCTGGCCGGTGGCCCGGGAGACAAGGTCGACCTGAACGCCCGCCGGGACCGGGGAGATCCCGTTTCCCTGCTCCACGTAGCCTGTGAGGGTATAGTTCGTGGAAGAAGCGGCCTGCGCCCCGGTGACCGCGGCCAGTGAGCTCGTCACCAGCGCGATCAGTACCAGGACCCAGAGGGCGGCGCGGTACTGCTGTCGAACCAACTGTTTCACCTCTCCCGTATCGGTAGCCCCCTATCGGAGGCGGCGCGCCGAACTTGGCCCTGCTACATATAGCTTGCTTTGCCGAGTCGCGCCGACCCACGGCGACGACGCCCGCTATCGGTAGATGCCCTCGATCGGCTCGTCGCGAGGGCGGGCCACGCGGTCGCGCAGCAGGTGGTGCTCGAAATCCTGGTAGAATTTCAGCCCCTCCGCGTCGATGGACGGCCGGACCTGCTTCAGGGCGGCATCGAAGTGGGCCTTCGTGACCTTCGAGGCCTTGAGGTTCTCTCGGATCGCGGTGAGCCCGGCTTCTCGACAGAGCGCGGCGATGTCGCTGCCGACGTATCCTTCGGTCTTCGCGGCGAGGTCGTTCAGGTTGACGTCCTCCGCGAGCGGCATCGAGCGCGTGTGCACCTTCAGGATCTCGAGGCGTCCGGCGACGTTGGGGGGTTCGACGTAGAGCATACGGTCGAACCGGCCCGTCCGAAGCAGCGCTTCGTCGACGATATCCGGTCGGTTCGTCGCGGCGATCACGAGGACCCGTTCGAGGGATTCGAGCCCGTCGATGGACGTGAGGAGCTGGTTGACGATCCGTTCGGTGACGCCGCTCGACGTCTGGAGGCCCCTGCGCGGGGCGATCGAGTCGATCTCGTCGATGAAGACGATCGACGGGGAGGCCTGTCGTGCCTTCTTGAAGATCATCCGGATGGCCTTCTCGCTCTCTCCGACCCACTTGCTCATCACCTCGGGGCCTTTCACCGAGATGAAGTTCGCCTGGCTCTCCGTCGCCGCCGCCTTCGCGAGGAGGGTCTTCCCGACGCCGGGAGGGCCGTAGAGAAGGATGCCGCGCGGCGGCTCGATGCCGATGTGGCGGTAGACCTGCGGGTTCTTGAACGGAAGCTCGACCGATTCCTCGAGGATGCGGCGCACGCGCTCGACGCCGCCGACCTCCTCCCAGTGGGTGGTCGGTATCTCGACCGCCACGTCCCGGAGGCTCGAGGGCTCGATCTGCTTCAGCGCCTCGCGGAAGTCGTGCTCGGTGACCTTCATCCGCTCGAGCAGCGAGATCGGGATCGGTTGGTCGAAGTCGATCTCGGGGAGGTAGCGCCGCAGGGCCCGCATCGCGGCCTCGCGGGCGAGCGACGAGAGGTCGGCGCCCACGAACCCATGGCTCTGGGCCGCGAGGGCCTTGAGCACCCGCTCGCGGTCCCGGTCGGACCCCTCGATCGGCATCCCGCGGGTGTGGATCTGCAGGATCTCGAGTCGGCCTTCCATGGTCGGCACCCCGATCTCGATCTCTCGGTCGAACCGGCCGGGGCGGCGGAGCGCGGGGTCGATCGCCTCTTCCCGGTTCGTGGCGGCGATCACGATGACGTTCCCGCGACCCGAGAGCCCGTCCATCAGCGTGAGGAGGGTCGCGACGACCCGGCGCTCGACCTCGCCCGTGACCTCGTCGCGGCGGGGCGCGATGGAGTCGAGCTCGTCGATGAAGATCACGCTCGGAGCGTTCTTCTCCGCCTCCTCGAACTTCTCGCGGAGCTCCTTCTCGCTCTCCCCGTAGTACTTCGAGATGATCTCGGGACCCTGGATCCCGATGAAGTGGGCCCCGGCCTCGTTCGCCACGGCCTTGGCGATCAGCGTCTTTCCCGTGCCCGGAGGCCCGTAGAGCAGGACCCCTTTCGGCGGCGTGATGGCGAGGCGGTCGAACAGCTCGGGGTGCTTCAACGGGAGCTCGATCATCTCCCGGACCCGGCCGAGCTTCTCCGTGAGGCCGCCGATGTCCTCGTAGGAGATCCGGGGCGCGGTGACCTCGGTCTCGCTGACCGTCTCCTCCTTGATCGTGATGAGCGAGGACGGAGCGACCTGGACGATCCCCTTCGGCTGGGTGGAGACCACCATGAAGGGGAGCGAGCCGCCCATGAGGAAGACGCCGGGGATCACGAAGACGTCCCCGCGGATGAACGGCCGACGGGCGAGCGCCTTCGCAACGAAGCTCTCGAGGCCGGGTCCCAGGTCCATGCGGGCAGAGCCTGCGTAGATCGGGGCGATGGTGATCGCGTCGGCGTTCGGGCAGTCGACCCGTTGGACCGAGACGCGGTCGCCGATGCTGACCCCGGCGTTGCGGCGGACGACCGCCTCGATCCGGACCAGCCCCTTGCCCTCGTCCTCCTGTTGGGCCCGGCTCACGACGGCCGGCGTGGGCTTGCGACCCCGGACCTCGATGATGTCGCCCAGGCCCACCTTGAGCCGCTGCCGCGTCTGAACGTCGAGTCGGGCGGTCCCCAGGCCGATGTCCTGCTGGAATGCTTCGGCGACCCGCAGGGTGAACGCCTCGACCATGGTCGACGGGTTTGGACCCCGGTGCGACCTAAGAGCTTTGTCCTGAAGGGGGCCGGCCCGGGGGACCCGTTCCCCCCGGCTGCGTGTCCGCGATAGTCCCCCCGGTCACGGCTCGAGCCGGCTCTGCCCGGCGACGCGGCTGGCCGCGCTCAGGTCGGGTAGGGGCTCACCCAGGACCTCGGCGATCACCGCCGCCGTTCCCGGTCCGAATCCCATGAAGTGGTTGTTGGCGAACGCGTAGACGGTTGAGATCGCACGCCCTTCGTTCTCGAAGAGGCTCTTCATCGCGACGACCTCGGGCCGCGCATCCCGTTGGATACGGTCGAACTCCGTGAGAGCCCGGTCGCCGATGAACCGAGCGTAGAGGAAGTCGCCCGTCACCCAGGAGGGAGGTCGGGTCTCGGGCACGACCGACCAGACCAGCGCGGCCTTCCGGTCCTCGAGGAGCGAACGCGTGGTCTCCGTCCACCACGACCCGTGGCGGAGCTCGACCGCCAGCGCGTACTCGCGGGGGATCGCCTCGAGCAACCGCTCGAGACGGGACCTGCCGCTCGCCGCCCGGAACGATGGTGGGAACTGAAGGACGACCGGTCCGAGCTTGCCGCGCGAGCGGAGCGGTTCGAGGCTCGCGAGGAAGGGGTCCAATACGTCGCGGACCGCCGGCGGCGCCGTCTCGTGGGTCACGTCCCGGGGCACCTTGAGCGCGAAGCGGAAGCCGTCGGGCGTCCGCTCCGCCCACCGCCGGACCAGGAACGGGCTCGGGGCCCGGTAGAAGCTCGAGTCGACCTCGACGACCCGGAACACGCGGGCGTAGCGGTTGAGGAACTCTCCCGGGGCGGTCCCCCGTGGGTAGAACGGGCCAAGCCAGTCGTCGTACGCCCATCCGGAGCACCCGATCCAGTACCGGCCCACGTTCTCCCTAGGGGATGTGCGGAACATTAGCTCTCTTTCGGCGGAGACAGGGGGGCCGTAGCCGGGGCCCCCGAAGGCAGGCGCCCGTCGCCAGACCAGCGCAACCCACATAAGTGCCGGGCGCGCGTTGTCGGCTCGATGACTCGGAGCGGGTTGCCCGGTTCGGTCCTCGGGAAGCTTCTCGAGGCGGCGGGGTACCGTGTCGAGGTCCGGCAGGACACGTTGCTCGCGGTCCGGAGCCGGGACCGTAGAGCCGTGGTGATCCTCACCGCGGCCCGTTCGCCGGCCGATGTCGAGGCGTTCTTCCCCACCGAGAGCATCCACCGCACGATCGTTTACGACGACGAACCAGGCGAGACGGCCCGCGCGCTCGCCGCCGACCGGGGGATCGAGCTGCTCGACCCATCTACCCTCGGCCCCGGGCTCGGGGAGATCCTGTTGCTTCCGCCCGTCGGAGCGGAGCTTTCGCCGGTGGACTCGGACCCCGCCGGCCCGCTCGAGCCGCCGTTCGCGATCGCTCCGCACAGCGAGCGTACGGTGCGGCCTCGGATCGACCGGTCGGAAGCGGAGACCCTTGCCGGGGTCGACGGTCCCCGGTCCACCCTGCGACTGGTCCCGTTCTTCGTCGCGGCGTACCGCGTGCGCCCGGCCTCTCCCGACGGAGGCCACGGGGCGGTCGTTCGCCACCTGGTCGCGGTCAATGCGGTCACGCGCCGCGCTGAGATCTGGGAGGACGGCGACCGCGAGCTCATCGCGGACCTCGGCGAGCCGCACCAGCGGCTCTCTCCCCAGCTCGACGAGTCCCAGGTCGTCCCGCTCGCGCTCGACGCGATCCGACGGCACCACACCGTTCGCATCGATCACACCGAGCAGCACCAGGGAGCGCTCGTCATCGAGACGCGTCGGGTCCCGCCCGGCGCCGACGACATCCGGCTCGGGCCGTTCGTCCTGCTCTACGTGCCTCACTGGTACGCCGAGGGGTCCCAGGGCCGTGTGGTCCTCGACGCCGTCACGGGCCGCCGGACCACAGCGCCCGAGTCGGGCGGCCCGTAGTCCGCTCCCCCCACGTCAAATACCGCCCCTTTCTCGCCGGGGCGTGCTCCTCGACCAGTTCCGCATCGGCCCGTACCTGAACTTCACCTACCTCGTGGCGGAGGAGCCCGGAGGGGAGGGGGTCGTCATCGACCCCTCGTTCGGGATCGACCCTGTCCTCGAGGCGATCGACGCGAGGGGCGTGAAGGTCCGATATATCCTGAACACGCACAGCCACCCGGACCACATCGCGGGCAACCAGGACGTGAAGAACCGCACCGGCGCGAAGGTCGTGGCCCACCGCGTCGCGCCGATCCACCAGGACCTCTCCGTCGACGACGGGGACGCGATCGCCACTGGGGGGCTTCGATTCCACGTGGTTCATACTCCGGGCCACACCAAGGACAGCGTCCTCTACGTCTTCGAGGGGAACGTGGCGACCGGCGACACCCTCTTCGTCGGCGAGTGCGGCCGGACCGACCTTCCCGGCGGGAGCGCGGCCGAGCTCTACGACAGCCTTCAGCACCGACTCCTCACCCTGGACGACGCGCTGGTCGTGCTGCCCGGTCACGACTACGGCACGACCCCCACCTCCACGATCGGCCGGGAGCGGGAGGAGAACTACACGCTCCAACCCCGGACGCTCGAGGAATTCCTCAAGTTCATGCAGGAGTGACCGAGCGACCGTGACCCCACTCCCGCCACCCGAGGAGCGACCCGTCCGAGCGGTCGGCGCCCGTCGCTCTCAAGCCGGTCTTCCCACGACCGAGGCGATCATCCGCACCCTCCGGGAACTGGCGAAGGAGTCCCCGCAGCTCGTGGCCCTCTTCGACGCCCGCGCCGTGGCGGGAGAGCGTCACCTCCTCTCGGCCTGGGCCCACCTCGGCCGCGCCCGGGCGCGCGGCGAGCTGCGTCTCCGCGACCGGGGAGCCGAGTTCGCCCTCTACGTCGCCGGCGACGACCAGCTTCCGCGCGCTCTCGCGAAGGTCGGGGTCTCCGACACGACCGAGCAGTTCGTCCTGGTCGCCGAGCGCCCACAGGACCCGGTCATCCTGCTCGGGCGGTTCGAACTCACCTTGGACCCGGGCTCCTATCCGAAGCCAGTCGACGAGTCGGTCCTCGAACGCCTCGGGATCGCGGCCGCGGAGCGGAGCGCCGTCCCGCCATCGGGGTGGGAAGGGCTGGTCCTCGAACGGGTCGCGCTCCTCGACCTTTCGGCTCCGGCGGCTCACCCTTCCAAGGAAAAGCCTTAACGGCGTAGGACGGTCGCGAGCCGGGTCCGGCGGCGGCCGTGCAGGTGTAATCTAGTGGTAGGATGTCAGCCCTCCAAGCTGACTACCCGGGTTCGAAACGCGGGATCCCTTGGGGTCCCGCGCGAACGTCCCGGCACCTGCACTCCTCCGCCCCGGACCCCCTCCGAAAGGGAGGGTTTATTCCTCCCGACTCCGCTCTGCCGGTTGCGCTGAGGTAGCCTAGCCCGGCAAGGCGCCAGCCTTGAAAGCTGGTGGCGGTTCCGCCACGGGAGTTCAAATCTCCCCCTCAGCGTCCCACTCCCTGCGCGTTAGATTATATGGAGTCCCTCGCTCGACGGCGAGGCCGATGCCCGACCCGCTGCCCCTCACACCCCTTCTCGAACAGTACGAGGGCGTGAAGGCCCGGTACCCCGGCCATCTCGTGCTCTTCCGCGTGGGAGACTTCTACGAGACGTACGGGGACGACGCGCGCCTCCTGTCGCGCGAGGTCGATGTCGTGCTGACCGCGCGCGCCGCGGACGCCCAGGGCGTCCGGACCCCGATGGCGGGCGTTCCCCATCACTCGGTGGAGACGTACCTCGGGCGGCTCGTGCGCAAGGGGTACAAGGTGGCCCTATGCGACCAGGTCGAGGACCCCCGCTTCGCCAAGGGGTTGGTCCGACGGGAGGTCACCCGGGTCGTCACGCCGGGCACCGCGGTCGAGGACCGCATCCTCGGCGGTTCCGACCATAGCTTCCTCGTCAGCATCGTGGCCCCGGCCCGAAAGGTCGGAGCCTACGCAGCGGTCGACATCACCACGGGAGAGTGGTACCACGGAGTCGCGGACGGGCACGGCCCAGAGGGCATCCTCTCCTCCCTTGCCGCCTTCCAGCCCCGGGAGATCCTGTGGGCTGCCTCGGAGGAATCGGTCGCTGCGACCCTCGTAGCCACCTTGCGGCGGGAGTTCCCGTCGGCTCGGCTCGAGGCCGCTCCGGCGCCCGCCGCCACGGGAGAGCTTCCGAGCGCCCTCCGAAGCGAGGCCGAGTTGGCCGAGGAGGTCGTCGAGGCCGACCGTCGGCTCGCCGCGTACCTGCGAGCGACCCAGCCGCGCCTGCTCCCCCACCTAGACCTGGTCGAGCGAGGCACCGGCGGCCGAAGGCTCGTCCTGGACGCGAAGACCCTGCGCCACCTCGAGATCAATCGGCCGATGAACCCGGACGATGCGAAGGGCGTGACCCTTCTAGGGACCTGGGACGAGACGGTCACGGCGCCGGGCCGACGCACGCTCGCGTTCTGGCTGACGAACCCGCTCGCCGACGCGCCGTCGATCACGCTGCGCCAGGATGCCGTGCAATCGCTCGTGGACCGCGGCGCCGCCCTCGAAGGATGGCGAACGCATCTCCACTCCATCCCGGACCTTTCGCGCATCGCCGCCCGGGTCGCTGGCCGTCGGGTCCGACCGGTCGAGCTCGCGGCCCTGCGGGCGGGCCTCGAGGTCGCCGAATCCCTCGGCCGGAGCCTGGCCGAGGGGGAATCCTCGGACCGACTCACGAAGCTCGCCGGGGAGCTCGCGCCCCCGACCGCGCTTGTCCCGCTCCTCTCCGCCGCGCTGCCGGAAAGCCCCTCGCCCACCGAGGACTCGGGCGAGTTGTTCCGGCCCGGGCACGCACCCGAGGTGGATCGGTGGCGAGAGTCTGAGCGGTCGGCGCTCGCCGAGATGACCGCCCTCGAGCGGACCGAGCAGGAGGCGTCGGGCATCCGGACGCTCAAGGTCGGGTACAACCAGGTCTTCGGCTACTACTTCGAGGTCACGAAGTCCCACCTGGCCCGGGTCCCGCCCCACTTCCGTCGTCGCCAGACGGTCGCCCAAGCCGAGCGGTTCACCTCGGACCGGCTCGAGGAGATCGAGCGGCGGATCCGGGAGGCCCGGGAGGGGATCCGCACCGCCGAGGCCGCCCGCTGGGAGGAACTCCTCGATTCGGTCGAGCGCCACGTGCCCGCGGTCCACCGCGTCAGCCGCGCCGTAGGGGAGTTCGACGCGCTCGCCACGTTCGCGCACCTCGCACAGACCCGGGGATACGTCCGCCCCACGGTCGACGACTCCTCGGTCCTCGTGGTGCGCGACGGCCGACATCCGGTGCTCGACCGGATCCTCGGGGAGTCATTTGTCCCGAACGACCTCGACCTCGACCCGGCCACGCGACGGATGCTCGTGCTGACCGGCCCGAACATGTCAGGGAAGTCGACGTACATGCGCCAGGTCGGCCTCTTGGTCGTGCTGGCGCAGGCGGGCTCGTTCGTGCCGGCGAAGTTCGCACGGGTCGGTCTCGTCACCCAGCTGTTCACCCGGATGGGGTTCACGGATGAGATCGGCCGGGGCAAGTCGAGCTTCATGGTCGAGATGAGCGAGGTCGCCGAGATCCTTCGGGCGGCCAATGCCCGTTCGCTCGTCCTGCTCGACGAGGTCGGTCGCGGAACGAGCACGTACGACGGGCTCGCGATCGCGTGGGCGACGCTGCGCCACCTCCACGACGAGACCCGGGCGCGCTGTCTTCTCGCGACGCACTACCACCAGCTTACCGACCTCGTCCGGGGGCTCTCGGCCGCCGAGAACGCCCACTTCGCCGTACGTGAGGGCCCGGACGGGATCGTCTTCCTTCACCGCCTCGTCCCGGGCGCGACCGACCGGAGCTACGGCGTTCACGTGGCGCGGCTCGCCGGGGTCCCGGAGGGGGTCCTCGCAGAAGCCGAACGCCTTCTCCACCGCCTCGAGACCGAGAGCGTGGCGCCGGCGGCGCCCAAGGGCTCCCGCCGCCGCGGGCCCCGGTACACCCAGGCCGTGCTGCTGTCGGAGGGGGCTTCCGAGCACCCGGTGGTCGACGAGCTCCGCCAGCTCGACCCGGACCGCCTTGCGCCCGAAGAGGCCGCCCGCACGTTGCGGGAGCTCAAGCGGCGAGCCTCGGCCGAGCCAACGCGAAAGGAAGGGTCCCTGTGACAGAGCACCCTTCCCCGACGCGTCGGCCGATCCAACGGCTCTCGAGCGAGACGGTCGAGCGGATCGCGGCGGGCGAGGTGGTCGAACGTCCGGCGTCGGTCGTGAAGGAGCTCGTCGAGAACGCGGTCGATGCGGGCGCTTCCTCGGTCACGGTCCGACTTACGGGCGGAGGGCTCGAACGGGTAGAGGTCGCCGACGATGGGTCGGGGATCCCAGCCGGGGAGCTCGAGCTGGCCGTTGAGCGCCATGCCACGAGCAAGCTCGCGCCGGACGGTCCCGTGGAGCGGATCGGGACCCTCGGCTTCCGGGGCGAGGCGCTCGCGGCGATCGCCTCGGTCTCTCGCTTTCGCCTCCTTTCCCGCCCTCCCGACCGTGAGGTCGCGGAGGGGATCTCGGTCGTCGGGGGCGCGCTCGCCGGCCGGTTCTCTGCCCCGAGGGCCCCGGGAACCACCGTCGAGGTCGAGGACCTCTTCTTCAACACGCCCGCCCGCCGCAAGTTCCTGAAGGGCGCCCCCGCCGAGCAGGTCGAGGTCCTGCAGACGGTCGAGCGCCTCTATCTCGCCCGGCCCCAGGTGGGCCTCCGCGTCGAGTCGGAGGGCCGTGAGGCCGGGACGTATCCTCCCGCGCACGACCTCAAGGACGCGGCGGCCCGGGTCCTCGGCCCGGGGTTCCTCTCGTCGTCGTTCGAGCTGGCCGCGGAGATCCCCGGTGGTCGTCTCTTCGGGGCCCTCGGCCGGCCCGGGGTGGCAGCCGCCTCCTCCCGCGGTCTGTTCGTGGCCGTCAACGGTCGGGCCGTCACCTCCCGTCCGATCGCGCAGAATGTCCGTCTCGCCTACGGCGACTACCTGCCACGGACCCGGTTCCCGGTCGGTGTCCTGCATCTCGAGATCGACCCCGACCGGCTGGACGTGAACGTCCATCCGACCAAGCGCGAGGTGCGCTTCGCGAGGGAGCGAGACCTCCTCGACGCGATCCGGCAGGTCGTCCGCGAAGCCCTTGTCGCCGCGCCGCAGGTCGCAGAGCTTTCGGCCTCGCGGACCGCCGTTCGACCGCCGCCTGGCGGACCTCCATCCCCTCCGCGAGGCGTTCCCGTCCCGGCGGCAGGACATCCGGGCGTGCAGCGCACGCTCGAGGGTCCGGTCCTCCCGGCGCAGCCCCCGGCCCCGCTTCCTGCCGCGGCCGGTCACCCGCGACTCACGTTGCTCGGCTGCCTTCACGCCCTCTACTGGGTGGCCGAGAGCGACGAGGGCCTCGTCCTGATCGACCAGCACGCGGCGAGCGAACGCGTCCTCTACGAGGAGCTGCTGCGCGCCGGAACGCTCCAACGGCAGACCTTGGTCGACCCCGTCACGGTCCACCTCACGGGCGCCGAGCGAAGCACGCTCGAGGCCCACGGCGAGACGGTCCGGGCGGCCGGCTTTGACATCGACCCGTTCGGACCCGACTCCTTCCTCGTCCGGTCGGTCCCCGCCTTCCGGGGCCGCTCGGCGCGGCCGGAAGCGGTCGCCGAGCTCCTGGACGAGCTCGCGACGGGGGGTCGGCCCACGCTCCCCGACGGGCTCGAGGAGCGTCGCGCCGCCTCCGTCGCCTGCCATGCGGCCCTGCGGGCGGGCGACCTCGTCACCTCCGAGGAGTTCTCCCACGTGCTCGCGGCGCTGCATGCCCTTCCCGAAGCGGCCTACTCCTGCCCCCACGGGCGCCCGATCGTGCTCCGGATCCCCCGGTCGCGCCTCGACCGGTGGTTCCTCAGGAGCGGCCCGTGAGCCGCGCGGCGGCTACGCGACCTCCCCGGATCTCCGAAAGCGAGGTCGTGCGGACGGCCGCGACGTTCCTCGAGCAACAAGGATACCGGGTCTACCCGAACCTGGATTCGACCGACTACTTCGACCTCGTGGCCCGGCGCGGGGACGAGGTCGGTCTTGTCGAAGCGAAGGTCTCCGGGAGCCGCGCGGTGCTCGTCCAGGCGCTCAAGCGGCGGGCGTGGGGGAACTGGGTTGCGGTCGTCCTGCCGTCCGAGAAGGCCGCCGAACGGCTCGCCGAGCGCACCGACGGGACGAGAGCTGCCCGGGTCGGGGTCTGGGCCACCCACGATGGGAGCGTGCGGGTCGTGCGCGCGGCGGGTCCGTGGGTGCGGCCCGGCGAGGAGGACCCGTTCTCCGACCTCCGGGTTCGGTTCCGCTCCGTCCTCGACCGCATCGATTCCGGCGAGCTCCCAACCGACGTGCGGTGGGCAGGCGTGGTGCGGGCGGTCCGGCGGGCCTCGGGCGGACGTGGGTTCGCGGAGTGGCGCCTCGACGAACCGGTCGATCGCGAGGAGTAGCCCCGACGGGCTCGCTAGGCCCCTTTCGGGGAGACCGCCCGGTCGAGCGCGGCCGCGACGCGTTCCGGGAGGAACGCCTCGGCGAACCGGGCGGCCGCCCGACCGACCTCTTGGCCCACGGCCGGGTCGGCGAGCAGCTCCGCGAGCGCCGAGGCGAGGTCGCCCGGGTCATCGCTCGCCGAAACGCGCACACCGCCCGCCGGGTCGACGGCGAGTCGAGCGTCCGGCAGCACGATCGGCGGAACGGAGGCCCGCGCCGCGAGCACGACGCCCGGGTCGAACCCCGGGACGCGCCGTGCGAAGACGGCCACGTCGGCGCTCGCGAGCGCGTCCGAGAACGTGTCCGCGCGTCGACCCGGCAGCACGATCACCCCAGGGTCGGAGGGGGCGGGAGCGCCGCAGAGGACGAGTCGGACGCCGGGGAAGAACGGGCGGACCCGGCGGAACGCCTCGAGGACCCGGTCGACCCCACTGGACGCCGGGGCCTCGAAGGCGGTGGGCGCGACCACGACCGGCACGTCCGGGGGGATCCGAAGGTCCCGACGCGAAGCCTCGCGGGTCGGTAGCGGGGGAAGGGGTGATACCGCTGGGGGGAGAGCTACGAGCTTGCGCTCGGGGACCCCGTACTCCTCCGTCAGCGAGCGGGCGACCTCGGGGGTTTCGTAGAAGAGGCGGTCGGCCTCTTCGAGCGCGACCCGCTCGAGGCGGCGGACCGACCGACGGTCGCGCCAGGTATCGAGCCGGTCGACGAACCCGGTCGAGGAGATCCCCTGTCGCTCCCCCTCGAAGGCCCGCAGCTCGATTCCCCGCGCGAAGGCCCCGACGAGCGGAGAGGCACGGCGCGCTCGTCGGGCTCCGAGCGAACCCAAGCCGACCGGGTCGCGGAGCACGAGGTCGAGGGGCTTGCGGAGGTGCCGACCGGCGGCCGCGGCGAACTCCGCCGGCTCCACGGGGCCCCCCGGACGGTGGAGGGGGATCTCCACCGGGACGGCCGTGACCCCGGGCGGCACGCGGTCCGTGGCCAAACCGGGCAGGTGGAGGACCCGTACGTCGTCCCCCCGGGCCGCGAGCGCGGCTGCGAGGGCCCAGGCGCTCGCCGCGGGTTCGTACGGGTCGAGCGGGGGTGGACCCACGGCCACGATGTCCACCGTGCGCCCCGGCATCCGCGGTCGGAGCCTGCCCACCCCGAAAAGGGTTCCGGCGGAGGGTATCGCTTACCCTGAGAGGCCCAGGCGGCGGCCGAACGAGTGGCCGCCCATCCCCTTCGGCGCGTCGTACCCCATCCCATCGAGGATGGTCGGCGCGACGTCCACGAGGTCGAGGGTGCCGACCGTCATGCCGGGTCGGATGTCATCCCCCGCGGCGATCATGATGCCGTTCATCCGGTGGGTTCCCGTCCCGCAGAAGTAGTCGGGGCGCTGCCGGATCAGCGCGTCCGGGTATCCGAAGTCCATCCGGGGCTCGGTGTTCATCCCGTCCACGCGGATGAGAAGGGCCGGAGCCTGCGAGAGGTTGGAGCCTCGGTAGATCGTCCGCGGGTCGAGCACCTCGATGTGCGCGTCGGGGTACGCCTCGAGACGCTCTCGGATCTGCGCGCGGATCGCGTCCCGGCGCTCCGCGGTGAGCTTAGGGTTGTTCGGGTTCAGGTAGATCCCCTCGGGGATCGGGTAGGAGAACGCGACGGTGCGTTCCCAATCGATCCGCTTCGAGAACTGCTCGAACGAGGTCCCCCCGCCGAAGAACTCCGCGACCTGGGCGCGTCGCCCGTCCCGGACGAAGTCGACCAGCGGGCGCATGGCCCGTCTGGCCAATCGGTTCCGTTGGGCGGTGAGCAGGAGCTTACCGAGGAGCTTGCGACGCCCGAAGTCCCCCCGGCCGCGGAAGAACAGGAACTTCTCCTCGGCGAGCCACCGGTTGGTCAGGAAGTCCGATTGGATCGGCCCGTGGCCATGGTCGGAGATGACGAGCGTCACCGCGGGACCCCCTCCGGAACGGAACGCGCGGTCGACCTGCTCGCACGACCGGTCGACCGTGCGCCAGAAGTTGAGGAGGTCAACGGGGATCTCCGAAACCGGTTGGCTCATCTCGGACCAGTGCTGGTGCTCGAGCCGGTCGGTCTCACGGAAGAGCGCGAAGAGGAACCCGGGCTTGTGGCGCTCGGCGAGCGTCGCCGCGACCTTGCCCCGCTGCTCTACCGCCCGGGTCGCCTCCGCAATCCATTCGACCCGCTCGGCCTCCTTGTAGGCCGGCAGTTCCCGGGGGTAGTCCCCTCCGATGGTCTCCTGGATCTCGGTCTTGAGGGCGACGGGGTAGGGGGCGTTGGCGCCGGTGAACATCCCCGGGACCACGAACCCGTGGAGGGGGTACGCCGTCCGGAACGGGAAGTTGAGGACGCCCACCTTCACGCCGACCCTGGAAAGGGTGTCCCAGAGCGCTTCGGCGGGGCGGAACGTCTGGACGAGCTTCGAGTGGCCAGGGCCTCCGTCCGGCTCGGTGAACCCGAAGATCCCGAGCTCTCCCGGGTCCTTGCCCGTGGCGAACGAGTACCAGGCGGGGATCGTCTTCGCAGGGTAGACCGAGCGCAGCGGGGCCCGGACGCCCCGGTGCACGAGGGACTTCAGGAACGGGAGTTCCCCCGCGGCCATGAGCGGGTCGAGGAGGTCGAAGGTCCCCCCGTCGAGGCCGAGAACCAAGAACCTTCGGTATGAATGTCCCATTCGATGCCCTCCAGTGGGGGGTCAACCCCAACGACCCCGGTGGCTCTATAAAGGGTTTCGTCCCGAGAACCTGCAAGTTCCGGGGGCCGGGAACGGCCGATCCCCTAGACGAGCCGGATCGCTTCGAGATTGAACGGGGCCCGCGATTCCACGTTGAACCGCTTGTGGAGGCTAGAAGCCAGGTCGAGGATGCGGGACTCCTCGCCGTGGTTCAGGATGATCCGCTGCGGTCTCGGGTCGAGGGACGCGACGAAGTTCATGAGCTGGACCCGGTCGGAGTGGCCCGAGAACCCCTCGATGGTCGCGATCTCGAGCTTCACGGGGACGGACGCCTGGCGGGACCCGTCGAGGAACGTCGCCTCGCTCACGCCCCGTTGGAGCCGGTTGCCGAACGTCCCCTCGGCCTGGTAGCCGACGAAGAGGAGCCCGTTTTTCTCCTCGGGCGCCCACGCCCGGAAGTACTCCATCACGGGCCCTCCGCTCATCATGCCGGAGGTGGCGAGGATGATCGACGGTTCCTTCGAGTCGAGGACGGTCGAGCGCATCTGCTGGGAATCGATGCGGCGGAAGACGTCCGAGAGGAACGGGTTGTCGCCCTGCTGGAAGATCTGCGTCCGCAGCTGGCTGTTGAGATACTCCGGGTACGCGGTGTGGATCGCCGTCGCCTCGAAGATCATCCCATCGAGGTAGACCGGCACGCGGGGGATCTTCCCCTCGCGCATCTTCTCCTCGAGGACCAGCATCACCTCTTGGGAACGGCCGACCGCGAAGACGGGAACGATGAGCTTACCGCCCCGGGCGAGCACCTTGTTCGTGAGCGAGCTGAACTCCTCGGTCGCCTGCTGGCGGCTCGGCTGCACGTTCCGGTATCCGCCGTAGGTCGACTCGAGGACGAGGGTCTCGAGGCGGGGGAACCGGTTGGTCGCGGGGTTGAACAGCCAGCTCCGTTCGAACTTGATGTCCCCGGAGTAGGCGAGGTTGTGGTCGCCTTCCCCGAGGTGGAAGTGGCAGATCGACGAGCCGAGGATGTGCCCGGCGTTGTGCATGGTGAGGCGGATGTCCGGCGCGATGTCGGTCGTCTCGCCCCAGCGGAGCGGGATCGTCCGCGTCACTAGGTCCCGGACGTTTCCCGAGTCGTAGAGGGCCCTCCTCGCCTCTTGGTTGACGACCTTGATGGCGTCGAGGAGCATGAGCGTCATCAGGTCGCGCGTCGGGGCCGTGCAGTAGATCGGCCCCTTGTACCCGTACTTGAGCAGCACGGGCACGAGGCCGCAGTGGTCGAGGTGGGCGTGCGTGACGACCACCGCGTCCAGCGAGTCGAGCGGCAGGAGCTCGGGCGCGTTAAAGAACGGGGTCCGGTCCGACCCTGGGTCGATCCCGCAGTCGATGAGGACCTTCGAGTTCTGGGTGGTCAGGAGGTGGGCGCTCCGCCCCACCTCGCGGTAGCCGCCGAGCGCGGTACTGCGGGCCCAGAGCTTCTCGGGGAGCGGGTCGCGCGCGATCCGGATCCCGACCTTCTTGAGGAACGACCGACGGTCGTCGAACGAGTTCCTCAGGTGGATCCGCACCTCCTCGACGGTCTTCGAGGGGATCGGCGGCGTGCGGACGACGGTGGGCACCCAGCCGATCTGCTTCTTGAGGTCGTTCAGGACCGAGCCGCCGCGTCCGATCGCCGCCCCCGGGCTCGCCGCCTCGATCGTGACCTCGCCGGTCTCGGGCTCGAAGAACAGCTGGTTGATCTCCGCCTCCGGCGGGATCAGCGCGCGGATCGCCTTCTCGGCCTCCTTCGGGTCGCTGAGCGTTGCCGGGTCGGAACGGACCACCACCCGGCGGTGGAGGCGCTGGGCGACCTGGCGAAGGTAGTCGCCCCCGGAAAGGAACGCGTCCAGCTGCTTCGTGTAGACCACGACGTGCGGGCCTTCGAGCTCGATGTCGCTGACCTCGATGGTTTCCGGCAGCACTTCGCGAAGCGCTTCCCGGGTTTGCTCTATGAGCGATTCGAAACTCATCCTTGATGAACGGAAACGGTTGTCACGGAAAGGGTTGGGAAGGCCGCCCGGGCCCGTCGGTCCTTACGGAAGAACGGGTGGCAGCGGTATCTTGAGGGCCTTCAGACGTTTATTAATTTCGTCCTCGGACATTTCTCGGTATTCTTTGGGCGTAATGATGTGCACGAGGTAGCCGTCCCCGCTCGCGCTGTCCCGCTTCATCGCCGCGGTGAGTCCGCGGAGCGCGAGGTCGACCGCATCCGAGGTGGACATCTCCCGGGAGTACCCCTCCTCGAGGAGACCGTAGGCGATCGTGGAACCCGACCCGACCGAGACGTACCGGTCCTCGATGCAACCGCCCGCCGGGTCGACCGAGAAGACGTGGGAGCCCTTGCCGTCGACGCCGCCCAGGATGAGCCAGGCGTAGTAGGGGTAGTAGCGGTTCCCGCTCAGGATGTTCGCGAGCAGCGTCGCGGCGCCCTCGGCGGTGAGCGGGGCGCTGCGGCGGAGCCGGTAGAGGGAGACCTCGGCCTTGAGGTAGCGCGCGAGGACCTGGGCGTCGCCGACAAGGCCGGCGATCGTGATCCCGATGTTCTCGTCGATCTTGAACAGCTTCTGGGTCTGCTTGTTGGAGATGAAGCTGCCGGCGGTGGCCCGGCGCTCGGTGGCGAGGACGACCCCGTCCTTGCAGACGATCCCGATCGTCGTAGTGCCTTTCAGTAGGCGCTCCTCGTCGGCCGAGCTGATCACGGTTTGCATCGTCGTACCTCCGGTCGCCCGGAATGTGCGACGGCGGACCCGGGGTCGCTATATAAGGGCTCACGCAGCGATTACGCCGGCATCACCGACGCACCCGAGACCACGTCGTGAACGCGGCCCCTCGGGCGAGTGCAACCCGGAGAACGGCACCCATTAAAGCCCCGGCTTGGATGAACCCGGGGTCTCTATGTTGCGTCACGAAGTCGTCGTGGTCGGTGCGGGCCTCGCCGGGCAGCGCGCGGCGCTCGCGGCGGCCGAGGCCGGGCGGGACGTCGCCATCGTCACGAAGTTGCACCCCCTGAGGTCGCATTCGGGCGCGGCCCAGGGCGGTATCAACGCGGCGATCGGGGTGAACGATTCGGTCGACGCCCACATCTTCGACACCGTCAAGGGGTCCGACTACCTCGGAGACCAGGACGCGATCGAGTTCTTCTGTCGGGAGGCCGGCCCGACGGTCATCGAGATGGAGCATTTCGGCACCATCTTCACCCGCGCCGAGGACGGCACGCTCGCCCAGAGGCCGTTCGGGGGCGCCGGGTTCCCGCGTACGGTCTACGCCGCGGACCGGACCGGTCTCGCGCTCCTGCAGGGACTGTGGGAGCAGCTCGGCACCGCGCGGTTCACGCTCTACGAGGAGTGGGAGCTGGCCCGGATCGTCGTGCGGGACGGGCGGGTCCAGGGGATCGTCGCCCTCGACAAGAAGACCGGGGAGTTCCAGATGGTGGCGGCGAAGGCCGTCGTCATCGCCACCGGCGGGGCCGGCCGCATCTACGGTCGGTCGACGAACGCGCACAGCTGCACCGGCGACGGGATGGCCGCGGCGTACCGCGCCGGCGCGTTCCTGAAGGACATGGAGTTCGTCCAGTTCCACCCGACCGCCCTCCTCGAGGGCGGCATCCTCGTCACCGAAGGGGCCCGGGGCGAGGGCGGGATCCTGAAGAACGCCGCCGGCGAGCGGTTCATGACGAAGTACGCCCCGAAGGTCCTCGAGCTCGCCTCGCGCGACGTGGTCGCACGGGCGATCACGACCGAGATCATCGAAGGACGGGGATTCACCGGACCGTACGGTCCGTACGTCCACCTCGAGCTGATGCACCTCGGGAAGGAGAAGATCGAGAGCCGCCTCCAGGAGATCTGCGACCTCTGCCGGTCGTTCGCCGGGATGGACCCGGTGACCGACCCGATCCCCATCTCCCCGGCCCAGCACTACATGATGGGAGGCGTCGGCTCGAACATCCCGGGGGAGACGAACATCCCCGGCCTGTACGCCGCCGGCGAGGCCGCCTGCGTCTCCATCCACGGGGCGAACCGCCTCGGCGGGAACTCGCTCATGGAGACGCTCGTCTTCGGGAAGTCGGCCGGCGCGGCAGCCGCCACGTACGCGCAGAAGGCCCCCGCGACCGAGCTGCAACCGGCCGACCTCGAGTCCGTCACCTCCACGTACCGCGCCTGGCTCGGCCGGGCGGACGGGGAGGACCCGGCCACCATCCGGACCGACCTCCAGAAGACGATGGACCAGTTCGTCAACATCTTCCGGACCGAGGCGGACCTCACGGAGGGCCTCCGACGGGTCCGGGCGATCCAGGAGCGTTTCTCCCGGATCCGAGTGGTGGACCAGTCGAAGGTGTTCAACATCAACCTCTCGGACGCGATCGAGACCGAGCACATGCTCGACCTTGCCGAGGTCATCATCGTGGGCGCGATCGCCCGGACGGAAAGTCGGGGCGCCCACTTCCGCAAGGATTACCCGAAGCGGGACGACAAGAACTGGATGAAGCACACCCTCGCGCTTCGGACCCCGAGCGGTCCTACCCTGTCGTACTCGCCGGTCGCCTTCACTCGCTGGGAACCCAAGGAGAGGGTGTACTGATGACCGCGGACACGATCTCCGTTCCGTTCGACGTCTATCGCTACACACCGGGGAAGGACACGACGGCGCGCTACCAGCGCTACACGCTCGACCTCGTTCCCCACACGCCGATCCTGACCGCGCTCCTGCAGATCCGTTCTGAGGTCGACCCGAGCCTCGGGCTCCGCTACTCATGCCGGAGCGCGATCTGCGGCTCGTGCGCGATGCAGATCAACTCGAAGAGCCGGCTCGCGTGCGAGACGCAGGTCGGGCCTGAAGTGGCTCGCCACGGACGCATCGTGGTGGAGCCGATGCGCAACCAGCCGGTCATCCGGGACCTGATCGTCGACCAGACCCGGTTCTGGCGGGAGTACAGCAAGATCGAGCCCCACCTGAAGCTCGACCCCACCATCCCGATGCCGGCCGGCAAGCCGACCTCGATGTCCCCGGCCCAGGTGGAACGGTTCAAGGAGACCCCGCGGTGCATCGCCTGCGCGGCCTGCTTCTCCGCGTGCCCGGCGGCCGAGGCCGACCCCGAGTTCCCGGGACCGATGGCGCTCGCCAAGCTCTACCGCTTCGCCGTCGACCCACGCGACACCGCCTACCGGGAACGGCTCGAACGCGTCCAGCCGAACGGCCTTTGGCTCTGCCTTCGCTGCCATCTCTGCACCGAGGCCTGCCCGAAGGACGTCCGACCATCCGAGCGGATCCGCGACCTGAAGGAGATGGCGATTGCGGTCCAGGGCGCCACGGAATTGGGCTCCCGGCACGCCGTCGGGTTCAAGGAGAACCTCAAGGGCGCCGGCCAGCTGAACGAGATGAAGCTCGTTCGGGCGACCGACGGACTGATGGGGATGGTAGGCCAGCTCGGCCAGGGGATCCGGATCTATCGGAAGAAACCCGAGATCATGAGAAAGCCCCGCAAGATCGAGGGGATGGACGAGCTCGACAAGATCTACGCCGCGCTCGACACGCCCCCCAAGGAGGGGCCATGAAGATCGCGTACTACCCCGGCTGCCTCGCGCAGTCGTCCTCGAAAGAGCTCGACCTGGCGACCCGCTGGGTCTGCCGGTCGCTCGGCATCGAGCTCGTTGAGTTCCCGAACTTCTCCTGCTGCGGGTCGGGGTTCATCGACGAAGCGAACGAGGTCCTGAACATCGCTATCAACGCGCGGAACCTCGCCATCGCCGAGAAGGCCGGCCTGGACGTGCTCACGATCTGCTCGACCTGCCAGGGGATGCTCACCCTCGCCAAGGTCCGCATGCAGGACCCGAAGGTGATGGCGCGCGTCGACGCCGCGCTCAAGCCGATCGGCATCGAGTACAAGGGCACGGCTCAGGTGAAGCACCTCCTGAAGGTCCTCACCGAGGACATCGGGCTTCCCGCCGTGAAGGCGAAGGTCCGCCGGCCGCTCCACGGGATGAAGGTCGGCGCGTTCTACGGCTGCCACCTTCTGCGCCCGGCCGACGAGATGGCGAGCGAGAGCGCCGAGGAGCCGCACTCTTTCGAGGACCTCCTCGCCGCGGTCGGCGCGACCCCGGTCGACTACCGCGGACGGGTGATGTGCTGCGGCTTCCCGATCCAGTTCGTCAAGCCGTCCACCGCGTACGCGATCGCGGGAAAGCAGATCCTGGAGGCCAAGGCGCACGGAGCCGACGCGATGGCGACCCCCTGCCCGCTTTGCCACCTGTCCCTCGATGCCTACCAGAACAAGGCGTCGAAGGCGGTCCAGACCCCGCACCT
The DNA here is from genome assembly GCA_052326485.1 of Thermoplasmata archaeon. Lineage (GTDB taxonomy): Archaea > Thermoplasmatota > Thermoplasmata > Lutacidiplasmatales > UBA184 > Lutacidiplasma. The sequence continues at coordinate 44,929 of JBKQMS010000010.1, read as the reverse complement.
CGACATGCCCATCTTCCACCTCCCGCAGGTCGTCGCGCTCGCGTTCGGGGCATCCCCCGAGGAGCTCGGCCTCTCCCGCCACCTCGTTCGTACCGATGGCGCCCTCGCGAAGGTCCACCCATCCGCTCCCGCGTGAACGGGTCCGCGACGACCGGACCCGCTACGCGAGCGGAACGCCGTGGGAACCGAAGGTCGGCTACAGCCGCGCGGTCCGGGTCGGCCGGCGCATCTACGTCTCGGGCACGACCGCGACCGCGCCCGACGGGTCGGTCGTGGGCCGGGGGGACGCGTACGCCCAAACGGTCCAGACGTTGGACAACATCGAGCGCGCCCTCACCGCCCTCGGGAGCCGGCGGGAGGAGATCGTTCGCGTCCGGGTCTACGTCACCGACATGGGCGACTTCGAGGCGATCGCGCGGGCCCTCGGGGAGCGGTTCGGGGAGGTCCGACCGGCGAACACGCTCGTCCAGGTGGCCGCGCTCATCGACCCGGCGATGAAGGTCGAGATCGACGCCGACGCCGAGGTCCCGGCCGACCACTGAAGCGGAGGGACGCGCCCTCGTCCGCCGCCCTCAGAACGCGGAGCGGATCAGGGCCCGCGGGGGGGCGACTCGGGGGCGGGGTCTGCTCCGAGCTGGCGGGCGCCGGCGCCTTTCGTGACGTAGAGGTGGAGCCGGTCACAGGTGCCCCGGAAGTAGGCGGGACCCTCCGCGGCGAAGGCGCGCAGGCGCGTGACGATCTCGTCGTCCGTGAGCCCCTCCTCGACCTCGGGAGAGAAGAGGCAGCGGAACACCAGGAACCGATGCCCTTCGAGGGAGAAGCGTTCGGTCTCGGGAGCCCCGCAGAACGGGCACGTGAGCGGGTCCGGGGAGGTCGTGGGGGCGCTCATCGTCGGCGCTCTAATCGATGTATCCGAGGGAGCGGAGCCGTTCCTTGAGACCCCGCTCCTCCTCCTCGGTGAAGCCGGTGGTCCCGGGCTCGTCGAGGAGCCGAGAGAGGACGAACGCGATGAACGCGTCCACGGAATCGAACGAGGTGCCGCGGAACCGCTCCTCGAGCGCCGCGACGAGCTCTTCGGGCAGGTGCACCGAGCGTGTCGGCGGGGACAGGTGGGACGGTTCGGCCACGGGGCTCCTTCGCAGCGCGAGCAGGCCGGCGATAGATATTCCCTTCGGGCCGGCGGCCGCTCCTACTCCCACTCGATGGTCGCGGGCGGTTTGTCGGTAATGTCGTAGAGGACGCGGACCACGGCGCCCGCGAGCGCGCGAGTGATCCGCTCGCTCATCCGCGCGAGCACGGGCCGCGGGAGCGCCATCGCGGTCGCCGTCATCGCGTCGATCGACTCCACGATGCGCACGACCACCGCCTCACCATGGACCCGGTTGTCGCCGGTAACGCCGACCGTCCGGACCGGGAGAAGCACCGCGAAGTACTGCCACGGCCGGGCGATCTCCTTCGCCGCGACCGCGCGCTCGACCTCTTCTTCGACGATCGCGTTCGCCACGCGCTCGCGCTCGACCCGCTCCCGCGTGATCGGCCCGTTCACACGCACGGCGAGCCCCGGGCCGGGGAACGGCTGGCGCTCGGCCTCGGGGATCCCGAGGTGCCGCGCGACGGCCCGCACCTCGTCCTTGTAGAGGTCCCGGAGCGGCTCGACCAGCGTGAGCCGCATGTCCTTCGGGATCCCACCGACGTTGTGGTGGGTCTTGATCGTATCCCGGAGCGCGCCCCCGCTCTCGATCCAGTCCGGCGCGATCGTTCCTTGGATGAGCCGGTCGCACTGGAATTTGTCGGCCTCCCTCTCGAAGACCCGGACGAACGCCGCCCCGATGCGGCGGCGCTTCTCCTCGGGGTCGCTGATCCCGGCCAGCGCCTCGAAGAAGAGGTCGGCGGCCGACACGAGCTCGTAGGGGAGATGGCTCGCGGCGAAGAACCGCCCCACCTGCTCCACCTCGCCCGCGCGCAGAAGGCCCGTGTCGACGAAGATCGCCTTCGACCGCTCGCCGAGCGCCCGATGCGCGAGGAGGGCGGCGACGGTCGAGTCGATCCCGCCCGAAGCGGCCACGATCGTGCGGGCGGGCACGTCCTTGCGGAGGCGACGGACCGCCTCCTCGACGAACGCCGCGGGGTCGTTCACGTCGCGCCTCTCGGGGCCGTGGGCGGCTCCTCGTGCCATTTCGCCCGGTACCGCTCGAGCGCCGCGGTGAGCTCGGGATACTTGAGGGCGAGGATCGCTGTCGCGAGGAGCGCCGCGTTCTCCGCGGCGTCGAGGCCGACCGCGGCCACCGGGATGCCGGGAGGCATCTGGACGACGGAGAGGAGGCTATCGAGACCCAGCCCCCGCTGGAGCGGGACGCCGATCACGGGCTTGAGCGTCCGTGCGGCGACCGCGCCGGGGAGCGCCGCCGAAAGGCCCGCCATCGCGATGAACACGTCCGTCGCCGGGTCCCGGACGAGCCGGTCGACCTTTTCGGGCGTTCGATGGGCGGACGCGACGTGGACCTCGCACGGCACGGAGAACTCAGAAAGGCGCGCGCGGACCTTCTCGGCGACCTCAAGGTCCGACTTCGACCCGACGAGGACCGTGACCTTCACACGGACGTCGAGCGCTCCGGCAAGAAAACCTTTCTCGGCCGGCCGCCCCTACCTTCATACCTCCCCGAAGGCTCCGAGCGCACCATGGTACCCCGGCTCCACGGCCATGGCCGGTTCCGCCGGTGGCTCGGCCGTGCGCTGGGCGGCGACGAGGAGCTCGGCGACCGCGCCTGGCGGAGGATCCTGCACCTCTTCGGCGCCGCGGTCCTCTTCTACTACGCCCTCCCGACCAACTTCTTCGTCATCGCGCCCAAGGCCGACATCCTCCTCGCGGCCCTCGCGGTCATGATCCTCCTCGAGGTCCTGCGGCACACCGTCGGTCTCGAGCTTCCGACGATCCGGCCGTATGAGACCCATCGGGTCGCGAGCTTCGCCTTCTACGCCCTCGCGCTCGTCCTCGCGGTCCTCTTCCTCCCGCTCCCGATCGGGGCGGCGGTCGTGCTCGGGACGGCGGTCGTCGACCCGGTGGCCGGGGAGCTTCGCCGCCAGTCCTCCTCCCCGATCCTGACCATCGGGATCCCGCTCGGGGCCTACGGGCTCCTCGCGTTCGTGGGGCTCGCGGCGATCGGCGGATGGCCCGCCGGTCCCTCGGCGCTGCTCGCGGCGGCCGCGGCGCCGCTCGCGGTCGCCGCCGAGCGGCCGAAGTGGCCCTGGGTGGACGACGACCTCGTGATGACGTTCGTCCCCGGGCTGTTCCTCTACGCGGCGGGGGTCCTCGCGCTCGGGCTGCCCTGGTAGGGACAGCCCCGGACTATACGATCGGGGTCAGCGTCGCGTGCGGTGCGCCCTTTTCCGGGTCCATGCTGATCGCGTAAATCGTCGTCCGCGGCCGGATCCCGTAGATGCACGTCGCGCTGTCGATATTGATGATCCGGAAGTACGAGTCCATCATGTTCAGGATCTCGCTCGACACGAGCAGTCCCGGCTTCAGGAGGCCGATCCCGAGGTTCCCGACGTGCTTCGTGCGCGAAACGCCCTGGAAGTACATCCGGATCGCGACCTGGTCGCCCATCAGGCTCTCGAACGTGTCGAACGCGGTGTACTCGAGGAACGTCTTGCGGTCCGGTCCGGCGACCGCCCGCTCCGCGGCCACCATCGCCTTCACCGCCTCGTCGCGGCCGTAGCGGCCCATCGGCAGGATGTACGGCTCCTCGGTCTCGTTCGCGGAGTAGTCGGGGATCCGGACGCGCGTGTCGAACTGGTTCGCCGGGACGTGGCGGATCAGCGTCTCCCGGAGCTTGTCGGGCGACTCGCCTGCGGCGAGCACCGCGATGATCCCCCGCCCCTGCGAGAGGAAGTTCAGGAACGTGGGCGTGAACAGCATGTAGTAGTCGTCGACGCCGACGTTCACGTCGACCTCGAACGCGTTGAAGCTCCCGCGGCGGAACCCTCCGCCGAGCAGCTTGTCGAAGTCGGGGACGCCCGTCGAGTAGTGCTTCTCGCCGTCGGCGACCGGCTTCCAGGGGGAGTTCGGCACCGTTCCCCCGGGGGCCGAAACGGTCCCGAGGGCCTCGAAGCGGCCCCCGTCGAGCGTGACCGCGTAGCGGGCCCGCCCGATGTTGGTCGCGCGGAGCTTCTCGAGCCGGAGGTGGCGAACGCGCCGCTCGTCGAGCTCCTCGCGCTGGATGGAGATGAGCCCGTCGACGAGGTACTCGATCCCGCCGGCTTCGGGCTTCTCGAGGATCATGACGACGTCGGTGCTCGACGCCTCGACCAGGTCCTTCTGGAGGGCCATGACGAACTCTTCCATCTCGAGGCCGTACTTGTGGGTCACACCCTCGAGCGAGTCGATGACGAGGAGCGACTTCTCCGGGAGCGCGCGCTCGATCCGCTGGTAGACGTTCTCCACCTCGGGCATCGGGCTTCGCTTCAGGAGCGCGGTCAGGTGGGTGCGGTCGACCCGGGTCGGAGGTCCGCGTTCCTGGCCGAAGCTCGCGAGCACCTCGCGGCCGGCCCGCACCTTCTTCTGCTCCGTCTCGGGGAGCTCGACATCGCGGGCCTTACTGGATGCTTGGATCGCGTCGAGGAACAGCTTCGCCGCGTCGAGGACGCGGGTCCGCATCTCGGAGGTCCGCAGCCATGGGAACTGGCGGAAGAGCGCCTCGTCCCCGATGCGCGTGGAAAGATAGTACGACCGGTTCGGCTGGCCGACGCGCTCGAGCAGCTCGAGCCCGAACGTCGTCTTCCCCGTACCGGCTCCGCCCTTGATGATGAGCGACCGACCCCCCTTCCCGCTCAGGAAGGTGATCACCTCCGCCGGCACGCCACCGACGGTACTCCCCTCGTTCGCGGTCATATTAGGTCCTCTTTGTACGGATGGAGCGAGCTTCCCGAGGCTCTACCGACATTCCGTATCCTGTGCCGTCATGGGGGCCATCCCAAAGTAAAGCTTTCGTCCCGAGAGGACGACAACGGATTACCCGCCGCCCGCCGCTTCCCGTGCGGCTTTTCGGGCCCGTTCGAGGGCGTTCGCGAGGGGAGCGCCGGGCTCTCCCACGGCGGTGGCCGCGGAGGGGTTCCCGCCGCCCTTCCCGCCGAACTCGGCCTTCGCTGCGTCGAGCGCGGCCTGGGCGGAGACCTTTGGCTCGGTCGACCCGATGAAGAGGAGCCCGCGGCCGTCCCGCTCGCTCGCGAGAAGAGCGACCCGACCTCCGTCCTTGGTCAGCAGGCGGGAGAGCTCCATCATCTCGTTGCGGTCGAGCTCGACGCGCGCGACCACGAACGTCGTTCCCCCAACCACCTCCGTCACGCTCGCGTCTGCGAGCAATCGGGTCGCGGTCGCTCCGAGGTCTCCCTTCCTCCGCTCGCGCCCGCTCTTCCGCGACTCCTCCACTTCGGTGAGGAGCCGGTCGATCCCGTCGGGGAGCTGAGGGACCGGGACCCCGAGCCGGTGGGCCGCCTCGCGCAGGATCGCCTCGTGCTCGTCGCGGACGTCGAGCGCCCGGTCGCCGCTCACGTAGGTGAGTCGGACGACCCCGTCCTGGATCCGCTCGACGTCGAGGATTGCGATCGCCCCGACCTCGCTCGTGTGCGTGCAGTGGGTTCCCCCACAGGCCTCCACATCGAACCCTTCGACCTCGACGATCCGAAGGTCGCGGCCGGGGACCGCGCCGCCCTGGTACAGCGTGAAGCCGAACCGACGCTCCGCCTCGCCGCGCGTCTCGAAGTAGCTCTTCACGGGCCGGTCCTCGCGGACGACCTCGTTGACCCTCCGCTCGACCTTGTGGAGCTCCTCCTTCGAAAGAGCCCGGTAGTGCGTGACGTCGATCCGGGCCGCTTCGGTCCCCTTGTACGCCCCGGCCTGCCAGACGTGGGGGCCGAGGACCTCCCGCAAGGCCCCGTTCAACAGATGGGTCGCCGTGTGATGCTGCATCAGCTGCGTGCGGCGCGCGGGGTCGATCTTCGCCCGGACGCGTTCTCCGACCTGGAACGGCGAGGGGCGCTCGAGCCGGTGCAGGACCCACGGACCACGGCGGTCGACCTCGACGACCTCGAGGTCGCCGAGGAAGCCCTTGTCGGTGACCTGGCCGCCTCCGGTGGGGTAGAAGTACGTGCGGTCGAGCGCGACGAACGGTCCACCGGACCACACGACGTGCGCTTCGAAGCTTACCGTGTACGGGTCGAGATAGTAGAGGACCTCGGTGGGCGGCGTGGTCGCGGGGAGCTCCGGAAGCCCCTCGGTCACCTCCGCGTACTCCGTCGTCGGCCCCTCGTTCTCGTGGCGCTCGGCCACGCGCGAGTAGAAGTCCTCTGGGATCGGCGGCGGTTGCGAAAGCTCCTCCACGGCGAGGTCGGGGGGAACTCCGAGCGAATCGTACCATTCGATGAGGGTCTCCTCCCCCACCCGTCCGCCGGTCGATCGGACCCGCTCCTCGTATCGTCGGATGGTTTGGCGCGCTCGGCCGATTGCGTCCTCGTACCGCTCGACCTCGGCCTGGACCACCTTGTGGAGGTCGTCCCGATGCGCGCCGACCTCGGGGAAGTCCCGGGCGATCTCGCGACCGACGCGGTCGAGGACGGAGACGATGTCCGGCGCCTCGGGCGCCTTCTGGAGGATCCGCAGGGAGCGGCGGAGCAGGAGGCGGGCGAAGTACCCCTCCTTGCTGTTGGACGGCACCACCCCGTCCGTGAGGAGGAAGTTGAGGGCGCGTGCATGGTCGATCAAGAGCGCGGTCTCGCGGGGAGGGAACGTACGGCGGAACTCGTCGTACTCCTGGCCGAAGACCGCCTCGTAGGCGCTCTTCGTCCCCTGGCTCGCCCAGACGAACCGCTCGAGGCCGTAGCCGGTGTCCACCACCTGGAGCGGCATCGGCTTCAACCGCTCGCCGTCGCGGACGTACATCATGAAGACGAGCGTCGCGAGCTCGAGGCCGGAGACGCTGACGCTGAGCGAAGGGCCGACGTTCCCGCCGCCTTCCCAGACCTCTTCCTTGTAGGTGATCGACTTCGGGTCGACGCCAAGCTCGCTCGTCAGGAGCTCGTCGCAGAGCTCGGTGCAACGTTCCTTGAAGTAGACCTCATGGTCGGGCCGGTTGAACGCGTGGTGCGCCATCATCTCGAAGAGGGTGAAGTGGCGCCCGCTCCGGCCCACCTCCTCGAGGTCGATGAACCGCAGGACCGGTTGGCTGATCACGAGCGGGTTCGCGGGGGGTGGGATCGTTCCGTTCGTCACCCACGGCTGGAAGTCGTAGATCGACGCCTGCGTGAAGAACACGTCGTTCCGCCACCGGGCGACGGTGGGATACCGCCGGATCCGGGTATGACCCCGCCGTTCGAAGAACGACAGGAACGTCTCCCGCATCGTCCGTAGATCGTACGGTCGCGCAAAGATCGGGTGGCCGACGAACCCGTAGTCGCGGCAGGGTGCCTCCTGGCAACGGTCGAAGTCGCCGAGCGTCCAGAAAGCGTGCCCGCAGACGACGCAGGTGCGGCGCTGGTACCCCCCCTTGTGGAAGAACGGGAGGTCGTACTCCGAAGGGTCCATGACGGCGCGCAGACGGCCGCCGATGCTAAAACAGTTTGTTTGGTGGTGACGCGACCGAACGCTTCGCGCGGGCACGCTCCCTCCGAAGCGAACGGCGGTCGAGCCCGTGGCGGAGAACCTCGGTGAAGGGGTCGTCCTGAGCCCGCGGGCGGCGGCGCGCGCCACCGTGGCTCTGATCGCCCTGAGGATCGGCTACGCCTACAACTGGTTCGATGTCGGCCCCGCGCTCCCCTCGATCGGAACGACGTATGGGGTCGGGCCGGCGCAGTGGGGGTTGCTCGTCGCGGCGTTCCTTGTCGGGGGCGGTCTCCTCCAAGTCCCGGCCGGCCTGCTCGCGCGTCGGTACGGCGCGCGCTCGGTCTCCCTTGCGGGGGTCGGCCTGCTCGCCGTCAGCGCTGCGGCCTGCGGTGCGGCCCCGTCGTTCGCCGTCCTCCTCGCGCTTCGCGCCGTCGCGGGCGTGGGAGCGGCACTATTCTTCTCGCCGGCCATCGGACTCGTCGCGAGTCTCTATCCTCCCGGTCGCCGAGGGATCCCCGTAGGGATCTTCAGCTCCGCGTTCAGCGCGGGGAGCGCGCTCGGGATCGTCGTCACGGCGCTCCTCATCCCGCCCCTCGGCTGGCAGGTCTCGCTCGTGGTCGGCGGCGCGATCCTGGGCGTTGCCGCGCTCGTCAGCATCGTGATGGTACCGTCCACGGTGGGAGCGGCCCCGAAGGGGCCCCGGGTCCACGCCCCGAGGCTCCCGGCGGCGTTGCGGTACCGGGGGGTCTGGGCGGTCGGCATCGCGTTCGTCGGGCTGGAGGGGGCGACCTTCGCGACCGGCCAGTTCGTGGTCCCCTGGGGCGAGACGGTCGAGGGTTGGACGATCGCACTCGCGGGAGTGGTCGGGATGATGTTCGTCCTTCCGAGCATCGTCGGCGGACCGATCGGGGGCCGGATCGCCGAGCGGAACCGCAATCACCGGACGCAGTTCGTGGTCGCGACGCTCGTTGGCGCGGGTGTGCTCGCCCTTCTTCCGTGGGCCGGCCTCGCGGTCGCGCTCCTGATCGGGACGATCTTCGCGCTCTCCTATGGGTTCATCTACGCGGTGATGTACGTCCTCCCGCATTTCTGGCGGGAGGTCCCGGCCGGGGAGATCCCACTCGCGATCGGGCTCCTCAACTCGATCCAGCTCGCCGGCGGGGCGGGGGTCTCGGCCCTCTTCGGCGAGATCGTGGCGACGCATTCCTACGCCGTGGGGTGGGAGGTCCTCGCGATGCTGATGCTCGGGACCCTGGTCGCGCTCGTGATGCTGCCGGCAACACCGGCCGCTTCGGCCGATCCTCCCGTCGCGGAGGGTCCCGGCCGTCCTTGAGGGCGCGACCGGTCGCGCACTGGTCGGCGATCGGGCACTCCGGGCAGCGCGGGCGGTTCGGTCGGCATAGATTCTGACCGTGCTGGACGAGCAAGGGATTGACGGGGATCCAATAGCGCGGGTCCACCTTCTCGCGGAGGCTCGCTTCGGTCTCCTCGGGAGTGCGGGTCCGCACGACGCCGAGACGGTTCGAGATGCGGTGAACGTGCGTGTCGACCGGGATCGCCGGGATCCCGTACCCGAATACGAGCACGCAGTTCGCGGTCTTTGGGCCGACCCCGGGGAGGGAGGTAAGCTCCTCGAAGGTCTGCGGGACCGTTCCGGCGAACCGATCCCGGATCTCCCTCGCGACGAGCCCGAGCACGCGGGCCTTCACGCGGTAGAAGCCGGTCACCCGGATGAGCGACTCGACGTCGGCCCGCTTCGCACGGGCAAGCGAGGGAGCATCCGGGAACCGGGCGAAGAGGCGCGCGCTCGCGACGTCCGTGTTCGCGTCGCGGGTGCGCTGGGAGAGGATCGTGCCGATGAGCACTTGGAACGGGTTCTCGGCGTGGTCGCGAAGGTACGGGCGCCGCCAATCCCCCGTGCCGTAGAGCGCGCTGAGCCGGTCGAGCAGGCGCTCCCAGTCGAACGGAGCGGCGGGGGCTCCACGCGTCACCCGGGGGTCCTCCGGTTCGGGGAAGCGGGCGCGCCCGTCGCTTCGGGACGGGTCGTCCCGGGGTCGGAGAGGTCCGGCTCGTCGCGGTCTCCCGGCTCCCGAAGGAGCTCGCCCACGAGGTAGTCGCTGCCGACGACGAGCGTGAACCCGTCGGGACCGGTCCCGGCCCGGGCGAGGGCGAGCCCCTCCGCCGCCGAGGGGGCCTCGACGATGCGGGGGAACCGCCCGACGGCCGCCAGCCGGAGCTCCGCGGGGCGAGCCCCCCGGTCCGAACGGACCGGAACGACGACGAGCGTGCGTGCCAGCGGCGATAGCGCGTCCAAGATGCGCCCGACCTCCTTCTCGCGGAGGCAGCCGAAGAGGACCACGCTCTCCTCGGGGCTCGCAAGGGGAGAGATCTCTGCGAGGCTCTGGGCGAGTGCTCGGGCGCTTTCGGGCGTGTGGGCGACGTCGTAGAAGAGTTCGGGCCGCTTCGCGACCCGCTCGAGCCGCCCCGGCCAACGGACCTCTGCGAGCCCAGCGGCGACCTTTTCGCCGCTCAGGGTGAGTTCCGTGGCCTCGGCGAATCGCACCGTGGCGGCGACCGCGAGGGCCGCGTTCCCCGGCTGGAACCGACCGAGAAGAGGAACGAACAGGTCGGGGAACGACCGTCCCGGTACACGCACCGAGAACGTCTGGCCGTTCTCCGAAAGCGACCGGCCCCCGACCCGGACCTCCTTTTCGGCGTGCCAGAGGGGAACGCCCACCTGGGTCGCGGCGGCCTCCACGACCCCTCTAGCCTCCGACGGAAGCTCCCCGACAACGCCCGTCATCCCCGGATGGAGGATCCCGGATTTCTCGCGGGCGATCGAGGCGAGGTCGGGTCCGAGCAGGTCGGTGTGCTCAAGCTCGATGGTCGTGATCACGCCGACGCGCGCGTCGAGCACGTTGGTCGCGTCGAGGCGCCCTCCGATCCCGACCTCGACGACCGCCGCGTCGACCTTCTCGCGGGCGAACCAGTCGAAGGCCAGCGCGGTCGTCGCTTCGAAGAACGTCGGCGACCGGCCGATGCTCCCGGCGGACTCGGCGTCCCGGGCGGCCGCCTCGACGCGTCGGACCCCGTCGACGACCGCCGACCGTGGGATGAGCCGTCCGTCGATCCGGATGCGCTCCCGATAGGTGGAAAGGTGTGGGGAGGTGAAGAGGCCGGTCGTGAGCCCATGGGCGCTGAGGATCGACTGCGCCATCACGGCGGTGGAGCCCTTCCCCTTGCTGCCCGTGACGTGGATGGCTGGGAACTTCCGCTCGGGGTGGCCGAGCTCGGCGAGCAGCGCCTGCACGGCCTCGAGCCCGGGGCGGAGCCCGAAGCGGCGGCGTCGGTACAGCTCCTCGAGCGCCGTGCGGTACTCCTCGCGTGTCACGGCTCCTCCCTCCGAGCTGACCGTCCGATCAAGGGTCTCCGGGCCGCGCCGCTCCCCTTCGCTAGTACATCGACCGCTCGCGGTACGACCCGAACACCTCTTGGAACGCGCGCACGATCTCCCCGAGCGTCGCGTCCGCCTGCAGGGCTTCGAGGACCGCGGGCATCGTGTTCTTCTCCTCGGTCGCGGCGACCTTGCGGAGCCGGTCGAGGGCCGCGGCGTGGCGGGCGGGGTCGCGCCGGGACCGCAGCGCCCGAAGCCGTCGGCTCTGCGCCCGACGCGCCTCCTCCGTGATCTTGAGCCGCGGGACCTTCACCGGGGTGTCGACCGTGAAGGCGTTCACGCCCACGACCTTCTCCTCGCCGGTCTCGACCGACCGTTGGTAGCGGAACGACGCCTCCTGGATCTCGCGCTGGAAGAACCCCCGCTCGATGCCGGCGACCACGCCGCCGAGCGCGTCGATCCGGTCGAAGTAGCGACGGGCCTCCTCCTCCATCGTGTCGGTGAGCCACTCGACGTAGTAGCTGCCCGCGAACGGGTCGACCGACTCCGCGACCCCCGATTCGCACGCGAGGATCTGCTGTGTTCGTAGCGCGATGCGGACCGCGTCCTCGCTCGGGAGCTGCATCGCCTCGTCGTAGGAGTTCGTGTGCAGCGACTGCGTGCCGCCGAGGACGCCCGCGAGCGCCTGGACGGTGGTCCGGACGATGTTGAGCTCGGGCTGCTGCGCGGTGCACGAACAGCCCGCGGTCTGCGTGTGGAACCGGAGCCACATCGACCGTTCCGACTTCGCGCCGAACTCGTCGCGCATCACCTGTGCCCAGATCCGGCGGGCCGCGCGGAACTTCGCCACCTCCTCGAAGAAGTCGTTGTGCGAGTTGAAGAAGAACGAGAGCCGGGGCGCGAACTCGTCCACGTCGAGGCCGCGCTTCTTCGCCTCGGCGACGTACGTGCGGCCGTCCGCGAGCGTGAACGCGAGCTCCTGGACCGCCGTCGAGCCGGCCTCGCGGATGTGGTATCCCGAGATCGAGACCGGGTTCCACTTCGGGGTCGAGCGAGTCGCGAACTCGATCGTGTCGGTGACGAGACGCAGGGCGTGGCGCGGCGGGTAGAGGAACTCCTTCTGGGCGATGTACTCCTTCAGGATGTCGTTCTGGGTCGTGCCGCCCAGGCGCGCGAACGGCACCCGGCCCGCCGTGCCGGCGAGCAGGTACATCCCCCAGAGGATGTTCGCGGGGGCGTTGATCGTCATGCTCGTCGTCACGTCGGCGAGCGGGATCCCGGCGAGCAGCCGCCGCATGTCGTCGAGGGAGCCCACGTTGACCCCGCACTTCCCCACCTCGCCGAGCGCTTCGGGGTCGTCCGCGTCAAGGCCGTAGAGCGTCGGGTCGTCGAACGCGACCGAGAGCCCGGACTCGCCATGCTTCAGGAGGTATCGGAACCGGCGGTTCGTGTCCTCCGGCGTGCCGAACCCGGAGAACATCCGCATCGACCAGACCCGACCGCGATACATCGTCGGGTGGACCCCGCGCGTGAACGGGGGCTGGCCCGGGTAGCCGATCCGCTCGAACGACCCGGTCGAGGAGCGGGGAGTGTAGAGTCGGTCGATCGGGATGCCTCCCAGGGTCGTGAACCGTTCCTTCCGTTCCGGGTTCTTCGCGAGGGCAGGAGCGAGGGTCTCCGCTTCCCAGCGGCGGGTGCGCTCGCGGACCGGGTCGCTAGGGCCCTCCTCCACGGCCGTCGGGGGCGACGGTCGGGTCGGGCGGCTCGCCGACATCGGGGTCGGGGAGACCGACGGGAACTATAACTCCGGGGGCCGCGAAAGAATGACGCAGGACTCGGCCCGGGTCACTGGGCCGCGGGCGACGGAGGTCGGGGGTCCTTGGGGACGAGGCGGGCCTTCGTGATCCGGAGCGTCGAGGTCGACCCGGTGACCGAGCGCTCGACCGTCTCCGCCTCTATGCGGCTATCGAAGAACGGGGCGTCTACCACCAAGGTCTCGAACTCACCCCCCTCTCCAGCGACGTTCACCGGACGGACCTCGCGGCTTAGCCGCTCGAGCTCCGTGACGAGGTCGAGGTCCAGCCGGCGTCCGAGTAGGTCCGGGGTGAGCGGCTCGGCGGCGAGGTGCACGAGACGAATGTCGAGGCCGGCCGCGATCTCCTCGCGGACGACCCGGGCGGGCTCCTTCCGCCAGAGAGGGACGTAGACGCGTCGGCCGACCTCGCCCGCGATGCGCAGGAGGCGCGCCCACTGGTACGACGACTGGATCGCGCCCGCCACGACGGGTCCGCGCTCGCCTTCGATCGCTTCCCGCAGGGCCGCGAGCTCGCGTTCTTCGCCCGTCCCGTGCACCGGTACCCGTCGATGGGATTTCTGCCAGGCCTGCGCCTGGAGCGCGACCAAGTCCAGGTTCGGGGTATGGAACATCATCGCGTGAGGGTCCTCGGGCGCGATCGTGACGAGCTCGTCGACCGGCCAGCCCTGCGTATCCGCGAGGTACGCCGCGTAGATCGAGTCCTTCCCCCCGGAGACCAGCGCCGTGACCGTCATGGTCGCGCCCAGGCCACTAGGGGAGTCCGAGACCGCCGCGCCAGCGCTCGTAGAGCGGGAGGAGCGGTACGGTCGCGAGGGCGTGTCCTTTCCAACGCAAGGTCGCGTCGGCCGTAACCACCTCGCCGAGCCGAGCGACGGCCAGCGAAGCAAAGGTTCGTTCGAACCTCCGCCGCTTCGCTTCGGGCACCTCGACCACGAACCGGCTTCCGCCTTCGGCCGCGAGCGCGAGAGAGGGAGAACATAGACCCGTGGCGTCGAGGTCGACCGCGAAGCCGAGGCCGCCTCCGAACGCCATCTCGGAGAGCGTCACCGCGAGCCCTCCGTCCGAGACATCGTGGACCGCTCGCACGAGACCCCGCCGCTCGGCCGAGAGCAATTGCTCCCCGAGGCGACGCAGGCCGGCAGGGTCGGTCCGGGGGAGCGCGAGCCCGGTCCGGCCGTGTCGCCGGGCCCACAGCGACCCGCCCAGTTCGCCCGCCGAACGTCCGAGGAGGTAGAGGAAGTCCCCCTCGTCCTTCAGGTCGCTCGTCGCGACGTGCGTGATGTCGTCCACGATCCCCGTCGCGAGCAGCACCGGGGTCGGCGGGATCTCGGCGCCCAGGCCCCCGTTGTAGAAGCTGACGTTGCCGCTCGGCACGGTGAATCCCAAGGCGCGGGCGCCGCGCGCGAGACCCCGGGTCACCGATGCGAAGTCCGCTAGGACGCGCGGGTCTTCCGGGTTCCCAAAATTGAGGCAGTTCGTGAACGAGTCGGGCCGCGCCCCGACGGAGTAGAGGTTCCGCGCGGCCTCTTCGACGATCATGACCGCCCCGTTCTCCGGGTCCTCGGAGCAAGCCCAGGGATGGGTGGCCGTCGTGATGCCGAGCCCGCGCAGGCTCGAAGGGCGGGGCTGCAGCACCGCCGCGTCGCCGTGCGACGGCGACGTGACTCGCCCGTGAAGCGGCTTCACGACCGTTCGCCCCTGGACCTCATGGTCGTAAACCCGGAGGACGCCCTCTCGCGAAACCGAGTCCGGGGCGAGGAGGAGGTCGGCGAGAAGGACGGCCGGATCCGCCTCCGCAAGGTCGGGGGACGGGGCGGACCGACGGCGCCGGGCGCGGGTGGGCCGGCGAACGGTCGGCGGGTCGACCCGGAAGCCGACCTTCATCTGCGCCGCCAGGAGGCCCTTCCAGAGCAGCGTCTCGTACGGCCCGGCGACCACCTCGCCGATGTCGGTCGCCGGCACGTCATGGCGTCGGAAGATCGCGAGGAGCGCGGGGAGGTCCACGGGAGCGACGTCCAAAATCATCCGTTCCTGGGATTCGGAGACCCAGACCTCCCACGGGCGGAGTCCCTCCTCTCGGAGCGGTACGCGGTCGAGGTGGATGCGCGAGCCGAAGCCACCGGAGTTGACCAGCTCGCCCGACGCGGTGGCGAGACCGCCGCCCCCGAGGTCCTTCTGGCCGCGGACGAGGCCGCGGTCGTACGACTCGAGGCAGGCGTGGATGAGCGGCTCCTTCATGATCGGGTTCCCGAGCTGGACCGCGCCGCGGGACTCGGACTCGCTGCGGTCGGTGAGCTCCTTCGAAGCGAACGCCACGCCCCCGATCCCGTCGCGGGCCGTGAGCCCGCCGACCAGGACGAGATGGTCGCCGACGGCGTGCGCGTGGTTCGGGGTGAGCCGGCTCTTCGGCAGGAACCCGACGCAGCCCACGTTCACGAGCGGGTTCACGACGTACGCCGGGTCGAAGTAGACACATCCCGAGACGGTCGGCACGCCGACCCGGTTGCCGTAGTCGCGGATGCCGGCGATGACGCCTTCGGCGATGTACCGGGGGCTCTTCACGCCCGGCGGAAGCGTGTCGGGTCCGCGATCGAGAGGGCCGAAGAAGAGCGGGTCGCTGAGAGCGATCGGCTTGCCGCCGACCGCAAGTACGTCCCGAAGGATCCCTCCGATCCCGGTCGCGGCGCCACCGTACGGCTCCACGGCGGATGGGTGGTTGTGAGATTCGATGCGGATGGCGTAGGCGAACCCGTCCTCGAAGTGGAGGACCCCGGCATCCCCGGTGCCGAGGACCCGAGGTTTGGGATGCAGGCTCGAGAACGCGCGCTTCAGGAACGGTCGGGAGCTCTTGTAGCTGCAGTGCTCGCTCCAGCTCTGCGCGATCCCGGCGAGCTCGACGTCCGTCGGCTCGCGACCTTCGGTCCGATAGTACGCCTGGAGCCGAAGGAGCTCGCGTCGGTCGAGCCCGAGACCCCGGGCTTCGGAGAGTCGGTCGAGGCCGGAGAGCGAAGCGCGACGGATGGGGAAGTGGCTGACCTCGGCCGCCCAGTCGGACATGCGTCTAGGCCGAGAGCGGGCGCACCGATACTCGGTGGATGACGGGGTTCGCGAGAAGCCGTTCGACCGCGCGGTCCGCGAGCCGCCGCGCCTCCGCCTCGGGCACGTCCGCGAACTCGAGGTCGTAGACCCGGGCGGTGGTCACGTGGCGCACGGACGGGATCCCGAGGAGCGCGAGCGACTTCTCGATGCTCTCGGCCTCGGCGTCCATGACGCCCGGCTTGAGCTCCACGCGTACCTCGATGCGGACCGTCGGCGCGTTCGTTCTCTCGCCCTCCCGGAGCTCTCGTACCGAACCGGAGAGATAACGATACGCCCGGCAGGTTGCCGCTGCCGTCGGCCGAAGCCCCTGGGCCGCGGTCGGGATTTCGAACCTTCGCAAAAGCCTATATAGAGGAGCTTTTTCGGGCGCCCGGCTCGGTGGGGGGCCGGCCGTCAATGGAGGAGTTCATCTGCAGTGTTGAGTTCCTGCGCGGCGCGGCCGACGTCATCGCCCGCGTCTCGAGCGAGGCGGGGGGCATCCGTGAGTACCGCGGAGGCACGGCCGGCGCCGTGATCGATCAGGTCATCAACGACCTCCAAGAGGAGTTCGAGTCCGCCCCGGTGGCGTAGCGCGGCTCGGGGACAGGCATTCGCTTTTCACGAAGGAGACGACGCTTTTCGCAGGGAGGATCACCGTGGAGAAACCGACCTCGGCCCAGCCGCCGGTCAGTCGCGTCGTCGAGAGCACGTTCTCGAACGTCTGGGGGAACGAGCACGTCGTGGCCCTCATTGCCCTCAAGGTCGAGACCGCGGAGGCGGACAATGTCGCGAGCGAGGTCGCGAAGTTCCCCGAGGTCGAGGACGACTTCCTCGTCACGGGGGACACCGACATCTTCCTCAAGGCCCGCTTCCCGCGCTACGAGGAGCTCAAGGAGTTCGTCCTGAGGCGCCTCCCCTCGGTCCGCGGGATCCGGGAGACGAAGACGCTGCTCGTCGTCACCGCCTACAAGGAGGGAGGGGAGGCTTCCCGTCCATGACGGCCCCGACCACCGCCCCCTCGACCCCAGCCCTCGGGACCGCCCCACCGGTGGCGCCGAGGACCGCATCGGAGCTTCCCGGATTCGAGCGTATCGTCGCCGCCCTCACCGAGTTGGCGGACGATGCCCTTGTCCCTAGGAACGTCCGGCGCGGCGCGCAGAGCGCGAAGGACGAGCTCTCGAAGCCGCGGGCCGCCCTCGACATGCGGATCGCGAGCGCGGTAACGGTGCTCGACGACCTCGCGAACGACCCCAACCTGCCGACCCATGGACGCACCGCCATCTGGTCGATTATCTCGAGCTTGGAGAGCCTTCAGTGAATCCCGTCAGGCATACCCTCAAATACGGCTCCCGGGTCCTGCTCCCTCGGAGCGGAAACGGGCCCGTAGCTCAGTTAGGTTGGTCGTCCGGCCCGCCGGGCGGCCCTACAAAGAGCATCTGGCTTTTAACCAGGTGGTCGGGGGTTCGAACGAGCCTCCTCGCGCCGACCGCGAGGTCGCTCCGGACGTCCCCCCGGGCCCGTCACGTTCCTCGGAGCACCGCATGACCCCCAGTACCGCCCGCCGATCGCGCGCGCGCCCGGCCGCGGCCAAGGTGACGACTCCGCCCCGACCGTTCGTGGCCCACCACCTCGCCCCACCCCACGAGATCCTGAGCGAGGAGGAGACGCGGAAGGTCCTCGAGCAGCTCGGCGCTTCGCCCGAACGCCTTCCGAAGATCCTGGTCTCGGACCCCGGCCTCAAGACCGACCCCAAGTTCGAGGGCCTGCGCGAACGCGGCGAGGTCCTCGTGGGCCGGCTCGTTCGGGTTCGCCGACCGAGCGCCACCGCAGGGCAGGCCATCGCCTACCGCCTCATCGTCCCGTCCGTCGGAGGGGACTGATCCAAATCCATGCGAGAAATCGTGGACGCGTTCTTCCGGGAGCGCTCGATCGTCAATCACCACCTGGCGAGCTTCAACGACTTCCTGCCGACCAAGGACAATCCGAACTCGCGGATGCAGCGCATCGTGGACGACGCGCGCGTCAGTGAGGATTCGACCGAGCGCGGGGTCATCCGCCTGGATGTCCAGAAGACGAAGAGCTCGATCTACGTGCGGGTCGGCCGCCGACGGGACGCCCGGGGGAACGTCAACCCCTCGGCCGAGCCGACGATCTTCATCGGCGCCCCGTTCGTGAAGGAGCCAGTCGGCTCGAAGCCCACCCTTACTCCCATGGAGGCGAGGCTCCGGAATCTCACCTACCAGGCCCCCATCTTCCTCAAGGTCACGGTCGTCGAGAACGGGGTCGAGCGCGCGCCCGAGGACGTGCACATCGGCGACCTCCCTATCATGGTCAAGAGCCGCCCCTGCAACCTGAACCGGTACAAGATCTCCGAGGACGACCAGATCTGGCTCTCGGACGACGAATACCGGGCGAAGCTCGTCGAGTACGGGGAGGACCCGCTCGACCCCGGAGGGTACGCCATCATCGGAGGGACCGAGCGGGTCATCATCAGCCTCGAGGACCTCGCGCCCAACCGGATCTTCGCTGAGTTCAACGAGCGCTACGGCACCCCGATCGAGAGCGCGAAGGTGTTCAGCCAGCGCGGCGGGTACCGCTCGCTCACGGTCGTCGAGAAGAAGAAGGAGGGGGTCCTCCAGGTCTCGGTCCCGACGGCGAGCGGGCAGATCCCGCTCGTGATCCTGATGAAGGCGCTCGGGATGAAGAACGACGAGGAGATCTTCCAGGCCGTCCTCGGCGAGCTCCTCCCGCTGGACGAACCGTTCGTCCAGACGATGAAGCACCTATTGAACGTCAACCTCGAGGAGTGCGTTTCGAAGAAGCTCTACCCGCCCGAGGGGGTCCTCTCGACGGACGACGCGCTCATCTTCCTCGAGAAGAAGTTCGCGACCGGGCAGGCGAAGGAGTACCGTCAGCGCAAGGTGGACGGGATCCTCGACCGCTCGCTCCTCCCGCATCTCGGCGACACGAAGCCGGACCGTCTGAAGAAAGCGCTCTACCTCGCGCGCATGGCGAGGACGGTCCTCGAGCTCCACCTCAAGGTGCGGGGCGAGGACGACAAGGACCACTACGCGAACAAGCGGTTGAAGCTCGCCGGGGACCTCATGGAGGACCTCTTCCGGGTCGCGTTCTCCCTCCTCCTGAAGGACTTGAAGTACCAGCTCGAGCGGTCGTTCGCGCGGAAGAAGGACCTTAGGATCGCGAGCGCGATCCGACCGGACCTACTGACGCAGCGGCTGGTTCACGCCCTCGCGACCGGCAACTGGGTCGGCGGGCGCGCCGGGGTGAGCCAGGTGCTCGACCGGACGAGCCACATGTCGACCATCAGCCACCTTCGCCGCGTCACGAGCCCGCTCACGAGGAGCCAGCCGCACTTCGAGGCGCGCGACCTGCACCCGACGCAGTGGGGCCGCCTCTGCCCCAACGAGACGCCCGAGGGGCAGAACTGCGGACTCGTCAAGAACTACGCTCTCTGCGTGGACGTGAGCGAAGGCGCCGACGAGGAGGAGGTCACCCTCATCCTTCGGGACCTGAACACCCGCGAGATCGGTCCGGAGGTCTTCCAGGAGTCTGCGGCGCCCCGCGGGAAGCGCGCGGCGCGCGTCTACGTCAACGGGAACCTGGTCGGTCTCCACTCCCAGCCCCTCGAGCTGGTGCGGGAGATCCGCGAGCGCCGGCGGACGGGGACGCTCTCCCCGACCCTCGGCGACAAGACGTACGAGCTCAACGTCCGCTACGACGACGAGATGAACGAGGTGATCGTCCACTGCGACGGGGGCCGCCTCCGCCGCCCGCTGGTCGTCGTCAAGAACGGCGTCCCGCGCGTCTCCCGCTCCGACCTCGACGAGCTCGCCCGGGGCACGCTCTCGTTCAGCGACCTCGTCCGACAAGGGAAGATCGAGTGGGCCGACGCGGAAGAGGAAGAGGATGCGCTCATCGCCGTCGACGCGTACGTTTCTCCCGACCGCTGCCCGAAGTGCCAGAAGGCGCTCAGCCGCTCCGACATCCGGTGGGCGTCGATGGGCGACAAGGGCGAGCAGGCGACCGTGGAGTGCGGCTTCTGCCACGGCACGTTCCCCACCACGAACCTGCTCACCGAGCGGCACACGCACCTCGAGATCGACCCGAACCTGATCCTCGGCGTCTGCACCGGGCTCATCCCCTACCCGGAGCACAACAGCGCTCCGCGGAACACGATGGGCTCGGGGATGGCGAAGCAGGCGCTCGGCGTCGAGTCGGTGAACTACCGGCGACGGCCGGACACCCGGGGCCACCTCCTCCACTACCCGCAGGCCCCGCTCCTTCGGACGCAGACGATGCGCTACGTCCACTTCACGGAGCGTCCGGCGGGGCAGAACTTCGTGGTCGCCGTCCTCTCCTACGAGGGGTACAACATGCAGGACGCCCTCGTCTTCTCGAAGGGCGCGATCGACCGGGGCCTCGGTCGCTCGTCGTTCTTCCGGACGTACCGCGGCGAGGAGCGGAAGTACCCCGGGGGCCAGGAGGACCGCTTCGAGATCCCCCGCCCCGACGTCGCGGGGGCGCGGGTCGACACCGCGTACCGGAACCTCGGCGAGGATGGCCTCATCTTCCCCGAGCTCGAGGTGGCCGAGGGCGACGTGCTGGTCGGGAAGACGAGCCCACCGCGCTTCCTTGAGGAGAAGACCGACCTGCTCACGCCGCAGAAGCGGCGGGAGACGAGCGTCACGGTCCGCTTCGGCGAGTCCGGTTGGGTCGACAACGTCGTCCTGACCGAGGGGGAGAACATCTCGAAGCTCGTGAAGGTCAAGGTCCGCAACCAGCGGGTCCCCGAGCTCGGCGACAAGTTCGCGAGCCGGCACGGGCAGAAGGGGGTCATCGGCCTCATCGTCCCGCCGGAGGACCTTCCGTTCACGCGCGACGGGATCACGCCGGACCTGCTGATCAACCCGCACGCCATCCCGTCCCGGATGACGGTCGCCCACGTCCTGGAGATGCTGGGCGGCAAGGTCGGGGCGCTCGAGGGCCACACGATCGACGGCACGGCGTTCTCGGGGGCGCGCGAGGAGGCGCTCCGGGAAGGGCTCCAGGGCCTCGGGTTCCACCCCTCGGGCCGGGAGACCCTCTACGATGGGCTCACCGGTCGTCGGTTCGAGGCGGAGATCTTCATCGGCGTGATCTACTACCAGAAGCTCCACCACATGGTCGCGGGCAAGATGCACATGCGCTCCCGTGGCCCGGTACAGATCCTGACGCGGCAGCCGACCGAGGGTCGCTCGCGCCAGGGCGGTCTACGGTTCGGAGAGATGGAGCGCGACTGCCTGATCGGCCACGGCGTTGCGATGGTCATCAAGGACCGGCTCCTGGACGAGTCCGACGGCACGATCCAGTACGTCTGCGGGAACCCGGAGTGCGGACACATCGCCATCCCCGACACGCGCGCGAACTCGCTGCGCTGCCCGAGCTGCGGGAACACCTCGTCGATCTACCCGGTCGAGATGAGCTACTCGTTCAAGCTCCTCCTCGAGGAGCTGATCAGCCTCGGCGTGATCATGCGGCTCCAGCTCGAGGAGATGCGGTAGGAGGACGACGATGGCACAAGGACTCTCGAAGAAGATCCGCGGCCTGCAGTTCGCCTTCCTCTCGCCGGACGAGATCCGGCGGATGAGCGCCGCGAAGATCATCACGGCCGACACCTACGACGACGACGGCTACCCTATCGAGATGGGGCTCATGGACCTCCACCTCGGGGTCATCGAGCCGAACCTGCGCTGCCGCACGTGCGGGGGCCGGGTCAACGAGTGCCCCGGTCACTTCGGCATCATCGAGCTCGCCATGCCGGTCATCCACGTCGGCTACGCGAAGGAGGTCAAGCGCCTCCTCCAATCGACGTGCCGGGCGTGCGGACGGGTGCTCCCCGACGCCCCGAGCGCGCGCGCGGAGGCCGCCCCCGACTCGGACGACGCGACCCCGACGCCCCGAACCCCGCGCTCTCGCGAGGCGAAGGACGAGCGCTCGTGCCCGAACTGCCACGAGATCCAGCAGAAGATCGTCCTCGACAAGCCCACGACCTTCCGCGAGAACAGCCACAAGATCACTCCGAAGGAGGTCCGGGCCCGGCTCGAGCGGATCCCCGACGAGGACGTGCGCGCGCTCGCGCTCAACCCGAAGTTCGGCCGCCCCGAGTGGATGGTCCTCACCGTCCTCCCCGTCCCGCCGGTCCAGGTCCGCCCCTCGATCACGCTCGAGAGCGGGGAGCGGAGCGAGGACGACCTCACGCACAAGCTCGTCGACGTGCTGCGGATCAACCAGCGCCTGCGCGAGAACCGGGACATGGGCGCGCCCCAGCTCGTGGTGGAGGACCTCTGGGAGCTCCTCCAGTACCACGTCACGACCTACTTCGACAACCAGACGAGCGGCATCCCGCCCGCCCGGCATCGCTCGGGCCGGCCGCTCAAGACCCTGGCCCAGCGCCTGAAGGGGAAGGACGGCCGATTCCGTTCGAACCTCTCGGGAAAGCGGGTCAACTTCTCGGCGCGCACGGTCATCAGCCCGGACCCGCTGCTCTCGATCAACGAGGTCGGGATCCCGGTCGAGGTCGCGCGAGGGCTCACGGTCCCGCTCGAGGTCACGCTGCACAACCAGGAGGTCGCGAAAGAGCTCGTCCGGCGCGGCCCGTCCCCGGCTCCCGACGCCGAGGGGCACGTCCGATGCGGGGTCAACTACCTCGTGCGCGAGGACGGCCAGCGGATCCGCGTGATGGAGAAGAACGCGGAGGCGTGCGCCGAGCTCGTCGTCCCCGGCTCGATCGTCGAGCGCCAGCTGATCGATGGCGACATCGTCCTGTTCAACCGGCAGCCGAGCCTGCACCGGATGAGCATGATGGCGCACTTCGTCCGGATCCTTCCGCACAAGACGTTCCGGTTCAACCTCTGTGACTGCCCTCCCTACAACGCGGACTTCGATGGCGACGAGATGAACCTGCACGTCCTCCAGAGCCAGGAGGCCCGCGCCGAGGCGAAGGTGCTCATGAAGGTCGAGGAGCACATCCTCTCCCCGCGGTACGGTGGCCCGATCATCGGGATGCTGCACGACCACATCACCGCGGCGTTCCTGCTCACGTACCAGAACCCGACGTTCACGAAGAGCGAGGTGACGTACCTCCTCTCGAAGCTCAACTACCCGCTCCCGCCGCCCGCGGGCAAGGACAAGGACGGCGCGCCGTTCTGGACGGGGAAGCAGCTGTTCTCCCTCACGCTCCCGAAGGACCTCACGATCGAGTTCCGCGCGAACATCTGGGCGCGCTGCGACTGCCCGCCGCTCAGCTGTAAGCACGACGCGAACGTCGTGATCGAGAACGGCATCCTGAAGGCGGGCGTGATCGACAAGAAGGCGATCGCCTACGAGAAGGGGGCGGTCCTCGACTCGATCGCGCGCAACAACGGCATGCCGCGCGCGCGCCAGTTCCTGGACGAGATGAGCCGCCTCGCGATCACGGCGATCGGCCTCAAAGGGCTCTCCACCGGGATCGACGACGAGGACGTCCCCGAAGGGGCCCTCAAGGAGATCCTCACCGCGCTCTCGGACGCGCGTGTTCACGTGAACGAGCTCGTAGCCGAGTACCGCAAGGGCGAGCTCGAGCAGATGCCCGGCCGCTCGCTCGAGGAGACGCTCGAAGTGATGGTCCGGCGCGAGCTGGGCCAGGCGCGCGACACGGCCGGCGACATCGCGGGCCGGTACCTGGGTCTCGAGAACCCCGCGGTGATCCTCGCCAAATCCGGCGCCCGCGGCTCGATGCTCAACCTGACGCAGATGGCCGGTGCGGTCGGGCAGCAGTCGGTCCGGGGCGAGCGGCTCATGCGCGGGTTCGTCCACCGGACCCTCCCGCACTTCGAGCGGGGCGACCTCGGCGCCGATGCGCGCGGGTTCGTGAGCTCGAGCTACAAGCGCGGGCTCTCGCCGACGGAGTACTTCTTCCACTCGATGGGCGGCCGAGAGTCGCTCGTCGACACCGCGGTCCGGACGAGCCGGTCCGGCTACATGCAGCGGCGGCTCATCAACGCCCTGGAAGACCTGAAGGTCAACGAGGACGGGACCGTGCGCAACACGGCCGAAACGATCATCGAGTACAAGTACGGCGAGGACGGCATCGACCCGACGCGCTCCTACCAGGGCGCCCCGGTCTCGCTCGACGAGGTCGTGGCCCAGGTCCTTGGGCGGCGGGTCCGCGCGAGCGAGGAGCGGCGGCCCGAGGGCGCCGCCGGAGCCCCGCCCGTGACCGAGGAGGAGATGGACCTCCAGGCCGAGGCGCAGCTCGAGGAAGAGGCCGAGGAAGAGGAGACCGAGGAGTTCGGGGCGCCCGAAGAGGGACCCGAGTTCGGGGGGGAGTGAGCTCGACCGATGGCCGCTGAAGAGAAGAAGGTCCCGGTCCGCGACCTCTCCACCCGCATCCAGGAGACCGCCCGCCGGGAGACCGGGATCTCGCTCCCGCCGTCGCTCGTCGAGGACCTGCGCGCGAAGCTCCAGAGCCTCCGCCTCCAACCGTCGGACGCCTCCAAGGTCGTCCGGGAGGTCGCCCGCCGGTTCCGCAAGGCCGGGGTCGACGCGCACGAATCCGTCGGGATCGTCGCAGCCCAGTCGATCGGCGAGCCGGGGACGCAGATGACGCTCCGGACGTTCCACTACGCCGGGGTCGCCGAGATGAACGTCACGCTCGGCCTGCCTCGCCTCATCGAGCTCGTGGACGCGCGACGCGTCCCGTCGACGCCGATGATGACCGTGCACGTCGAGAAGAAGCTCAAAGGCGACCGCGAGGCGGTCCAGAAGATCGCCCTCCAGGTCGAGGTCACGACCGTCCCGGACGTCGCGTCCATCGGGACCGTCGTCGAGGACCTCGAGGTCGTCGTCTCGCCCCAGGCCGCGCTCCTCGAGGCGCGAGGCGTGAAGCGCGCCGAGCTCGAGGCCGCGCTGGTCGCGAACCTGGACGCGCGCCTGTTCGAGGTGAAGCCGGGCTCGGGGAGCGGGGAGACCCGCTCCTTCGAGATCCACCTGAAGGAGGCGACCGTCGGGGCGACGAAGTCCCGCCGGGAAGAGATGGTCGAGGAGATGCCGTTCAAGAAGCTCCTGATCGCCAGCGAGGAGGCGAAGCGGATCCAGATCAAGGGCGTCGAGGGGATCCAGCGCGCGCTCATCCGCAAGGAGAAGGACGAGTACGTGATCTACACCGAGGGGTCGAACCTCGAGGGGGTCATCGAGATCCCCGGCGTGGACGGGGTCCGGACGACCACGAACTCGGTCTTCGAGATCTACCGCGTCTACGGGGTCGAGGCGGCCCGCGCCGCGCTCATTCACGAGGCGAACCGGACGCTCGCCGAGCAGGGTCTCGGCGTCGACATCCGTCATTTGATGCTCGTCGCCGACGTCATGACGAACGAGGGCGACATCCGCGCGATCGGCCGCCACGGAATCTCGGGCAAGAAGTCGAGCGTGCTCGCCCGGGCGGCGTTCGAGATCACCGCGGCCCATCTCTTGAAGGCCGCGATCACCGGCGAGGTCGACGAGCTCAAGGGTGTCGCCGAGAACATCATCGTCGGCCAACCGATCACCCTCGGCACCGGGGCGGTCAACCTGGTCTACAAGCCGGTCGGGGACATGCCGGTCGTCGCGAAGCCCGTCCAAGAAGCGAAGGGGGAGGCGTGAGCTAGATGGACCTCGCGCACGCGCTCAAGGTCGCGCTCGAGACGGGCAAGGTGCAGATCGGGCTCACCGAGACGCTCGCCGCCGCCGAGGCGAAGAAGGCGAGACTGCTCATCGTCGCCAAGACCTGCCCGAACGCGAAGCTCACGAAGGACCGCGCCATCGGCAAGGTCCCGATCTATCACTACGAGGGCACCGCCGTCGAGCTCGGACAGGCCTGTGGCCGTCCGTACCCCATCAGCGCGATGGCGATCCTCGACCCAGGCTCCAGCGCGATCCTCTCCCTCGAGACGTAGGGCCGTTCGCCCCCTCCACCCATGCCCGAGGTCACGTTCGATACCGAGACGCTCGGCTACATCCGCCTCTTCGAGGAACGAACCGGCGCGCGCGTCAAGGACTGCTTCGAGGCCGAGGAGAAGCTCGTCTACCTCGTCTACCCCGGCGAGGTCCACAAGGCGGTCGGGCCGGGGGGCGTCCTCGTCGACCGGCTCAAGGGGATGCTGAAGAAGGAGATCCAGGTCGTGGAGTTCTCGGACGACCCCGAGACCCTCGTGATGAACATCTTTTACTGGTACTCCCCGAAGAAGGCGGAGTTCGCCCCGAAGGGCAAGGGTCGCCACGTGACGGTGACGGTCGACCCGGCGTGGAAGGCGCGCGCGATCGGCAAGGCCGGCAAGAACCTCAAGGTCGCGCGCGCGATCCTGCTCCGACACACCGACGTCCAGTCGGTGAGCGTCGCCTAGGCCCGTCCGCACCGGACCCGCCCCGCCGTCGGGCCGTGAACGCTAAGACGGGGGTCTTGGTGCGCGCCGCGGGAGGTGGCAGATGCGGGTGCGAGCGGTGCTCTTCGACCTCGGCGGCACGCTGATCGACCACAAGGACTTCGACGGGTGGGCCGAGATCGCCCGACGGTTCTTCCTCGACTTCGACCCGGACCAGCTCCGCCACGCATTCCTGGAGGTGGAGGAGGAGGTCGACGCCCGCCCTCCCCCTGTGCGCGGAGAGCCCGCTCTCGTCGAGTTCTGGCGGCGTACGCTGTCTCGGGCCACCGGAAAGGACGTGGACGAGGCCACGACCCTCAAGTTCCACGCGGCCGTCCATCAGACCGATCTCCCGGTACGCCTCTACTCCGACACGCGCCGATGCCTCGACGCCCTGCGCGCGCAGCGTCGCGCTCTCGGTGTGGTCTCGAACTCGACGAGCGAGGCCGCCGTGCGGCGCATCCTCGACCGCGTGGGGATCCTCGACTACTTCTCGCGGATCGTCTCCTCAGGGACCGAGGGCGTTGAGAAGCCGGACGCTGAGATCTTCCGCCGGGCCCTCGAACGGATGAACGTACGCGCCGCGGAAGCGGTCTACGTCGGCAATCTCGCCCACACCGACGCGCTCGCCTCCACGGCCGCGGGTATGCACGGCGTATGGCTCAACCGGGAGGGGTTCGGCTTCGGGCTCGACCCCCCCGAGATCACTTCGCTCCTCGAGGTGCCGCTCTTCGTACGCCGTCTCGAGGACGGCGGAGCCCCTCGCGAAGGAGGGGCGGCCGGTGGCGCCCGTTAAATACCGGACCCCCTTCGTTCTGCCGCTGCGCCCGCTTCTTCGGAAGCGCGGCACGGCGACGCCGCCACGGCGAGCCGGGGACGCATGAACCGTGCTCTTCCAAGGCGACGCCACAGATGGCCCAATGGGGGCGTGGAGCCCTGAGAACCCCTCCCTGGAGACGGGGAGTGACCTCTCGGGACTGACGGGGGAGACAAGTACGAGAAACGTACGCGAAATAAATAGCTCATCTAACGTAAAGAGCAATTCCGCCAGTCAGCAATGAATCGGTTTCCGACCACAAGTATTCCCGCACACGCGAAATCGTGTGCTCAACAATCCGGTTGATCCTGCCGGCGGGCACCGCTATTGGAGTTCGCTTAAGCCATGCGAGTCGAGAGGGGTAAGCCCTCGGCGCACTGCTCAGTAACACGCGGACAATCTGCCCTCGAGACGGGGATAATCCCGGGAAACTGGGGATAATACCCGATAGGTCTGAGATGATGGAAGGCTCTCAGGCCGAAATCCCACGAGGCTCGAGGATGGGTCTGCGGCCTATCAGGTAGTAGGGGGTTTCACGGACCCCCTAGCCATAGACGGGTACGGGCTTTGGGAGAAGTCGCCCGGAGATGGATTCTGAGACACGAATCCAGGTCCTACGGGACGCAGCAGGCGCGAAACCTCCACAATGTGGGCAACCACGATGGGGGAACTCCAAGTGTCTACACTATGTGTAGTCTGTTCTCGAGCCTAAAAAGCTCGAGAAGTAAGGGCCGGGTAAGACGGGTGCCAGCCGCCGCGGTAATACCCGCGGCCCGAGTGGTGCTCATTATTATTGAGCCTAAAGCGTCCGTAGCTGGCCGGGCAAATCTCCGGGTAAATCGGGCCGCCCAACGGTCCGAACGCCGGAGACACTGCTCGGCTTGGGATCGGGAGAGGGTGAAGGTACTCCCGGGGTAGGGGTAAAATCCTGTAATCCGGGGGGGACCACCAGTGGCGAAGGCGTTCACCTAGAACGAATCCGACAGTGAGGGACGAAGCCCTAGGGCGCAAACGGGATTAGATACCCCGGTAGTCTAGGGTGTAAACTCTGCAGACTTGGTGTTGGGGGTCCTGCGTGGGCTCCCAGTGCCGGAGTGAAGATGTTAAGTCTGCCGCTTGGGGAGTACGGTCGCAAGACTGAAACTTAAAGGAATTGGCGGGAGAGCACCGCAACGGGAGGAGCGTGCGGTTCAATTGGATTCAACGCCGGAAAACTCACCGGGGGCGACGGAGGGATGAAAGCCAGGCTGAAGACCTTGCCCGATTCTCCGAGAGGTGGTGCATGGCCGTCGTCAGTTCGTACCGTAAGGCGTTCTGTTAAGTCAGATAACGAACGAGACCCTCGCCCTCAGTCGCGATCTCACGAGCGATCGTGAGAGCACACTGGGGGGATCGCTGCTGCTAAAGCTGAGGAAGGAGAGGTCTACGGTAGGTCCGTATGCCCCGAATCTCCCGGGCTACACGCGCGCTACAAAGGTGGGGACAATGGGATCCGACCCCGTAAGGGGAAGGCAATCCTGAAACCCCATCGTAGTCTGGATTGAGGGCTGTAACTCGCCCTCATGAAAATGGATTCCGTAGTAATCGCGGGTCAACATCCCGCGGTGAATGTGCCCCTGCTCTTTGCACACACCGCCCGTCAAGTCATCCGAGTTGGGTCGGAGTGAGGGTGACTCATTTGGGTCGCTCGAACTTCGGTTCAGCAAGGGGGACTAAGTCGTAACAAGGTATCTGTAGGGGAACCTGCAGATGGATCACCTCCTAACAGCGCCTCCCTTCGGGGAGCTCGCTGAAGAGGTCGGGTCCGATGTGCTGTCTAGCGTTTCCGTGCCGTCTCCCCTCCCTTGGGCCATCAACCCTTTTTTGAGTAGTTACGCTCCCCTTAATAACGACGGTTGGGTCGTCCCGGCGATGTTCTCGCTGGCTTCCTCCCGGGTGGTCACTCCCGAGGTCCTGCCGGCCCTCCGGGCCCTCGCCGCGGGCGAGCCGATCCTCGTCTTTGACGGTCCCGAACGGGAAGGAGAGACCGACCTCATCTTCCTCTCCGAGACTGCGACGCCCGAGCTCGTGCGCCTCGCCCGCAAGGACGCAGGCGGGCTGATCTGCACCGCGATCTCGGACGAGCTACGGCAGCGGCTCGACCTTCCGTTCTTCTCCGACCTCCTTTCGCTCGCGAAGGGCGAGTATCCGGGCGTCGCCGACCTCTTCGAGGCCCCCCGCTACGACCGCCGCTCGGCGTTCGGCATCACCGTGAACCACCGCGCGACGTTCACGGGCGTCCCCGACAACGACCGCGCGCTCACGATCCGCGCCGTGGGCGAGGTCGCTCGGGCCGCGCTCGACCGCACCGACGCGGCGCTCAAAGAGATGTTCCGCGCCTCCTTCGTCTCCCCCGGCCACATCCCGCTCCTCTACGCGGCCCCCGGCCTCCTCGCCGAGCGAAAGGGCCATACGGAGCTCGCCATCTCGCTCGCCCGGATGGGAGGTCTCTCGGAGTCCGCGACCGTCTGCGAGATGCTCGGAGACTCGGGGGGCGCCCGGGTCCCCGACGCCGCCCGTCGGTACGCCGAGGACCACGGGTTCGAGTTCCTAGAAGGCCGGACGATCACCGAGGCGTGGCGGAGATGGTCGTCCGCGTAATGGCCACGGGGGTCTTCGACCTCCTGCATCCGGGGCACGTCTACTTCCTCACCGAGGCGAAGAAGCTCGGTGACGAGCTCGTCGTCGTGGTCGCCCGCGACCAGACCGCGAGGCGCTTGAAGCGCGAGCCGTACGTGCCTGAGCACATCCGCCGCGAGATGGTCGAGGCGCTGAAGCCGGTCGACCGCGCGGTCCTCGGCTCGGCGACCGACATCTACGAGACCGTCCTCTCCGAGCGCCCCAACATCATCGCGCTCGGCCACGACCAGGTCTGGAACGAGCAGGAGGTCGAGAGCGAGTGCGCCCGCCGGGGCGTGCCCGTACGCGTCGTGCGGATCCGTGCGTCCCCGCACAACGACCTCGCGACCCGACGGCTCGTCGAGCGGATCCTGGAGCGTGGCAAGGAGGTCCGCCCGTGAAGCGCATCGGGGTCGTCGACACGACGTT
The DNA here is from genome assembly GCA_052326485.1 of Thermoplasmata archaeon. GTDB lineage: Archaea > Thermoplasmatota > Thermoplasmata > Lutacidiplasmatales > UBA184 > Lutacidiplasma. The sequence goes on along the minus strand of JBKQMS010000010.1, from coordinate 14,704 downwards.
CGCCCGCGTCGACATGGCCGGCTACGCCGTGAAAGCGCTCAAAGCTCGTGGCACCGGCTTCAAGGTCGTCCGGGAGACCGTCCCCGGGATCAAGGACCTACCCGTCGCCTGCCGCCGGCTCTTCCTCGAGGGCGCGGACCTCTGCCTCGCGCTCGGGATGCCGGGGAAGGCGGAGTACGACAAGACCTGTGCCCATGAAGCGTCGCTCGGCCTCATGTTCGCCTCCGTGCTCGAGGCGAAGCCGGTCGTCGAGTGCTTCGTGTTCGAGGGGGAGGCGTCGGGGCCGAAGGAGCTCCACGCGCTCGCCCGCCGACGGGCCGAGGAGCACGCCCTCAACGCCTACACGCTCCTGTTCCGCCGGCACGAGCTCGCCCGGCACGCCGGGGAAGGGCTGCGCCAGGGGTTCCCGGACGCCGGGCCGGCCCGCCGGACCCGATGAGGTCACGATCCATCCATCAAGAAGGAGGGAATCAACGATGCCGAAGAGGTCGAAGGAAGGGAACGGGGTGACGGTGGCGATTATCGTGAGCGAGTTCAACTACGATGTGACGATGTTGATGCTCGAGCGGGCGAAGGAGGAGGTCTCCTTCCTCGGCGCGAGGCTGGGGCCGGTGATGAAGACCCCGGGCGTCTGGGACATGCCGCTCGCGGCGAAGGTGCTCCTCGGCCGGGACGATGTCGACGCGCTCGTCGCGCTCGGCGCGGTCATCGAGGGCGAGACCCAGCACGACGAGGTCGTGATGGGCCAGGCGGCGCGGAAGCTTACCGACCTCTCGGTCGAGTTCCGAAAGCCGGTCGGCCTCGGCATCTCGGGACCGGGCGAGACGCGCCTCCAGGCGCAGGACCGCATCGAGAACGCCGGGAACGCCGTCCGGGCCGTCGTGAAGATGGTCCGTCGGCTCCGGGACCTCGGATAGACGCGGGCCGAGCGGCCGCCTAGAGCCCTAGGCGGCCGCGAAGGTATTCGAACGCGGTCTTCCCCTTCGGTGTATGCGGGGTCACTGTGAGGGGCCCCGGTGGCACCTTGTCACGGGAGCGCGTTCGCAGGGCGGCTTCGAGACGGTCGTGGGTGGTCTCGATCGTGACGTCCGGATGGGCTGCGGCCCCGGGCGTGACCGTCACCGCTCCCGCCTTGTCGACGGTGAGCGACGCGGTCTCCTTCTCGGTCTTGAACACCCACGCCTGCGGGAGGTACGCCCGGACCATACCCCCGAAGAAGCCGCCGAGTTGAGATTGGATCTCGGGCTGGACGTCGTGCGCGACCTTTTCGAGGAGCGGAACGAGAGGGGCCATCGGGATTCCACACTCGCTCTCGGATATCTAGTCACCGGTGCGGATGGCCCGATGCGAGAGCGACGGGGAGTCCGTCCGTCGAGGTCGGCTCGGGTATCCCCAACCGTTATTGGGCGGAAGCCCTCGTTCGCCCTCGAGGAGGAACGCTAGGGTGGGCCCTCGTGAGCTCTACGACTCGCTCCCGTCGACGCAGGACCGGGCGCTCGCGCTGGCGCGCGACGGCGCGCCCGAGGGCACCCGGGTAGTCGCCCGTCGGCAGTCCCGGGGGCGTGGGCGCCTCGAGCGTGCGTGGGAATCGCCCGAGGGAGGCCTGTACTGTTCCATCGTACTATCCCGGCCGCGCGATCATTTCGGCCTCCTTCCGCTCACGGTCGGGGCGGTCCTCGCTTCCGCGCTCCGGAAGGAGTACTCGGTCCCGGTCGTGCTGAAGTGGCCGAACGACCTCCTCGTCCTCGAGCCCGGCCGGCACCCGCGCAAGCTGTCGGGGATCCTCACGGACGACGTCGCCTCTCCGACGCTCGGACGTGCCGTGGTCGCCGGGGTCGGATTGAACGTCCGCCTCGACCGCAACTCCCTTTCCTCCTCGCTGGCCGAGCGCGTCGCCGCCCTCGATGAGTTCGTCACCCCGCCTCCCCCCCTCGAGGAGGTTGAGGCGCTGGTCGTCGAATCGGCGCTGGGCGCCGCCCAGCGGCTCTTTAGCGACGACGGCGCGCGCAAGGCCCGCGACCTCTGCCGGGAGCTCCTGTACGGGGTCGGTCGCCCGGTGACGGTTGACGGTCGGCCCGCCGGTACCCTCGAGGCGTTGGGGGACGAGGGGGAGCTTTGGGTCACGACCTCCACCGACCGGGTAGCGATATGGGCGGGCGACGTTCGCCTAGAGGGGACCCTATGAGCGAGGCGTTCGACCGGTGGACGGTCCTCAAGAAGAAGGTGCGCGAGGGCGGAGGGGCCGAGCGCGTCGAGAAGCACCGAGCTGCCGGGAAGCTCACGGCGCGCGACCGCCTCGAGGCGTTCTTCGACCCCGGGTCGTTCACGGAGATCGACCCGTTCGTCACGCACCGGGTCAACAAGTTCGGGATGGACGAGCGACGCGTGCCGGGGGACGGGGTCGTCACGGGTTGGGGCGAGGTCGACGCACGACCGGTCTGCGCCTTCGCTCAGGACGCGACGATCTTCGGCGGTGCGCTCGGAGAGGCCCACGCGATGAAGATCGTGAAGGTCATGGAGACGGCCCGAAAGGCCGGGGTCCCGATCGTGGGGCTCGACGACTCCGGGGGGGCTCGCATCCAGGAGGGCGTGATCAGCCTCGGCGGGTATGGGGATGTGTTCTTCCGCAACGTCCTCCTGTCGGGGGTCGTCCCGCAGCTCTCGCTCATCCTCGGTCCGTGCGCGGGAGGCGCGGTCTACTCTCCTGCGATCACCGACTTCGTCATCATGACGAAGGGGACCGGCCAGATGTTCATCACCGGCCCGGACGTCGTGCGGGCGGTCACCGGGGAAGAGGTCACGATGGAAGCGCTCGGAGGGGCCGATGCGCACGCCTCCGAGAGCGGGGTCTCCCACTTCACCGCGGCCTCCGACCGGGACGCGATCGCGCTTGCCCGTCGGCTGCTCGGGTACCTTCCGCTCAACAACCTCGAAGACCCCCCCGCGGCCGCACCGGTCGAGCCTCCGCACTCCGCTGCAGCCGAGCTCGCCCGCCTCGTTCCCGAGGAGGCGAACGCTCCCTACGACGTGCATGCGGTGGTCGAGCGGGTCGTCGACCCCGGCACGCTCCTCGAGGTCCAGGACGCCTGGGCCCCGAACATCGTCATCGCCCTCGCGCGGCTCCACGGCCGGTCCGTGGGCGTCGTCGCGAACAACCCGGCGGTGCTGGCGGGCACCCTCGACATTAACGCCTCCTCGAAGGCCGCCCGCTTCGTCCGGTTCTGTGACGCGTTCAACCTGCCGCTCCTCACGTTCGTCGACGTTCCGGGGTTCCTTCCCGGCACCGCCCAGGAGCACGGCGGGATCATCCGCCACGGCGCGAAGCTCCTCTACGCCTACGCCGAGGCGACCGTCCCGATGCTGACGGTCATCCTCCGGAAGGCGTACGGTGGCGCGTACGACGTGATGTGCTCGAAGCACTTAGGCGGCGACCTGAACCTCGCCTGGCCGACCGCCGAGATCGCTGTCATGGGCGCCGACGGCGCCGTCAACATCCTCTATCGGCGGGAGCTCGAGCAGGGGACGGCCGAGGAACAACAGAAGCTCCGCGACCGGCTGACGGCCGAGTACCGCGCGGAGTTCCTGAACCCGTACCTCGCGGCCGAGCGCGGCTACATCGACGACGTCATCGACCCGGCGGAGACCCGGGCCCGGCTCGTCGCGGGCCTCACCCTCCTCTCCTCGAAGCGCGACGACCGACCCGGCCGCAAGCACGGAAACATCCCTCTCTAAGGAACCGCGGGGTCCCCTTGGTCGAGATCACCGAGACGGTCCTTCGTGACGGGCACCAGTCGCTCATCGCGACCCGGATGCGCACGCGCGACATGCTCCCCGCCGCCGAGCGGCTCGACGCGGTCGGCTACCGGTCGCTCGAGGTCTGGGGCGGCGCCACCTTTGACGTCTGCCTGCGGTTCCTTCGCGAGGACCCGTGGGAGCGCCTCGAAGCCCTCAAGCGCGCGATGCCGAAGACGCCGCTCCAGATGCTCCTCCGCGGGCAGAACCTCGTCGGCTACCGACACTACGCGGACGACGTCGTGGAGAAGTTCGTCGCCCAAGCGGCCCGCTGGGGCATCGACATCTTCCGTGTCTTCGACGCGCTCAACGACCCTCGCAACATGGAGGTCGCGCTGCGGGCCGTCAAGGAGGCGGGCGCCCGGGCCCAGGCGACGATCTGCTACACCTCGAGCCCGGTCCACACCCTCGAGGCGTTCGTCGACCTCGGCAAACGCCTCGCCGCGCTCGACGCGGACGAGCTGTGCGTCAAGGACATGGGAGGATTCATGCCCCCGACCGAGGGCGCCGCCCTCGTCCGCGCGCTCGTGAAGGAGGTTGGCCTCCCGGTGGTGGTGCACACGCACTCCTCGAGCGGGATGGCGACCCTGACGTGCCTCGCCGTGGCCGAGGCTGGCGCGACCGCCATCGACACCGCGCTGAGCCCGTTCGCCGGCGGGGCGAGCCAGCCGCCGACCGAGACGCTCGTCGGCGCGATGAAGGGCACCGCCCTCGACCCGAAGCTCGACCTGGGCGCGCTCGCCGACCTCGCAGGGTACTTCTCTACCGTGATGGACCGCTACCGACCCCTGCTCAACCTGCGCTCCCTGCAGACCGACCCGGGCATCCTGATGCACCAGATCCCGGGCGGCATGCTCTCGAACCTCCTCTCGCAGCTTGCGGAGCAGGACGCGCTCGGCCGCCTGACCGAGGTGCTCGCGGAGGTCCCCCGGGTCCGCGCGGACCTCGGATACCCTCCCCTGGTCACGCCGACGAGCCAGATCGTCGGGATCCAGGCGGTCATCAATGTCCTCACCGGGGCACGCTATCAGCAGATCACCGGGGAGGTACGGGATTACGTCCGGGGCCTCTACGGGACCCCGCCGGCGCCGATCGACCCCGAGCTCGTGAAGAAGGTCACCGAGCAGGCACCGGCGATCACCGGGCGCCCGGCGGACCTCCTTCCCCCGGAGTTCACAAAGATGCTCGCCGAGGTTCGCGCCCTCGTGCCGGCCGCGGACACCGCGGAGGCCCTCTCGTACGCCCTCTTCCCGGCGGTGTACAAGTCGTACCGGCGGGCGGTCGACCACGGACTCACCGGGGACGTCCTCACCTCGGCCGCGCTCGGGGTCGTCGGCGCGATGCGGGCGCCGAAGCCGACGGCGCCGAAGCGCGCCGGCGCGGCCGCCGTCGTCGGCGCGCCGAGCGAACCGGCCCCCGGGATGAACCCTTGGGCGTACGAAGGGCGCGCGCGAGGTCATTCCCAACGGAGGTGGATCGATGCGAATCGTCCTCGAACGCGCGGGTAAGAAGGAGGAGGTCGAGGTCGCCTCCGACCTCGCCTCCGTCACGCTCGGGGGACGGAGCTATCCGGTCGTCGTGGTCGCGGCGGGCGTGAACCGCGTGGAGCTCGAGATCGACGGGGAGAAGGCCGTCGTCGAGAACTGGCCCGAACACTTCAGCGCGCCCTACGGACCGGTCGACGTGAACGGAGAGCGCTGGGCGGTCGGGGTAGAAGCCGGCCCGGCCGAGGTCGCTCTCTCACCGGGAATCGCTTTGGGCTCCGCTCCTCCGGCCGCCGCCGGCGGCCTCGTCGCTCCCACGGCCTCCGCCGCCCCGCCGGGCGAGGGGGTCCCGGTCGTTCCGTCCATACCCGGTCGAGTGATCGAGCTCCGGGTCGCCGAGGGGGACCGCGTGACGAAAGGCCAGACGCTCCTCGTGCTCGAGGCGATGAAGATGCGCGGAGAGGTCACGAGCCCGGCTGACGGGGTCGTCCGCGACCTCCAGGTGTCGGCCGGCGTGAACGCGCGGGCCAAGGAACCGATGATGTGGATCCGGCCCGTCGCGCCCGTCCCCTAACGGTCCGTCAGGGCGGCTTCGGGGGCTCGGGTTCGAGGTCGTCCGCCGCGTCCGCGGGCTCAGCGGGCGGTTCCCGTTCCTCCGCCGTCTCGTCGAAGCGGTCCGCCTCCTCGACGGGGTCCTCGAACGGCTCCCCATCGTCATCCTCGGCCACGGCGGCGGCTCCCGCTTGGGGTCGCGCTGGCATGTACGGAAGGGTGCGGTACCACGCGAGGTAGACGACGGCGAGCACGAGCGGGATCGCGAGGAGGAAGAAGGTGTCTATGCCGAGGCCCAGGTACCATCGTCCGAGGAATACCAGGCCCAGGGTGAGGACCACCAGGAGGACCATCACCACCGGGAACGACAGCGCGGAGACCCTTCGACCCGTCATGGACCGTCTTTCCTCCCTCACCATCCGGGCAGGGCATGTCCGCAGGCCGAGCAGGCCCGTGCGCCCGGCGCGATCGGGGCCGCGCAATAGATGCAGAACCCGATCGTGCTCCCGCTCGGCGAACCGCTCGGTAGGGGGGCCGAGGTGGGCGTGCTCGAGGGGAACGGACTCGGTTCCGCGGAGGGGTTTGCCGCGGGCGAGGGCAGGGTAGGCCGCATGGCGTAGAGCAAGACGAAGCCCACGATCATCCAGATGATCAGGAAGTAGAACGCGTAGTCCGCGTACTGCTGGTACTCGAACAGGATGACGAAGGCGATTGCGATGGCGCACAGGTTCGCGATCGAGATCAGAGCCCGTCGGTTCACGTCCGCCTCCTTGCGGACGCATCGACCGGGAGTTACTTGGCGTTTTGTCCGACCCGCCGGATGGACCGGCGCCTTCCGAGAAGGCCAACGTAAATAGGGCCCTCGGCTCGCGCCGCGCCGTGCCGAAGGTCCCCCGGCTCGTCGCGCGGGACGAATTCACCTACGAGATTCCGGTCGACGAGGTGCCGGGCATGCACGTTCCGGGCGTCCTCTTCTCGGACGCGGCCCTGCTCTCGGGCGTCGAGGGGGACCCGTCGCTCATCCAGCTCGCGAACGTCGCGACCTTGCCCGGGATCGAGCGCAGCTCCCTCGCGATGCCCGACATCCACTTCGGCTACGGTTTCCCCGTCGGCGGGGTCGCCGCGTTCGACCTCGCGGAGGGCGTCGTGTCGCCGGGCGGGATCGGTTACGACATCAACTGCGGGGTCCGGCTGATCCGCACCAACCTCACGGCCGACGAGGTCCGCCCCCGGCTGACCGACCTCATCGAGCGTCTCTACCGCGAGGTTCCGTCGGGGGTCGGCTCCCACGGAGGCTACGCGCTTCGGCCAGCGGACCTCGAGGAGGTCCTCACGAACGGCGCGGCTTGGGCCGTAGGCAAGGGGTACGGGCGCCCCGAGGACCTTCCGGTCCAGGAGGAGGAGGGGCGGATGGCCGGAGCTCTGCCGGCGGAGGTATCGGAGACGGCCCGCAAGCGCGGCCTGAAGCAGCTCGGCACGCTGGGGTCGGGGAACCATTTCCTCGAGGTCCAGTCGGTCGACGAGGTCTTCACGCCGGAGTTCGCGCAAGTGCTAGGCCTCGTGCCCGGCCGCGTGATGGTCATGCTGCACACCGGGTCGCGCGGGCTTGGACACCAGGTGGCCACCGACTGGATCGGCACGATGGACCGTCGGCTCCGGGAGGAGAAGGTCGAGCTCGTCGACCGACAGCTCTCGTGCGCTCCGGTCGCCTCCGACCCCGGTCAACGGTACCTCGGGGCGATGGCCGCCGCCGCGAACTTCGCGTGGGCGAACCGACAGGCGATCACGCACTCGGTCCGTCGCGCGTTCTCGAGCGTCTTTGGCCGTCCCGACACCGAGCTCGACCTCGCCGTGGTCTACGACATTGCCCACAACATGGCGAAGGTCGAGGAGCACGCGACCGAGCGGGGCCGCAAGAGGCTCCTCGTCCACCGCAAGGGCGCGACCCGGTCGTTCCCCGCCGGTCGCGAGGAGGTGCCGGCCCCCTATCGAGCCTACGGCCAGCCGGTCCTCATCCCCGGCGACATGGGCACGGCGAGCTACGTCCTATCCGGCCTTCCGACCGCCATGGAGCGGTCGTTCGGCTCCTCCTGCCACGGCGCCGGACGCCGCATGAGCCGGCACGCCGCCGTGCGCGCGTTCCGGTTCGAGGAGGTCACCCGGAAGCTGGCGAGCCGCGGAATCGTCGTTCGATCGAGCTCTCGGGAGGGCGTGACCGAGGAGGCGCCCGGCGCGTACAAGGACGTCGAGGAGGTCGTGCGCGTGGCCGAGGGCGCAGGGCTCACCCGCCGGGTCGCCCGACTGGTCCCGCTCGGGGTCGTTAAGGGATAGCGGTCCCGTCCGAGGGCCGGCGGCGGCTCGCCGCCGCGATCAACGCGAAAGCTTCTCCCACAACGGCCCCGACCGCGAGGAGGACCACCGGGTCGAAGCCGGTCCCTCCCGAGCCTACCGTAACGGACCAGTTCATCGTTGCCGAGTCGTTGCCGGGGTCGGTGACGTTGAGCATGACGAGGTACGTCCCGGAGGAGCCGAACGTATGCGTCCCGTTCTCCGTGCTCGCGACATCGCCGTCCCCGAACGACCAGCGGTACTGGTACGGCGGGCCGTCACCGCCGCTCGCGTTCGAGTGGAACGTGACGTTGAGTGGCGGGGTCCCGGCGGTAGTCGAGAGGGACGCCGTGAGCTCGAGCCCGCCCAGGACCTCGACCGAAAAGAGGTCGGTGGCGTTGTCGCCCCAGCTGTCGACGGCGGTCACCAGCACCGTGTACCGGCCGGCCTCGAACGAATGCTGAGCGGTGGCGGAGTGGTTCTCGCTGCCGCTGCCGAACGCCCAGAACACCGAGGTGGTCCCCGGGCCGGTCACGGTCGCGGAACCGTTCCACACGAGGGGCGAGACCCCGGACGCCGGTGCTCCGTGGTCGGCGAGGACGAGGCCGTTGACCCGAGGAAGGAACCCTCCGGGTTCGGCCGCCGCGAAGCCGGGGAGTTCGAGCGTGGCGTCGACAACCCCGCCGATGGCTAGATCGGTCGCGCTCACCGTGACCGTGAGGGTCCCGTTGGCCGCGAGGGAGGACGGCGAAGAGTAGGTCCAATCGAACGAGGGCCGGTTCGCCCCCGAGCCGGACCCGATGCCCCAGTGGAAGGCGGCCGGGATGACGGACCCGTTCGCCAGGACCGCTTCGCTGGTGAAGTTCACCGCGGTCCCCTGCGGCACGTCGACCGCCGGGGTGATAGAGGCAACCAGGTGCATCGTGGGAGTGAAGGGGGCTAGGTCGGCAGGCGCCACGTCGATCAGGAATGCTTCGCTCGCGTTCCCGTGCCCAAGGTCGGAAAGGTGGCCGATAGCGACGTACAGTCCGGCCTCGGAGTAGGTGACTGACACCGACGCTCCGACCGCTCCGGTGGCGTCGCCAAAGGTCCATGCAGTAAGGCTTGCATTGGCCCCGTAGCCCCCGGTCGCGCTCACGTGAAAACCGACGGTGAGGGGAGCGGGACCGATCGTTCGGTTCGCCGTGAACGTCGCGACGAGCGGGGGCGCGACCGTGACGCTCGTGGTGGCGGTCGCCTGCTCGTTCTCGCTATCGTTGGCGAACCCATGCACCGAGAAGTTGCCGGGAGCGCGGAAGATCGCGCACCCGCACGCGGCGATGTACGGGTCCGTCGAGAGGAACTGGAGGGAAGGGGCGAGGGTGCCCGCGGCGGTGGACCCTCCCGAGAGGGAGAAGATGTCGGGGAAGTCGGCGGGCGCGTCCCTCACCCCGAGACCGGGGGTCGGGACCATGGTGAGCGGGGTATCGTTCCGACAATCGGGAACGGGGGCGCCCCCCACGCCGATCGCGACGCGCGCGCTCGCTCCCCCGTTCTCCGGAGACGCGGAGTCCGAGACGACGACCGCGGCGCAGAAGCTTCCCTCGGCGCCGAAGACGTGGCTCGTGCTCGGGATCGATGGGCGGTCGAAGTACGTTCCGTCCCCGAAGGAGTAGTTGTACACGTACGGGGCGACCCCACCCGTTACCCTGACCGAGAAGAGGACCGACGCCCCCACGGTGGGTTGGGCCGTCGAGGCGTTCAAGGTGACCGCAATCGCGTTCCCTCCTCCCACCACGATGGCGAGCGGCGGGGAAAGCGAGTAGTTCGCGACCGAGTCGGCAACGTACGCCTGAGCCGGGTAGACCCCGGGGGCATCGTACGTGTACGTCGCCACGCCCTCGGGGGCGAACGACGCGTTCGAGTCCCCGAACGAGACTCCCTCGAGAGGGTACGTCCCGGTCCCTCCGGTCACGTTGACGTGGAACGAGACCGTGAGAGGTGCCGGGCCAAACCGCGGGGTCGCGTACACGAACGACGCAAGGGTGCTCGGGGGAACGGAGCCGGCGTGGGCCAGGTCGACGACGAGGTTCGCGACCTGAGGAGAGCCGAGGCCGGTCACCGGGTCCCAGCCCTTTCCGGCCGAATAGCCGTTGTTTCCTTGGACGATGTCGTGGAAATCACTGGCATACTTGGAAGAGGAAGAAGCGATCGCGTAGAGAGACGGGTTGAGGAGTCCGAGGCGGCCGCCGACGTACTGGTCCGCGTCCGCCGCGATACCCGCCCAGATGGGCGTCGCGAGGCTCGTTCCGCGGACCCCGGTCGGATTCCCACCGTAGATGAGGAAGGCCGGGTTGCTGGCGTCGAGGGCGACGTCGGGCACGCCGCGACCGGTCGTGCCGGCCGGAAGTCCGGTCTGCCAGGCCGGGCGCGGGAAGGGCGAGTACCCGCCGCCCGAGCCGCCCTGATTGTGGCAGCCCAGTCCTAGGGCGCCGCTCGCGTTGCCGTTCCAGGCGACCTCCGAGAGGTACGTCCCGTTGTCGCTCACGCCGAGGAGGGTGCCCCCGACCCCGGTGACATCGGGGACCGACGCCGGGAAATTGGTCGATGCGGTCGCGGTCCCGTCAGCAGCCCCACAGTCACCGCTCGCGGCGAAAACGCTGATCCCCTCAGCCGCGGCGAACGCGAGGACCGGCACGAGGATGCCGTACGACCCGTCCGTGGACGCGTTGCAAGCGACCGAGCAGGGGGTGAGGTACGTGTTGTAGTCCCCCACGTCCGGCTCGCCCCAGCTCAGCGAGATCACGTCGGCCGCCTGGTGAGCGACCAACCAGTCGACGGCCGCGTAGAGACCGGGACCGGCGTCGGGCGAGAATGTCATGTCGATGGTGGCACCCGGCGCGGCGGCCCGCGCCCACTCAAGGTCCAAGGCATCCTCGTGGCTCCAGTCGGGGTTCGAGCTCACGTTGAGATCCCCCGGTGCGAGGTCCGGGTAGAGGTAGTTCACGGACCCCACGGCGAGCCCACTATCGGCGGCGAACAGGCTCAGGTCGATGGAGAGCTGGCTTTGGGACTCGCCCGCACTGTAGGGGTCCACGACGGCGAGGTGGAACCCCGAGCCGTTCGTCCCGCCCGAGATGAGCGTCGTCATGTTGTACGCCTGCCAGATCTGGCAGGGCGTGAGATCGAATTGGGAACCGGCGCAGCTCGCAGCGGGGGTGACCGCGGTGAGCCGAGAGATGGCGGCACCGGCCGCGGGGACGAACGGCGTCACGTTGCCGAGGCCAAACACGCCGGACCAGGGGGCGACGGACGGGAGGGTCGCCGCCGTCGGGTGGCTGAAGAACGACCGACCATCGACGTTCCGGTAGGTCTCGAAGTTCGTCCCGAACGCCGCCCCGACCCGGGAGCTCGGGCCGGACACGGTAAGGAGAAGGCGGTCCGGGCTCGGCCGTACCGATAGACCGAACCGCTCGAAATACCCCTGGGCCGCCGATACGACAGAGGCAGAGGGTCCGAACCGTTCCGCGAGCTCGGAAGGCGTGAGGAAGTTGCGGTATTCCGGGGTGCCCGGCGCATAGAGGGCCGAAACGAGACCGGCGAGAGCCGCAGGCTCTGGAGTGGCGAGCCCTACCTCCACCGTGACGGGAACGGACGGCGGCTCGGGTCCGAGCGCGACCACGCCCTTGACGGGAGAGAACGGGGGGGCCACCACCACCTCCGGCGCTGCAGTTCGTGAGGGAGACCCGCTGACCGCGACGGGCGGCGTCGCGACGACGATGCTTGGGGGGGACGAACTCGTCCCCTCCGCCGTCGAACGTTGGTACGGCGTGGCCGCCGCGAGGAGGACGACGGCAACCACGATCGCCAGGATGACCTCGCGCTTTAGCGACCCGTGTTCCATATCCTCGCCGGACCCCATTGAGGCGTCGACATAACCTCCTTACCGATACTCCGGTCCGCAAGACCTCTTAACCAAGCCGAGACGTGGGGAGCGCGGAACGCGCCGTGGACCCTTACTTAGGCTACGAGATCGCCCTCGCCGTCGTGTTACTCTACGCGGCCGTCGTCTACGCCCTCTATCGAACGGGGCATCTCGGGCCCGACCGCCCGCTGTCGCTCTTCGGGCCCGCCCTAATGCTCAAGACCCAGCGGGGGCGCTCGGCCCTCGACCGGTGGGGCCGATTCAAGCGGTTCTGGACCGCGGCCGGGGACTTCGGGATCGCTCTCGCCGTCGTCTCGATGGCGACGATCATCGGCCTGCTCGTCTTCGGGGCGATCGAGTCGTTCCGGCTGACGCCGGCCCAAGCACCCTCCGTCTCCGAGGCGGTCGGCTTGCCGGGGATCAATCCGATCATCCCGATCGGCTACGGCATCATCGCGATCGTGGTCGGGATCGTGCTTCACGAGCTCTGCCACGGCGTCATGGCCCGATCCCAGGGCATCGGCGTGAAGAGCCTGGGGATCCTCTGGTTCGTCGTACCAGTCGGGGCCTTCGTCGAGCAGGACGACGCCGAGATGCTCGCCGCCTCCCGCCGTCGGAGGGACCGGGTCGCCGCCGCAGGGGTCCTCGCGAACTTCGCGCTCACGGTTCTGTTCTTCGCCCTCCTCTCAGGCCTCGTGGCCTCCTCCGTGGCCCCGAACGCCAACGGGATCGGGATCCAGTCGGTGGAGGCGGGCATGCCAGCCGCGAACGCGACCCTCGCGCCAGGGGACATCATCACCTCGTTCAACGGGACCGTGACGACGACCTGGTCGAACTTCCAGGCGGCGGAAGCGAAGACCACGCCCGGAGAGACCGTCCCCCTCGTGTTCTATTCGGCGAGTCTGGGTCACACGGTCTCGACCACGGTCCTGCTCGCGACCAACCCCAACAACAAGACCCGCGGTTTCCTCGGCGTGGCCGTCCTTGGGTTGACGCCTCCAGAGCTGAAGCAGGTCCTGGTCTGGCCCGCCGGGAGCGACCAGGGCACGGTGGTAGGTACCGTGTATTGGCTCATCCTGCCCCTCGGCGGGCTCGAACCGGTCGGGGGGTCGACGAGTGGGTTCTTCCACCTCAGCGGCCCGCTCGCGGTCCTCGGTTCGGGCAACTTCTGGATCCTGGCGAACATGCTGTACTGGTTGGCATGGATGAACCTCCTCCTCGGGCTATCGAACACACTGCCCCTGGTCCCGCTCGACGGCGGGCTCCTCTTCCGGGACTTCGCCGCGTCGGTGGCGGCGCGAGTCCGTCGCGCCTGGAGCGCGGCCCGGCTCGACCAGTTCGCCGGCCGTGCGGTGACGGTCTCCTCCCTGCTTGTACTGGTGTTACTCGTATGGCAGTTCCTCGTGCCTCGGCTCCTCTAGACGAGCGCTCGCTCTTCGCGGAGTACCCGTTCCTACCGGGGGCGGAAACGCTCCTCGGAGAGCTGGCGGTGTCGGTCCGCACGCTCCTCTCGGACGGTGCGTTCGCGCCCGCGCGCGCGCTCGGACGGGCCCGGATCCTCGCGGCCGCCGACGACCCACGCGGCAGCCGCGACCTCGAGGAGCTCGCGCGCGCCGACCCGAGCGTCCGACTGCTCTCGTTCCTGTTCGCCCGCCTCGTCCTGTCGGCCTCCGCCACGCCGGCGGCGTTGCGTCGGTGGGCCGTCGCCGAGGCCAAGCGCAACCACGCCCGACTCCTGACGGTCCCCGTCGAGGAGCTCTCGGAGGTCGCCCGCCGCCTCGGGTTCTCGTTCGCGCCGGGCCCGGACGGGGTCGAGGTGCCGCTCGTGGACTACCTGCGTCTCTCGGTACCGATCCGGGAGGCGGAGTTCCGCCTCCCGAGGCAGGCACTGCGACGAGGGTCGGTCGCGGTCCGGCCGGCCCGCGCCGCCCGCCTCCTCCAGGAAGCGGTCCGCCTCCGCCTCGCCGAGCCGCTTCCGCTCGCGGACGACGTGGTGGGGGAGGTACGGGAGCGGGAAGGGGACCTCCTGAGCGAGCTCGCCCGCCGAACGCCGGCGCCCGTCGCGCGGCCCGAGCTCCGTGGAGGCCCGGTGCGTCCGGAGCTCTTCCCTCCCTGCCTCCGTCGCATGCAGAGGACCTTGCAGAAGGGCGAGAACCTGTCGCACTCCGGGCGGTTCTGCGTCGCGGCGTTCCTCCACCGGGCGGGCGCTGACTTCGAGACGATCGTGGACGCGTTCCGTGGGGCTCCCGACTTCGACGAGGCGGTCACCCGCTACCAGGTCGAGCACATCACGCTGCACGACGGAGGTCGCGGCTACGAGCCGCCCGAGTGCGAGACCCTCCGGAGCCACGGGCTTTGCGTGCGGGAAGGGGACCCCGGGGCTCCCGAGGCCCGCGACCGCGCCCGGGACGCGCTCTGTTTCGAGGAGTACCTGCGGCACCCGCTCCAGTACTACCGGATCCGCGGAGGGGCCGTGGTGGAACGGGGAGAGGTTCCGGACGAGCCGACTACGGCTCCTTCGGAAGGGCGCGATAGACGCGGCGGGCCCGGGCGTACGCCGTCCACTGGCCGGCGATGACGAAGTAGACGAACGCCACGTCGATCACCGTGAACGCAAGGCCGCCCACGTGGAAGCGGGCCCACG